>JASHSV010000363.1 GCA_030038535.1 Candidatus Acidiferrales bacterium
ACGGCGGATATGACAAAGTTCGACCGTGTGCGTGAAGCTGTGCGCGCTATTCACCGGCATTACGGCCGCATCGACGGGCTCATCAACAATGCCGGGCGCAGCTATGCGGCCTCGGTGGAGGCGATCGATCCCGAGATTTTTGACGAAATCTTCCATCTCAATGTTCTGGGCCCGATCATCGCGATGCAGGCGGTGATTCCGGTGATGCGAGCGCAAGGCGGCGGAAGCATCGTGAACATCAATTCGGGGACCGCGTTTATGACGATTCCCCAATACAGCGTTTATTCGTCCTCGAAGCGCGCGCTTCTGGGCTTCAGTCTGACGGCGCGGGCCGAACTGGAAGAGGACGGCATCGTCGTCAGCGAGATTTATCCGTTTATCACGGCGACAAATTTCGGCAAGAACAGGATGGGAAATCCATCGGGCGGCGGGCCGCGGGCGAATTACGCCGATGGCGACAAGCCGGAATTCGTGGCCGGTCTGGTTTTGCAGGCGATCGAAGAAGGGAAGGCGCAGTATTTCGCGAATGACCGCATGCGCAAGATGGCCGGCGTCGCGGGGTAAGTGCAGAGGGCGCAGTAAGCAGCGCCCCTACGAGGGAACGGATTGGAAAGACGGACCCAAGGCCGGCGCCCTTCGACTGCGCTCAGGACGGGCGGGACGCCGGCGCTACGCGAGACAGGCCGCGTAACAAAGAAAGAATTATTGCGGCGGATTCGCGTACGGGCCGTAGGCGGCCGGCGGCGAATTGGGATCAGGAGTGTTGTAAACGCCGTAGGGAGAGGGGTAGCCCTGGTAATAACCGTAGGGATACGGATAAGGGCAGGGCGAGTAGAGACAGGGATTGAGGTACTGGAGGGCGTAAGGCACATCGCCGACCCAATCCCAGGGAAGACCGAATCCCCAGTCAGGACCCCAGCCGCCGCCCCAGCCACCGTGCCCGCCGTAGCCGGGTGCGTAGCCGGAACGACCGTAGCGATTGTAGGCGCCCGAGTTGTATCCGTTGCCAGCAGCGCCGGCGGCGGAGCGATTGGCGAGCGAAGAGCCCGCCGCGCGCGAGGCCATGCCCGAAGCGGAGCTGAACGAGCGCCAGCCGCCCTGCTGATTCGTCATTGCCGAAGACGATGTGGTGGAGGAGCGGCTGAAGCTGCGGCTGGAAGCCATCGCGGACGAGGTGGAGCGGCCAAAGGAATTGACACCGGTGCGGCTGCCGGAAAATGAATGCCAGTTGCCGGCCGCACTCGACGCGGCACGAGAGCCGTAAGCCGAGCCCGCGCCCGATCCGAACGAACTCCTGCCGGCGGAATACCCTCCCGTTCGAGCTGAGCTGAAGCTGCGGGAATTTCCTGTGAACGAGCCGCCACGGAAATTGCTCGAGCTGCCACGAGATCCGCCCGCGAAGTTCGAGCCGCGAGAACTGCGGCCCGCGTGGAATCCGCCTCCGGAGGATTTGCCGGCGTGAGAGCTTCCACTGTGTCCTCCGCTGTGGCCACCGCCGTGGCCGCCACCGTGCCCGCCATGCGAAGCGAAGGCTGGATTCGGCGCAACGGCAAAAGCGCAGGAGGCTGCGAGGGTAAAGAGCAGCTTAAGAGATTTGGACCTGGTCATTTCTATTCCTCCAAACGAGGTGGCCACCCTGGGCCTGGTACTAGGACTGACTCAGATTGCTCGCTACTACATTTCAGGTACGTGCGCCCCACTGATTTCAGATTTATGCATGAGCTGGGTACGGTGGAGACGAGCAGCATTGAGGCCAAAGTCAGGCTGGAACGGTGGGGTGGCTAAGCCATTCCGGCAGAGAGTGTTGCGTACGGGCAGTGGACGCAGCCGGTGAGGTAGAGGAGCGAATTCTGGTGGATTTCGAACGGGGTTGGTGGTTATCAACCACCAAGGAGGCGCTGATGGTGATTGCGCCCTGGCGAGGAAGTGAGGGACTGACCGAGGCTACCTGAGAGAGGGAGGAGAGGCTGGCGGAACGGTGGCTTGGATGAGTTGCTCGATGGGGGCGGCGACCATGAGGAGCATGTCGGCGGCCGGCGCTTTGGCCCGAGCAACGAGGGGGAGTTGCTGCGTGCGCCAGGGTTCGGGCGACGGCTCGCCACGGCTGAGATAGTCGAGCGCCTGTAGGCCAGCGGCGGACAGTGCGGAAAGATTGGCCGAAATGGGCGCGAGCTCTTGCAGCAGCGAGCGATCATCGAGGAGCGGGTGCAGCGAAGCGTCGTTGTCGTGCCAGGCGATGAGACGGGCGCGGATTTGCGCTTCCAGGGCGGCATCGGAATGGCCGCCTGCGAGATATGCCTGGACGGCATCGCGGAAACGGCGGGCTGATGGACTCTCTGCATAAACAGCATCGACCATGCGGTTGAGCGGGGCATGGAAGTCCGCATGTGGATTTGCTTTCCAACGGGTGTAGTCCTTGACGGGTTCGAGCGCGTCCGCGAGGACGGCGAGAGCAGCGACCTCTTCGGTTCCAGCCATGCGCCGCAGCATGAGGGTACGCGCGGAGGTGTGGGTGAGACCGGCCCATTCGAGGCGGAGGCTGAACGCGTCGAGCCGGGAGTACATGGAATCCAGATCGGTGGTGGATTGCGGAGACCACAGGCGCTCGGCGATGGCGGCGTTGCGGGGCCAGATGCGGGCATCAATGATTTCAGGAGTGACCCACTCGGCCCACATGCAGGACTCTCCGCCGAGGATGCGGCTTTTTTCTTCGGGGGTGAGATCGGCGGCAGCGTCGCTCATAGGATCAACGACGTAGTGGCGGGCGGCGGGCCACATCAGGTCGAGGTAGTAGCCGTGGGAGAGAAGTCCGCTGTAGCCCTGCCTCGCGGCAGTGGCCAGTGACTGCTGGCCGCGCCAGGACTGGACCACGACGGAGGTGGGCAGGTCGGGATGGAGGATTTCGTCCCAGCCGATCATGGTTTTGTGGTGCTTGACGAGAATTTTGTGCAGGCGGCGGTTGAAATGCGCCTGCAGGGCGCGATTGCCTTCGATGTGATGGGCGCGCATGAAGGCCTGGATCTTCGGATTCGCGTCCCACTGCTTGCCGTCCACCTCGTCGCCACCGACGTGGAAATAGGAGTCGGGGAAGAGGGCGGACATTTCGCCAACAAATTTGTCGAGGAAACGGTAGGTGGATTCGCGCGTGGGATCCATGGCGGGCGCGGCGTTGCCGTCGAGCGAATAGGGGCCGGGGCCGCTGGCTAGTTTGGGATAGCCGAGGAACCAGGAGCGGCTGTGGCCAGGAACGTCGAACTCGGGGACGACGCGGATGCCACGATCGCGGGCGTAGGCGACGACTTCGCGAATTTCGGCCTGGGTATAAAACTGACCCTCGGAGCCCATGCCATGGAGACGAGGGAACCGGCGGCTTTCGACACGAAAGCCCTGGTCGTCGGATAGGTGCCAGTGGAGAACGTTCATTTTGGCGGCGGCCATGGCGTCGAGGTTCCGCTTGATGGCGTCGGGAGGAATGAAGTGGCGGCTGACGTCGATGAGAAGGCCGCGCCATGGGAACCGAGGCTGGTCGTGGATGGTGAGGGCGGGGACGATGAACCCGGACGGGGAGGGTTCGACGAGCTGGAGAAAGGTTTCGAGGCCATGGAGGATGCCGGGGGTATTGGGGGCGGAGAGTTCGGCGCGGGACGGGGTGATAGCGAGGGAATAGGACTCGTCTTCGCCGACCTTCTGAGGGTTCGCGCGACGGTGCTCCGCGTGGACCAGGAGCGAGGCACTTGCACCGCCGGAAGCCGACCAGAATGGGATGCCGGTCTGGCGGGAGAGAAGAGTGAGGAACCGGGCGATGGCGCGGTCGAGGGCGGGGTCGTGATAACCGGCAACGGCGATCGAGAAGGAGCGATCAATCAGCAGTTGGCCGGAGCCCGTTTCGATGCTGGCCGGTAGAGGCATGACGCGGACGGGGGGTTGGGATTGCGGGGCGGCAGAGAGAGCAGTGGAAAGCATAACGGCGCCTGCTCGCAGAAGGATTCGCATCGGGAGCGGGAAGGATGCACCAGAAGAGGGAGGAATGGAAGTGTGCGGACAGGCATAGCCCCCCAAAGCCATGCCCGAAGCGCGTGAATGGGAAGGCGGGTTAGTGCTGAAGGCGAGGCCAGAGGACGGAGAGGATCATCAAGTCAGAAAGGGTGAAGACGAACTGGCCGGCAGTGACGCCGGCAGCTTCGGCCGCTTGAGCCGCGCGGGAGAGAATTCCGAGATGTTTCGTGCGGGCGAGCTCGCGCAATTCGTCCAGGGCCACACCGAAGAGGCCGGCCACTTCCACATCGGTGAAGAGCTTTTGGCTGGCGCGAACCCTCAACATGAGCATCTCCAACCCTCGGGCGAACGTGCTCAAGATACGCCGCGAGGAAAAATCTGAGCAACTGGAATGCCAGCGCGATGACTAAAGGCGCGTTATCGCTTTCGCTCCCGGCAAATTGTGATTTACCCAGGAGTTACAGACTACGGACCCGATATTGCTCGTTCCCAGTTTCGCTGCGCCTGGTTACGCGAGCATGTTTGCGCGGTGAAACTTCTCTCTATTTCTCGAAGGATTTTCCGATTTCGCGGATTTGCTTGGTGTGGCGGATTTCGTGATAGGCAAGCATGCGCAGCCAGTCGTAGAGGTTGAGGCTGCCCAGAAAGGGATGTTTGCGGCGGAAGGCAGCCAGATTGCGGGAAGAGTGTTCGGCGATGAACTTGAGGGTACGGTTGCGCGCGGCGGAGTAGGCTTCGAGGGCCTCCTGGCGGGCTTTGATGAGAGAGGAATCGAGGGGGATCGGAGACTTGCGCTTGACCAGGCGCCGGGAGACGAGGGTGACGGGTACGTGAATGCGCTCGAGGAGCGAGTGCGGGCGCGGGCGCTTGGAGAGTTCCTCGCGGAGGAAGCCCAACACCGTGGTTTCCACCATGGTCAGGTGCACGACCACTTCGCCGGCCGACCAGCCGCCCTTCGCGGGGTTCTTTTTCCAGCGGCTGGGCGGAATCTGCTCGGAGACCTCGACAAAGCCGAGGTGAGCGCGGTTGAGCAGCTCGACGATGGCGCCAACGTCCTTCATTTTGAGTTCCTAAGACGGCCCAGCCGGGCTCCGAGCCGGGATGAGAAAGTACCCCAGGGCAAAAGCCCCGCGCTAAATTTCAAAGCCGCCGGCGGTCTCGAACGCGTGGGCCAGCCGGAGCACGCGACCTTCCTCAAAATGCGGCCCAATCACTTGCAGGCCGACGGGAAGGGTTCCGCATACTTTGCCGCACGGAAGTGAGATGCCCGTGACACCGGCGAGGGAACCTGTGACCGTGTAGATGTCCGCGAGGTACATGGCCAGGGGATCTTCCGTGCGCTCGCCGAGCCGGAAGGCGGTGACGGGCGAGGTGGGGGTGAGGATCAGATCCACCTGCTGGAAAACGCGGTCGAAGTCGCCTTTGATGAGCGTGCGCACCTTTTGCGCCTTGAGGTAGAAGGCGTCGTAATAGCCGGCGGAAAGCGCGTAGGTGCCGAGCATGATGCGGCGCTTTACTTCCGCGCCGAAGCCGGCGCCGCGGGTTTTGCGGTACATCTCGCCGAGAGTGGCGCCCGGAACGCGCAGGCCATAACGCACGCCGTCGAAGCGCGCGAGGTTGGAACTGGCCTCCGCTGTCGCGATCAAATAGTAGGTGGGGATGGCGTAGGCGGTGTGGGGCATGGCGATGGGAGTCGGCACGCAGCCGAGTTTCTTGAGCAGGCCGATGCCCGCCTCGATCTTCTGGCGGATGGCGGGATCGAGGCCTTCAGCGAAATATTCCGCGGGGATGCCGAGGCGGAGACCTTCGACGGACGCATCGAGGCCGGCGGAATAGGAGGGCACAGGATGGTCCGCTGAGGTTGCGTCGAGAGGGTCGCGGCCGGCGATGACCTCCAAGACGCGGGCGACGTCCTCGACGGTGCGGGCGAACGGGCCGATGCGATCCAGTGAGGACGCGAAGGCGATCAGGCCGTAGCGTGAGACGCGGCCGTAGGTGGGCATCATGCCGGGCACGCCACACAGAGCACCGGGCTGACGGATGGAGCCGCCCGTATCGGTGCCGAGGGCGACGACGGCGAGGCCCGCGGCCACGGCTGCGGCCGAGCCGCCACTCGAGCCGCCGGGAACGCGGTCGAGGGCGACAGGGTTGTGCACCGGGCCGAATGCGGAGTTTTCGTTCGAGCTGCCCATGGCGAACTCGTCGCAATTGGTTTTGCCGAGGAAGATAGCGCCGGCGCGGTCGAGGCGTTCGATGGCGGTGGCGTCGTAAGGCGGGACGTAGCCTTTGAGGATCCGCGAGCCGGCGGTGGTCTCGGTGCCGCGGGTGTTGAGCACGTCTTTGAGCGCGGCAGGCACGCCGGCGAGGGGAGGAAGCGGCTCGCCGCGGGAAATCCTGGCGTCGATGGCGTCTGCCTGGGAGTAGGCGCGTTCGGGAGAAAGGGCGAGGAAGGCGTTGAGGCGCGGATTTTCGCGCTCGATGCGCGCGTAGAAGTCCTTAGTGAGCTCGCGCGACGAGACTTTGCGCGATTCGAGCGCGCGGCGGATGGAGGCGACGGTCCAGGCGGCCGAGCCGGCAGGGGGCGCGGCGCTGGCGGGCGCGTTGGGAGAGGCGCTCATCGGTCAATCACTTTGGGCACGCGGAAGTAGGCGGGCTCGGCGTCGAGACCTTCGGGTGCGCGGCGCACGACCTCGCGGATGATGCCCGCATCGCGGGGAGCGTCGTTGCGAAGGTGCTGGCGTTCGCCTCCATCGGGCGCTTGATCCTTGCCGGCTCCGCCTGCCCCCGATTCGAGGATTTGCGCGAGGGGTTCGACGTTTTTTGTGTCGAGCTCGTTCAGCTTTTCGCAGTAAGAGAGGATGGAGGCGAGCTGGGCACCATAGGTGGAGAGTTCGGACTCGGTGAGCTCCAGATTGGCCAGCTCGGCGACGCGCAGCACGTCTTCACGGGTGATGTTCATGGGAATCCATCGAGGATAGCACAGGGTTTCCGGGAAGGCGGCGCAGCACGGGTTCCGGCACCGAGTCCCGTAATCCTGCGAGTCCCGTGTATTACTTGACTGATATACAGCCGCGGATATACGTTGACGGGCAAAGACCGTTTGTACGGCCGGATAAACGACGATGAAACTCCGCAGTTCCACGTTTGCGATTCTCGCCGGAGCGATTACCAGTGCGGCATTGCTCGGCCAAACTCTCTCCTCGCTCGACCGCGAGCGAGCCGAGGACATGCTCAACCTGGTTGTGAAGGATGTGAAGAAGCATTATTACGATCCCAACCTGCGCGGGGTCGATCTGGACGCGAGAGCGAAGG
>JASHSV010000364.1 GCA_030038535.1 Candidatus Acidiferrales bacterium
GATGTCGTAATCGCGGAAGAGTTCGAGCGCGTTCGCGCTGGTCAGCATGGTCTCGAAAACTTTGATGTCGATATCCGGATTCAAATTCGTCAGCCGCTCGTATGCCGCTTCCACCTTTCGGCGGCCGACATCGGTAGTTCCGAAGGTCACCTGTCTTTGGAGGTTGGTGAAATCCACTTTGTCGAAGTCCACCAGGCCCAGGTGCCCCACGCCCGCCGCGGCGAGGTATAGACCCAGTGGCGCGCCCAATCCGCCCGTGCCGATCATCAGCACGCGCGCCCGCTTCAATTTGAGCTGCCCCTCCATGCCCACTTCCGGCATGATCAGGTGGCGGCTATAGCGCAGGATCTCTTCTTTCGACAGCGTTGGCGCCGAAGCGGCCTCCGCCGGCGCAGTCCTGGTCCCCATCGTCAACTCTCCCAGCGAAGCCGCGTGGAGATGCCTCCCGCGATGGAGGGCACAAGACTCACCGTATCCCCGTCCTTCACCGGAGTCGCCTCCTTCTGCAGATAGCGTATGTCTTCGTCGTTCAGGTAAACGTTTACAAAACTGCGCAGCCGGCCATCTTCCTGATAGAGATGCCGGCGCAGTTCACCGTGCCGGGCGATCAGCGAGTTGAGGGCCTCGCCCACGGTCTTCGCAGCTACTTCCACATGGTCGCGCTTCTCCGCATAGGCCCGCAACGGAGTGGGAATCATCACTTTCACTGCCATTCTCTCTTTCCCCCTTAGGCCTCTTCGATGCTCTCTGCGGCGTATCCGCTGCGGTCGTCGGCGAGCCGCCACGAGGTCATCTCACCAGGCTCGCTCGCCGCCACTCCGAGGATCACGTAGCTGTACCATGGCCAGGCGTGCTCGCGGTCGAACTCGCTTGGGCGCGCCGGATGGTCCGGGTGCGTATGATACCAGCCGACCAGTTCGAGCCTCTGGTCCCGGGCCGCGCGCTCGGCCCTCAGCACGTCCTCCGGCGTCACTGAGAATCGATTCCGTGGCGAATCGTCACGGCGGTTTTCCAGCGGGACCACCGCGGTCACCTCGCGCAGCGCTCCGACGCCTTCGCTCTCCGCGTCGCGGCCCAGGAGAGCTCCGCACACCTCGTGGGGATACCCCCGGGCTCCGTGGGCCCGGATCGCGTCGCGCACTTGCGCGGTCAGCCGCAGCCTCATCGCCCTTACTGCTCCTGCCAAAACCGTTCGCTCAGGTATTTGTCGCCCGAATCCGGGAAGATCGTAACGATCAGCGCCCGCTGGTCTCGCGGCAGACCGGCCGCTACGCGAAGACTGCCGGCCAGGGCGGCCGCGGAGCTGGGGCTTGCCAGCAGGCCCTCCTCGCGGGCCAGGCGCATGGCCAAACGGTAGGCGTCTTCCGTACGAATCTCGAGATTTTCGTCCGCCACTGATGGATCGTAGATCGCCGGAACGATCGCGGAGGGCATATGCTTCCAACCCTCCAGCCCATGGAAAGGCCCGTCGGGTTGCAGGCTGATGCACCGGATGGCCGGGTTGCGTTCCTTCAACCTCCGTGCCGTGCCGATAAACGTGCCGCTAGTTCCCAGCCCGGCTACAAAGTGGGTCACGCGCCCCTCGGTTTGCGCCCAAATTTCCTCCGCCGTCGTCCGGTAATGCGCCTGCCAGTTTGCGGGATTGCTGTACTGGTCCGGGTAAAAATATTTGTCCGGGTCGGAGGAGTAGAGCTCGCGCACGCGGCGAATGGCTCCGTCCGAACCTTCGTCCCCGGGCGTAAGCACCAACTCCGCACCGAAGGCATGCAAGATCCGCCTGCGTTCCTCCGAGGCGCTTGCGGGCAGGCACAATTTCACCGCATACCCCAGCGCGGCGCCAAGCATCGCGTAGGCGATACCGGTGTTTCCGCTCGTCGCATCGAGGATCGTTTTGCCGGGGCGCAGAGCTCCCTCTCGCTCTCCCGCGCGGATCATGCTCAACGCCGGCCTGTCCTTGACCGATCCGCCGGGATTGCACCACTCGGCCTTGGCGTAGAACTCCACGGGCGCGAACTCCCGCCCCAGGCGATCCAGCCGCACAAGTGGAGTGTTGCCGACGCGCTCCACCAGCGTGGAGCCGAACCTGCGTGCCTCGGCTGCAGTCGCCACCGCTGCGGATTGTTCTCCCCAGCCCATATTCCAACGAAATTCCCGGCCAGCAAAGGCGGACAAGTACGTCCTGCCGCCCAAACCTATTGGATGCTCAAGAGGCCGCGAAGCTGCATTTGGCCGTTGATCCCGAGGATAGCAAACGGCGAGTGGCACGGCCATTATTGCCCGTTGGTCGGTATTAAGGAGCTATGCCCTCGTCGCTTGGCCCCGCAGTCCGGCCGGGAAGGACGAGTGCAAACCCGCTCCCTTGCGTGCGGCCGTGCCACGCCTGCGGTATAATTCGCCTCCCATGGCTCGAGGTTGGGAAAGCAAGGCGGTCGAAGAACAGCGCGAAGACCCCTCCGAGTCACATCCACGGAACTCACGCCGCGCGCGCAGCCTAGAGGAACACGAACGCATGCGCAAACGCGAGGAGCTCGAATTGGCCCGCAAACGAACCGCCGCCGATCTAGCCACCGCGCGTCATTCCCGGCACCGCGAGCTCCTGGAGCGCACGCTTGCCGAACTCGATGAGCGAATCAAAGCGCTCGGCGGCGAGGTGTAGGACATGTGGTACGTGAACGAGCGGTTTACCAAGGAACAGTTAGACGCGCTGCCGCGCGCCGGCTTTGCCGTCAACTCTACGGGGGGCGTGGTGCGCGTGGAGCGCTATGGCTGCGGCGCGGAATTCCGCCGCACGCCGGACGGCCGATTCGAAATGACCGAGCTGCCCACCGTCATCTCCGGCGGCTTGTTCACACGCCTATGGGACGCCGGGTACCAGAAGTTCCTCCTGCGCTCCGACGGAAAGAAGCTGCCGGCGCTGGCGGCGCAACTGGTGAATCTTCGCCGCTTCAACGAAGACCTGCGCAGCGTCCTCGGCGTACCAACGTTTTATAACGAAGGCCTCGGCTCTGTCTGCGAACTCACGACGTACGACCGCGTCAAAGGCCGCCCGGGCGACATCCCCGACGAATCCGTAGGCGCCAAGTCCGAGGCCAAGCACTAGCCTCCTGGGAGGGCTCAAAGCGCCCTCAGAGTTTGGGACTTGCGGCTAGCGCCGGCAGGCCATCTGCAATTGCCGTCTTATCTGCGCTGCGTCGAGCCGGTGTTTGGCCACTTTTCGAGCGCCCAGGAACAGCACGGGCACGTCATTGCCAAACGTGGCATGCAACTCCTGGTCGCCATCTACGTCCACTTCCGCGAGCCGGGCCCCATACTCGGCCACTAAAGGCCGCAGCGCCGTTTTCATCTCGTCGCACAGGTGGCATCCCGCGCGCGTGTAGAGAGTCAAATCCAGCGGCCCAGCCAGTGCCAGCCGCCCCGATTCCGTCCGCCGGAACATCGCGCCGTCGTCCTCCGCCACGATCAGTTTCTCGCGGAGCAAATCGTCGAGCACGCCTGCGCAAGTTTCCCGGCAGAGCACGCCATTCGCCGCCAGAGCTTCTTCCAAGGTGCTACGCGGCACTCCAGGAGCGCCTGCTGCCTCAAACGCCTCCAGCGCTGCACGCGCAATAGGATTCATCACGCCCAAATCTTATACTTCCAGGTACAGGGCTGTCACACGGGGAGGCGGCCGCAGTCAGGCGGGAGGCCGGCAACCATGGGGCGAGTGTTGGCTATAGTGGATGATCTCTTTTTCCGCACGAAGATTGTGGAGACCGCGCGCCATGTGGGGGTCGAACTCGCCTGCTTTGCTACTCCCAAGGACTTGGTGGACGAGTTCCTTGCCAATCCCCCCGCGCTGGTGATCCTGGATCTCAATCTGAGCAACGATCCTTTCGACGCTCTCGAACGGCTGCCCCGAGGCAACTCTGTGCCCCTGGTCGCATTCCTTTCTCATGTGCAGACGGATCTTGCGGAACGCGCGCGCCGGGCAGGATGCACGGCAGTGATGCCGCGCTCGCAATTTTCCAAGGAGCTCCCGGCTATTCTTGCTCAAGCAAAAAACGCCCCATGACCAATCGTCTGATTCTGCTTCTCGGTGCCTGGGTCTGTATGGCCGTGCCCCTCGCCGCGCAGGCCCCCTCAGCCGAGGCTCCTCCCCAAGGCGCCCTCACGCCGAGCGATACCTTGGTGCGCGCCCTCTCTGCCGCCTGCCGCCAGCAGCCCGGCGAATTTGCGGCCTTCCTTCCGGAAGTCAGCGCCGAGGCCTATCGAAATCTCCCACAAATCCAGCAGCACGAGCTGATGCGGAGGCTGGTGGCCGTCCGTGAAGCGGGCAAGCCGCTGCGCTCCACGTCCCTCGATGGAACGCCTGTCTTTCGCTGCTCCTCGCCTTCAGAGACCACCGAACTCCGGCTGGGCCGTGAACGCGTCCAAGGCAATCTGGCGTTTATTCCCGTCACAATTCCCAGCGGGCTATCGGCCGAATTTGGCTTTGTGCACGAGGAGAGCGGCTGGCGCCTGCTCTCTCTCGGCCTGCTGATGCTGAACATCCCGGAACTCGCCAAACAATGGGCCGCCCAAGAAATCGTGACGCGTGAACTGCTCGCCGTGGAAGCCATGCGCCTGATCGCTTCCTCCGCGGAGACCTATCGCAAGGGGTTCGGCTCTCTTCCGGAATCGCTGGCGGAACTCGGGCCTGCGCCCACCGAGGGCATTTCCCCGGACGCGGCCGGACTGATTGGCGCCGATTTGGCCTCCGGAAAAAAGGAAAACTATTCCTTCCGCTATCGCGTTTCTTCCGCTTCACGGGGCGAAGATGCTCACTTCGAGATCATCGCCACACCGATTCAATACGGCCCGGGAGGAAAGCGCTCCTTTTATCTGGATTCCTCCGGAGTACTCCGCGGCGGCGACAAGAATGGCGATGTCGCCGGCCCCGACGACCCGCGCCTGAATGACCGCCTCGAGGAGCAGCCACAGTAGCGCAGTGGCAGCCGCTCCCGGCAGCCTAGGCTCGATTGGCTACTGAAGAAGGTTCACTCGTGCCTGCGTTCCGCTATAATCTTTTTACTGCCCTTGAGGAGTCTTATGATCAGCACTCGTACCGAAATATTGCGGCGCGTTTCCGGGGAAGGTCTCACGGGCCTTGCTCACGCCGCCGTGCGCGTGCTGGTTGCCAACGGCGTGCTCGTGCTCTGCTCCAAGTTTGCCATTCCCCTGCCCTGGACTCCTGTGCCGGTCACGCTCCAGTCCTTTGGCGTTCTGCTGATCGCTGTCCTCTTCGGCGCGCGCGCAAGCGCCCTGGCCGCGCTGCTTTATCTGGTGGAAGGAGCCGCCGGCCTGCCTGTTTTCCAGCCTTTTGGCGCTCCAGCAGCCGCGCGACTGTTCGGACCCACTGCAGGCTACCTGCTTGCGTTCCCGATCGCAGCTTTCATCGCCGGCCATCTCGTGGAACGGCTCCGCTCGACCGCGGAATCCTCGGGAGCAGGCGCTCCGGGATGGCTGGCCTTCGCATCCGTCTTACTGCCCGCCGACGCCATAATCCTGTTCTGCGGATGGTTCTGGTTGGCCACATTCGTCGGCGCCACGAACGCCGCTCGGCTCGGCATCGCGCCGTTCCTCGCCGGCGAGCTTCTCAAGCTCGCTGCCGCAACCACCATCGCCCGTGTCTTGCATACGAACCGCTGAACTCCGGGCCCTGATGCGAAGCCCAGATTCCCGGCGCGGACGAAACCTCCCACGAGCCATCCTGGGCCTATTCTCGCTGTTTCTTTTCACCCTCACCTGCTCCGCCCAGGTCCCCGAGCCAGTCATCGGCAGCAACTCGCGCCCCTCCGTGACCGTCCCGCGCGGGCCCCTCCCTGTTTTCGCCCTTTACAGCAATTTCTGGGTAAACCTCCACCACGTGCTGTACGAACAGGCTCGCTTGCGTACGGAACGTCCCGTAGTCCGCTCGCAATCGGATGCGGCGAAGAAAGGAGACGTCAGGCTCGCTCTCGACGACCTCACCGAACAGGAGCGCCGCGACTGGAACTCCGCCGTGGATGAATACGAAATCAAGCTGGCCGCGCATGACCTGCTCTTCGACCAGGACATGGTCCTGATGAACGACCGGCTCGCGGAAATGGGTGACAACGAAGCTGCCGCAGCTACCGGATTTCTTCCCGGCGTGGTCGCCGCGCTCGCTAAAGCCGCTCCCATCTATCGTGCGCACTGGTGGCCGGGCGACGACCGCGCGAACCGCGAGTGGATTAACGCCGTGGCCCCGCTGGTCGAAGATCTTGGCGCCAGCATCTCCCACAGGCTTTCTTCCATCTATCGCACGCCCTGGCCAAAGGGACCGATACACGTGGACGTAAGCGTCTATGCCGGAGTCTTCGGCGGTTACACCACTCTCGATCCGCTGCACATCACCGTCTCCAGCCGTGATCCGCGCAACCAGGGACTGGCGGCCTTCGAGCTGCTCTTCCACGAGGCTTCGCACGGCCTCGCCGATCCTGTCCGCGACGCACTCGACCGTGAATTCCAGGCGCAATCGAAGCCTATTCCCCGCGATCTGTGGCACGCGCTGCTCTTTTACACCACGGGTGAGGTGGTGCGCCGCTTGTTCCTCGACACCGGCCACGAATCCTACAGGACCTACGCCGAGCAAAATCATCTCTACGAACGCGATTGGCAGACTTATCAAAAAGCGCTAGACCGCGACTGGCAGCCCTACCTCAATCAGACTTCCGATTTCCCCACCGCTATCAAGCGCCTCGCCAGCGATTTGTGACGACAGTCAGCGAAACAATCCGCAGCCGCATGAGCGCACGGAGGCGGCCTTGATTGAGGCTACAGCGGGCCCTACTGCCGATTCCGTTTCTTTCTTTCGGGCTTGCTGCCTGAATGGGAATCAGGCCGACACGGCTACAAAGCAATTCGCGCGAAGGATTTTTTTCCTTTCAAATTGTTTCGCGTCCCGACTCCGTATAAGGTTGAGGAGGATTGGTCCAAGGGGATCCGCGTGAAAAAACTGCTTCTGGTATTTCTAACTGTATCCGCGATGTGCGCTCCGCGCGCGAGGGCACAGGCCGGGCCGGAATCGGACGGCCACGAGCTGCAGGTGTGGACCGGCGGGGGCCACGGAATCAACGGAAGCGCCGAGGACACCGGGGTATGGAATCTCGGGGCCCGTTTCGGCTGGGTTTTGACGGATCCTGCCGGGCCGGGCTTTTTGCGCGGAAGGTTTGAATATGCGGTGGACGTGGTTCCAACTTTCGTGGTGGTCCAGCGAACGGGAGCAGCTTATGGCTTCGGCGTGAATCCGTTTGCCCTCAAATGGAACTTTGTGCAGCATCACCACGTGTCGCCCTATATCGACCTGGGAGGCGGCACGCTGTTCACCAACCACGAAGCGCCGCCCGGCGCCGGACGAGTGAATTTCACCACCAGCGGCGCGATCGGGGCACACTTCCTGCGGCGAAAATACAACTGGAGCGCTGAGGTTCGCTTCATGCACATCTCGGACGCGGGCCTGACGACTCCGAATCCGGGCATCAACACGCTTCAGTTGCGGCTTGGCTTCGGCCGCTTTACGCACCACAAGTAAATCGGGCCGCCGCAGAGCTCCGATGCGCCCGCGGTGCTGTGGATAGCTTGATTGTCGCCCTTCCGCTTCTATGCTAGGCTCATTTTTGTCCGCCGGTCTTGCGTTGTTTCTGCTGTTCCCGGCCCGGCGCGGCGGGCTCCATTGTGGAATGTCCCTCTCCCTTCCGGGATTGTTCCGCGTGTCCTGCCGCTGGCGTGATTAGTTTCACTCGACACATGACAATGGAAGAGATGAGTGGCGCATCGCAATCGGAGGGAGCCCGGCAGAAGGGTGCGCTGGCTGCCGCGCGTGGCCCGGAGGTCTGGGACCTGTCGCTGGCACACTCGCCCGACTCCGACGACGCCTTCATGTTCTATGCGCTAGCCACCAGCAAGGTCCGCACACCGGGCCTGCGTTTCTCCCACACACTTTCCGACATCGAATCGCTGAACCAGGCCGCACAGGAAGAAAAGTACGACGTCACGGCGTTGAGCTTCTCCGCCTACCCGCTGCTGGCCTCGAAATACGCGCTGCTCGATTGCGGCTCCAGCTTCGGAGACGGCTACGGCCCGCTGGTGGTGGCATCGCGCGCACTCAAGCCCGCCGACCTGGCCGGCAAGCGCATCGCCGTTCCGGGCATGCTCACCTCGTCTTATGTCGCGCTGCGCCTGCACACCCCGCGCTTCGAACCCGTCCCCATCCCCTTCGACAAAATCATCGGCGCGGTGAGCAATGGTTCCGTCGAGGCCGGCCTTCTGATTCACGAAGGCCAGTTGCTCTATTCCCAGGCAGGCCTGCATCGCGTAATCGATCTGGGCGTGTGGTGGCGAGAGCAGACCAGTCTGCCACTGCCGCTGGGCGGGAACGCCGTGCGCCGCTCGCTGGGACCGGACGTTGGCCGCCGCGTGGCCCGCGCGATTCAGGAGAGCGTCCAATACGCTCTCGACCACCGCGAGCCGGCACTGAGCTACGCCCTCCAGTTTGCGCGCGACATGGATTATGATTTGGCCGATAAATTCGTGGGTATGTACGTGAACTCCTGGACGCTCAGTATGGGCGAACTCGGCCGCAGCGCAGTCCGTGAGCTGCTCGCTCGCGGCCACGACGGCGGAATTCTCCCTTCCGTTCCCTCCATCGACTTCGTCTCATTCCTCCCCGATGGAGTGCAATCCTGACGGCACGGCCGCAGCCGCACCGCGATGGAACTTACACTCTCCAGCGCCGGAAGCTATCCCCGCAGCGGCCCGGGTGACGATTTGCAGGTCCTCCTCCGCGTGCGCGCGGCAGTGGCGCGCGGCGAACAGACCGCGGCCGATCTCGCGGATGCAGAAAGCTTCATGGTCCGTCGCGCCATCGAAGAGCAGGTAGCGGCGGGCATGGAAGTTGTCACCGACGGACTCACGCGCTGGCTCGATCCCGTCTCCCACCTGGCCGCAAAGCTGGAGGGTGTGACTCTCGGCAGCGAACGCGCTCTTCCCTCCCCGCCCGGAAACTACCGCGTTCCCCAGGTGAGCAAGCGTCCTGCGCGCCGCTGCGCGCTGCTCGCCGACGAATACCGATTCGCCTGCAACGCGCTGGGCGCGCTCGGCACGCCGCAGGGAAAAGCCGGCAAACTCGGCGTCAAGGCGGTTCTCACCGGCCCGTTCACTCTTGCCAAGCTCTCCGAGCCGCAAGACACTGCCGTCGCTCACCTGGACGCTCGCGCCGCCGCGTTTGCCGAGGCGCTGGCCGCAGAACTCGGAGCGCTCGCGGAAGGCGGCGCCGAGCATATCCAAGTGGACGAGTTCGCGCCCATCGAGCAGGCAGGAGATTGGACCGCGCTGCGAGCCGGAATCGCCGCCCTCTCTGTGGCACGCGATGCTGCGCGCAAATCGGGCCGTCGCATTGAGCTCACCATCTTTCTCCAAACTCCGGGCGCCGAATCCAAGTGGGACGCGCTGTTCGAACTTCCCGCCGATGTGGTTGCGCTGGATCTCGCCGGCAACCCAAAACTCACTGAGCGCCTTGCCGCTTCCGGATCGCCCAAGCCGGTGCATCTGGGCCTTGTCAGCGGGCGCACCCCCGAGCTGGAGGACGCCCGTGAAGTTGCCCGGAAGCTCGAGTCCCTGCTTTCCAAGCTGCCCCCGGGCCGTTCCTTCCTCGGACCCGCGGGCGGTCTCGATGCATTGCCGCGTGACCGCGCCCGCGCGAAGCTCGAGCTCCTGGCTCGTGTCCGGCAAATGGCCGCGGGACACGCCGTTGTCCCGTGAGCGTGCGCAGTAAATCTGCAGGATGCTCGTTCCGGCTGCCAGCCGCCAGTCTCGCGCTGCTCCTCTCCGCGACGCCGGTTTTTTGGATGTTGCCGACCGGCGGCGCGCAGAACGCCGCTCCCGCCGCTCCGCCCCAGGCCGCGCCGGCGGCAGTCCAGCGTGATCTTACTGCCGGCGAAATCGAGTCGCCGGTCTGGACTCGGGCCTCGGTGCGCTCTCGTGGCGGCATGGTAGTGAGCGATGAATCGCTGGCCAGCGATGCGGGAGTGGAAATCCTTCGTCATGGCGGCAACGCCGTGGACGCGGCCGTCGCCGTGGCCTTTGCCCTCGCGGTGGTCCATCCACAGGCAGGCAATCTGGGCGGCGGAGGCTTCCTGCTCCTGCGCATGGCCGACGGCCGCTCCTCGTTTATCGACTATCGCGAGACCGCTCCATCGGCAGCCCGCCGCGATATGTACCTCCGTCCCGACGGTTCGCTAGAGTCCGAGGCCGCCACTTTGGGCTATCGCGCGTCGGGCGTTCCCGGCACCGTCGCCGGGCTCGAGCTGGCCCTGCGCATTTGGGGAACCATGCCGCTCGATCGAGTGATGGCCCCGGCCATCGCGCTGGCATCTCACGGCTTTACCGTCAGCCAGAAACTGGCGCGTGCCATGGAATCGGCGCGCCCGCGGCTCGAGCGTTTTCCCCGCAGCCGCAAGATTTTTTTGCGCGATGGCCGTCTCTATCACGCGGGCGACACGTTTCAACAGCCCGAGTTGGCGCGCACGCTTACCCGCATCGCCCGTCACGGCGCCGCAGAGTTCTATACGGGCGGCACGGCCTTGTCGCTTGCAGAGGACTTCCGCCGTCACAAAGGATTGCTCACGCAAGCCGATCTCGCGGGCTATTTGCCCAAGGTCCGTGAACCGCTCCGCGTTCCCTTCCATGAGGGGAACGTCCAATGGGAAATCCTGTCGGCGCCTCCGCCCAGCTCGGGAGGAATTGCCATCGCTGGAGTGCTGGAAATGCTCGACGGGCAGGAACTCGGCCGGTGGGATTCCGCCACGCCCGGCGTGAATGCCGAAAGCGCGGCGCGTTCGCTCCACTGGATCGCGGAATCGCTCCGCCGTGTTTTCGCCGACCGCGCCAAGTACCTCGCCGATCCGGATTTTTTCCACGTTCCGGTGCGCGGCATGATCGATCCCCGCTACGCTGCCGAACGCCGCACCACCATCAGCGGCGACCACGCCTCCACATCGGCCGAGATCCGCGCCGGCAATCCCCTGCCTTTCGACACGCAGCCCAAGGCGGGCGAGGACGTAGCGCAGCGTTCCGCAGGCGCGGCTGAAGAAGCAGCCGAAGGCGAAGCCATCCACGGCGGTCACACGACTCATTTCTCCGTCGTCGACGCAGCCGGGAACGCAGTCTCCAACACCTATACCCTGAACGAGAGCTTCGGCTCCGCCGTGACCGTTCCGGGCGGATTTTTGATGAACGACACGATGGACGATTTCACCACGCAGCCCGGCACACCCAATAAGCTGTTCAGCTTGGTCCAATCCGACCAGAACGCAATCGCCCCGGGCCGCCGCCCGGTGAGCTCCATGACGCCGACCATCGTTCTGCGCAACGGCGAGCTGAGTTTTGTCGCGGGTTCACCCGGCGGGCCGCGCATCGTCTCGGCCACACTCCTCGCCGTTCTCCAGTGGATGCGTTTCGGCGGCGACCCTCAGCCGCTCATCAATGCTCCACGGATTCACCACCAATGGATGCCCGATATTCTGTATGTCGAAGAGACACTCCCCCTCGATATCGTTCGCGATCTCGAAGCGCGCGGGCATACGATCAAGCACCGCTCCTGGATCGGGCAGGTGAATGCCGTGGCCATCGACCCCGTCTCCGGCGACCGCCTCGGCGCCGCTGACCCCCGCCGGGAGGCCACTGCCTCAGGCACTCCCTGAGCGCGCCTGGAATGCGCTCTTCCGTTTTGGTTCTTTTCGATTTTCACCGGTTCAAATGTATTTGCCGCGCCGGTTTTGGCCGGTTCGCGCAATGTGCTCAAAAATGATGGCAAAATCGCGCTCCTTGGCAGGTTTCTGATCCCGGCGCTCGACCTGCGGGGATAGAGCGAACCCCGTGAGAATGAGAGAATGTCGGCGCCCCTGGGAGGCAAGATCGTATGAGCAAAGCGCGCGTTCTGGTCGGCACACGGAAAGGCGCCTTCATCCTCACGGCAGACGGCAAACGCCAAAACTGGGAAGTGAGCGGCCCCTACTTTTCCGGCTGGGAGCTTTACCACCTGAAAGGCTCACCGGTCGATCCTGACCGCATTTTCGCTTCGCAGACCAGCGGATGGTTCGGCCAGGTGATCCAGCGCTCCGACGACGGGGGAAAGACCTGGATTCAGCCAGGCACACCTCCGGGCGAACCCGCCTCGGCGCCAGGTGGAATGCCCAAGGGCGAGAGCAACAAGTTTGTGTACGAAGGAGTGGCAGGCACGCACAAGTGGTACGACGGGACGCCGCATCCCTGGGAGTTCAAGCGCGTGTGGCACCTGGAGCCATCGCTCACCGATCCCGACACCGTGTACGCCGGAGTGGAAGACGCCGCGCTCTTCATCTCCCGCGACGGCGGAAAGAACTGGAAAGAACTCTCCGGCCTTCGCTGCCACTCGACCGGTCAAACCTGGCAGCCGGGCGCGGGCGGGATGTGCTTGCATACCATCCTGCTCGACCCGAAAAACCACAAGCGCATCTACGTGGCAATTTCCGCCGCAGGGGCGTTCCGCTCCGACGACGCAGGACAAACCTGGAAGCCGATCAACAAGGGCCTGCGTTCCGAGTTCATCCCCGATCCGGACGCCGAGGTGGGCCACTGCGTCCATCGCATTGCCCATCATCCCTCGCGGCCGGATGTGCTTTTTATGCAGAAGCACTGGGACGTGATGCGTTCCGAAAACGCCGGCGACTCGTGGCGCGAAGTCAGCGGCAATCTGCCCACCGATTTCGGCTTCGTCATCGACGTGCACGCTCACGAGCCGGAGACGGTTTACGTTGTGCCCATCAAGAGCGATGGCGAGCATTTCGTCCAGGACGCCAAACTGCGCGTCTATCGAAGCCGCACGGGAGGAAACGATTGGGAGGCGTTGACGAAAGGGCTCCCGCAGAAGGATTGTTACGTCAACGTGCTGCGCGACGCCATGGCCGTGGACCGGTTCGACCCTTGCGGCATTTATTTCGGCACCACCGGCGGCCAAGTGTACGCTTCGGCCGATGGCGGCGACTCCTGGAACGCCATCGTCCGCGATCTTCCGGCTGTTCTCTCCGTGGAGGTGCAGACGCTGCCGTGATCCTGGTCGTGCTTCCGGCGCACCTGCGCACGCTGGCACACGTTCAGGGCGACGTGCAGTTGGAGGTCGCGGCTCCCGTCACGGCGCGCTCCGTGCTTGATGCCCTCGAAGCCCGCTATCCCATGCTTCGCGGCACCATCCGTGACCACGTTACGCTCGAACGCCGGCCGTTCCTGCGCTTCTTCGCCTGCGAGCAGGACATCTCGTTCGAGTCTCCCGATGCGCCGCTTCCTGAAGCCGTCGTCTCGGGCCGCGAGCCCTTCTTCATCATCGGGGCCATCGCCGGCGGGTAATGGGGCACGGGCACGGCTGGGTGTAAGTGTTTTACGTCACTCGCCGCTCATCTGTCACCACTCGCCCCGCCCCTCTGCCATAATGGAAACTCCCAGCTCGCGGAGCGTCCCTCCACGCCCCGCACGAAGGCGGCTGGGCCATGAGGCACATGCGCGTTCTCTCCACTTATCTTTTCCGCAGCCAACGGCTGGGACCCGCCCTGCTCACGGAAATCGAGCAGGCCGGCATTCCCCAGCTCGAGCTGTTCTGCGCGCGCTCCCATTTCGACTACCGCTCTCCGCAGGCCGTGCGCGAACTGGCCGATTGGCTTGACCACCATGACCTTTGCGTTCACTCCGTTCACGCCCCTACCAGCCGCGAGATGGGCACGTCGCGTGAAAACTCCACGCCCATCTCCGTCTCCGACCTGGAACGCGTCCGCCGTCTCGACGCCGTGGACGAAATCAAGCGCGCCATCGAGCTCGCCGAAGCTATTCCTTTCCGCTACCTGATCCTGCACCTGGGAGCGGGCCGCGAGGCACAGGACCCTCAGCGCACCCAAGCCGCGATGAGTTCGCTCGAACACCTCTGCCTCTACGCCAAGCAGCGCGGCGTCGCCATCGCGCTTGAAAACACGCCCGGCGAATACGCCTCGCCCTCCGCGCTCCGCCAGTTCGTCGCCGAGACGCGCCTGCACGACCTCCGCCTGTGCTTCGACGCCGGCCATGCTCACCTGTGGGAAGGCATACGCCCGGCCTTCGACGCCATGCGCGATCTTGTGGTCACCACTCACCTGCACGACAATTCCGGCGAACGCGACGATCACCTCTTCCCCTATCAGGGTTCCATTGACTGGGATGGCGCACTGGCCGCTCTCTCCACCGCCGAGCAGGAATTGCCGCTCACTCTGGAGATCCGCGAATCCCCTGCGGAGGCAAAACCCCTGCAGGCCGTGGTCGCCTGCTTCGAGCGCCTCGAGCGCGCCGCCGCCGCTTTGGCCCAACGCTAACCCCTGTAAAATAGATGGGCCTGCGTCGCGGCCCTTTCGCCGCGGGCCGAAAGGACGCATCCCGCTCATGCCCGTCGTGACCATTGACTCCGTCGGCCAGTTCGCCGGCCAAACCGTTACCATCAACGGTTGGCTCTACAACCTGCGCGAGGCCGGCAAGCTTCTGTTTCCCATTTTCCGCGACGGCACGGGGACTATCCAGGGCGTCGTCTCCGCCAAGGAAAACTCCGGGGCGTTCGAGGCGCTTAAAGGTCTCACCCAGGAATCCAGTTGCATCGTCACGGGCCGGGTAAACCCCGACGCACGCGCTCCGGGCGGTTTCGAGCTGCACGTGGAAACAATTGACGTCGTCCAGCGCATACCCGATTCCGATCCCTATCCCATTCAGCTCAAGGAGCACGGTCCCGACTTTCTCCTCGAAAACCGGCATCTGTGGATGCGCACGCCGCGCCAGGCCGCCATTCTTCGCATCCGCGCCCAGGTCGTCCATGCCACGCGCAATTATCTGGACGCCCATGGTTACGTGCTTACCGACGCTCCCATGTTTACTCCCGCGGCCTGCGAGGGCACCAGCACGCTCTTTGAAGTGGATTATTTTGATGAGGGCAAGGCGTATCTCACCCAATCGGGCCAGCTCTATATCGAAGCCACCGCCGCCTCGCTCGGCAGGGTGTATTGCTTCGGCCCCGTGTTTCGCGCCGAAAAATCGAAAACGCGCCGCCACCTCACCGAATTCTGGATGTGCGAGCCTGAAGTGGCCTACGCCGGGCTGGAAGACATCATGGTGCTGGGCGAACACCTGGTCTCCCACATCGTCCAGGACGTCGTCGCTCATCGGGCGCGCGAACTGGAAGTGGTGGGCCGCGACGTTTCCAAACTCGCCGCCGTCTGCCCGCCCTTCCCGCGCATTTCGTACGACGAGGCGATCGCCGTCCTCCAGAAAAGCGGCAAAGACGTAAAGTGGGGCGACGATTTCGGCGGGGACGAAGAGACCGTTCTCTCATCCCAGTACGACCGCCCCGTGATAGTCCACCACTATCCCGCGGCGATCAAAGCCTTCTACATGCAGCCCGACGCCGAGCGGCCCGACCGCGCACTCAGCTTCGACATGCTGGCCCCCGAAGGCTACGGAGAGATCATCGGAGGCAGCCAGCGTATTCACGACTACAACCTGCTTCTCGAGCGCATCCGCCAGCACGGCCTCTCCGAAAAAGCCTTCCAGTGGTATCTGGACCTCCGCCGCTATGGCAGCGTTCCCCATTCCGGCTTCGGCCTGGGCATTGAACGCACCGTGGCCTGGATTTGCGGAACCACGCACATCCGCGAGGTGATTCCCTTCCCTCGCATGCTCTACCGCATATATCCTTGAAACTTCCCCGCGGGCTTTCCGCGACGCTCCCGGAACCCGAAGGAACATCGTGCCGCAAAAAATCCGCATTATCGGCGTGCCCATGGACCTCGGGGCCAGCCGCCGCGGCGTCGATATGGGACCCTCCGCGCTCCGCGTCGGCGGCCTGGCCCAGCAGCTCAAATCCATGGGCCTTCAGGTGGAGGATGCCGGAAACGTCCTGGTGAAACAGGCAGAGGAGCAGCACTACGGCGAGAAGCGGGCTAAATATCTGGCCGAGATCGTGGAGACCTGCAAGGGCCTGGCCCAAATGGTGGAAAAATCCCTGGAAGACGGCCTCCTGCCGCTGGTAATGGGCGGCGACCACTCCGTGGCCGTGGGCACCGTGGCAGGCGTCTCTTCCTTTTTCCGCAAGAAAGAAAAGCGCGTCGGCCTGCTCTGGCTCGATGCCCACGCGGACATGAATACTCCGGAGTCATCGCCCTCCGGAAATGTTCACGGCATGCCGCTGGCCGCCATCGCGGGCTACGGCCCCGACGAGCTCACTCAGCTCGCCGGGACGCAGCCTATGGTGAATCCGCGGAACATTTCACTCGTCGGCGTGCGCGACATTGACGCCAAAGAGAAGAAAATCATCAAAGAGTCCGGCGTGCACGTATTCACCATGCGCGACCTCGACGAGCGCGGCATGCGTGAGGTGATGGCCGAGGCAATCCGGTTCACCTCCGACGAAACCGACGGCATCTGCGTCAGCCTCGATCTCGATTTCGTCGATCCTGCTGATGCTCCCGGCGTCGGCACGCCAGTTCGCGGCGGCGTCACCTACCGCGAAGCCCATCTCGCCATGGAAATGATCGCTGACACCAAGGCCGTTGCCGCGCTCGAAATCGTGGAAGTCAACCCGGTGATCGACCAGCACAACCAGACCGCGCTGCTGGGGATCGAATTGATGCTCTCCGGCCTGGGAAAGAAGATTCTGTGAGCTGGAGCCGCGCAGGGAGCCGGAAGACGCCGTGAACGCCAAACGCATTCGCGTCGGCGTGCTCTTCGGCGGACGCTCGGGAGAGCACGAAGTCTCCATCGCCTCCGCCCAGTCCGTTCTCCGCGCGCTGGACCCCGAAAAATATGAAGCCGTCCCCATCGGCATCGCCAAAGACGGCCGCTGGCTCGTCGGCGAGAGCGCGCAGAAGCTCCTGCCCGACGTGCTGAAACGCGGCCATCGCGTCGTCCTGCCGCCCGACCCGAGCGCCGGCTCGCTCATGTCCGTTGGCGAATCTCCCGCCGGTCCGCCATCCCGCGTGGATGTCATGTTCCCCGTGCTCCACGGCACGTTCGGCGAAGACGGAACCGTGCAAGGACTGCTGGAGCTGGCGGGCGTTCCCTACGTTGGCGCCGGCGTTCTCGCCTCCTCCGTCGGCATGGACAAGGACGTTCAAAAGCGCCTGTTCCGGGAAGCGGGCATCCCCGTTGTCGAATATCTGGCCGTCCCGCGCACGGAGTGGCAGCGGAATCCCGCCGACGTCGAAAAAGCCGTGGCCAAGAAGTTCCGTTATCCCGTTTTCGTCAAACCCGCCACGCTCGGCTCCTCGGTCGGCATGACCAAAGTCCGCCGTCCCCGCGAGCTCTCCGCCGCCATGGACGAGGCCTCCCAATTTGCCCAGAAAATCCTGGTCGAGCGCGCCGTGAATGGACGCGAGATCGAAGTCGCCGTCCTCGGCAACGAGGATCCTCAGACTGCCGTCCCCGGCGAGATCATCCCGCATCGCGAATTTTACGATTACACCGCGAAGTACCTTGAGGAAGGCACCGAGCTCCGCATTCCTGCAAAGCTCGCGCCCGCTCAGGTCAAGCGCTTCCAGGATTACGCCCGCCGCGCCTTCCTCGCCATCGAATGCCGTGGCATGGCCCGCGTCGATTTCTTCCTGGAAAAGCGCACCGGCAAGATCTACCTCAACGAGCTCAATACAATTCCCGGCTTCACGTCCATCAGCATGTACCCGAAAATGTGGGAGGCGAGCGGAATCTCCTACACTCAGCTCATTGACCGCCTGATCGAACTCGCTCTCGAAGAGCACCAGGAGAAATCACGCACCAAATACGCCATTGAACTCCCCGAAGGCGCTGCCGGCGCCCTCGCTCCGCCCCCCGACTCCTCTTCCTCCTCGTAGCGGCAGCCCTGCCTGCCGGCACGCAGGCTTCAGGCCGGCGTCTCTCAGCCAGTCACCAGGCAGATTTGCCCGAATCACGTCCCTTTGCTAGTTTATTTGTGAAGGAGCGCTTCGTGGGTCTTCTCGACGGCGACGCCGGTCCGCTTCCCAGCAAGCTCCCGCGCAACCTGCTGCTTTCCGCCGTCGCCATACTCGCCATTACGCTCCCTCTCTATCTCCTCCTCCGTTTCCACGCGGAAAAAGCCACAGCGCGGCTGTTCCTCTCCCAGCTCGCCGCCAGCGACTACCAATCGGCCTACCGCACCTGGAAGCCGGGATCCGGCTATTCGTTTGAGGAATTCATGCGCGATTGGGGACCCAGCGGGGAGTACGGCCCGGTGAAGAGTTACGACCTGATTTCCGCCAGAAGCCCGAGCAATGCTTCCGGCGTAGTGGTCACCGTCGCGGTGAGCGCTTTCTTACCATTCCCCGGCGCCGGCGATCCCAACGGCCGCAACATAAAGGAAGTTCGCCTATGGGTCGAGCGTCGCGACCAATCCATCAGCTATGCACCCGACGAAATCCGCATCACTCGTTAGCCAGTTTCTCGCGCCCGGTGCCGGCCCGCCGTTGAAGGCGTGTCGAGGTGCCACTCCCACTTCTTTCGCTACATCGCGCTAATCAGCGCCGCCAACTCCTCCCTGGTCACGGTTGCGGTTCCGAGTTTGCCAACCACAATGCCGGCTGCTGCGTTCCCCAGTGTCGCCGCCTCGCCGATAGGCGCTCCGGCCGCTACTGCCAGTGCCAGCGTCGCCAGCACCGTATCTCCCGCTCCGGTCACGTCGAATACTTGCAGCCCGTGACGTGCCGTTTCCCGCGCGCTGGCCCGCCTGCCGAACGGCCTCTCCTCGCCGAGCGCGGCAATCTTCAACGGCCGGGCCGCTGCCGGCTGGAACACCGTCATTCCGCGCGCCCCGCGCGTAAGCACTACTGCGCTCGTTTTGAATTTTTCCAGCAGTTGCGTCCCCGCAAGGTCCGCCGACTCGTCGTCGTCCACCGGCCGCGTCACCAGAAATCCGGCTTCCGCGCTGTTCAGCACAATCGCCGTCGCCCCCGGATATGTCGCCAGCATGGACCACTTCGGTTTCACAAACGCCGGCACCCCAAGCTTCACGCACACCGCCAGGACGCGCCTGGCCAGTTCATCCGTCACTGTCCCTTTATCGTAGTCGGAAATCACCAGCGCCTCGAGCCCCTTCGCCCCGCGTCCTCCCTTCAGCGCGGCAATCACCTTCGCAATCAGTTTTTCTTCGATCGTCGCACTGAGCGGCGCGCGCGTCTCCCGGTCCACGCGCACCACCTGCTGGTGCCGCGCGATAATCCGTGTCTTCAACGTCGTTCGCCGCGCACGCTCCGCCAGTAGTCCCCGCGCCTCAATCCCTCGCGCCACAAGCGCCGCATGCAGCCGCCTGCCCTCCGCATCCTCTCCGCATGTGCCGAACGCGCTCACGCGCGCTCCCAGCGCGGCCAAGTTCGCGGCCACGTTCCCCGCCCCGCCCGGGGATTCGCTTTCCTCCACAAAATCCACGACAGGCACGGCCGCCTCCGGTGAGAGACGCGTGGCGTTTCCCCACACGTAGCCGTCCAGCATGTAATCGCCCACCACTCCCACGCGGCGATTCGCCATCCCACGCAGCCAGCGCACCAGTTTTTTCGTGGAGTTCATTCTTTGCAGGAGTGGACCGCTGCGTCCACCCTCCGAGGGCCTATTTGCCCTCTACCGCCGCGCCTCAGCTACCTTCAATTTTGGCTTCATCCACCAGCATCACGGGGATGTCGTCCCGTATCGGATACACTCGCCGGCATGTCCCACACCTCAGCCCCTGCGAATCCGGAGTGAGCGTCACCGGAGTCTTGCACAACGGGCAGACCAGAATATCGAGCAATTCTTTGCTTACGGCCATTTCCCCTCCACACGTCGCGGAAAGCCGTCTCGCACTCTAGCAGACGCGCCGAAGGTAGCACAGACCTTCCCGAAACACTGCGCGTAGCAAGGGTCCGCCTTGCCGGCCAATGCGGCCCCGCGCTACTCTTTTTTCCTTGCTGCCGGCGGCCGAGCCAGCCCCACTCGCAGCGTAAATCGTCCCGTCCACAGCGCTCCCAGCGGCAGTTCCAGCGGCCAGATCGGCAGAATCTGAGAGCCTTGATAGACGCGCTCGAACCCTTCCTCCGATTCCGTCACTGTCTCGATCGGCGCCACCCAGAACTCCCGCGCTCCCGCCGCGGAGAGAGTGATCGAGACATTCTGCCATTCATCCGACAGTTTCAGCTCTCCGCCCGGCACGGCCCCGGCCCAACGCAACGGCTGCCTTGTTCCTCCCCATTCGAAATAGCGGTCCGCTTCGTTCGGAGCCAGCAGATTGAACACCATTTCCAGCCCTGCGTTCAGGCGCAGCGGCTCTCCCGTGTGGTTCGAGAGCGCCAGGTGGCACGCAATCTCGAAACCCTTCGCGGTCCGTGAAAATAGAAACGTTTTCGACGCGTGCAGCAGTTTTCCCTCCGGCGGCTTCAGCACCGCTCGCGTAGTGAACGGGGCCTGGTACAGCATCTCCAGCCGGTCCGGCGTTCCTGCCGCCACCGCATACTCGCCGCCGGCGAATGCCGCCGATTCCTCCAATTTCAACTCCGCGTAGTCTTCGCACTTCTTCCAGGTTGGAAACAACATCAGCCGGAACGCGTGCCGAGGCCAGCGGTCGTACCGCAGAAAGCGGTCCAGCCCGGCCTCTTTAACCCGCGTCGCGTCGTGGATCGAAGTCGCTCCCGCCGTGGCCGGCTGCGCCGCCGAGCCGAGCTGCCTCAATCTCTCGTGGTAAGCTTCCTGCCTCCTCTGGATCGAATTAATCAGCGTCACGTCCGACACGCGGAAATCCAGCGCCACCATCGTCCCGCCGTCCCAGGGCTTCGTCAGCGCCGCGTACGATTCCGAGACGTGGTACATCTCTTCCCGCCCGTCCGCGTCGAAATCCAGCGTGAACACCTCTGCGTAACTCGGCACGCCGTGGTCGGCTGCGTCCGCCAGTTTTTCTGCGATCACCAGTTCCCGCCACAATGCTGCGCGCAGGTGTGGAGCGTACAGCCCGCCGAAAACGCCGTGCCAGTATGCGTCGTTGCATTGGGCACGGAGCAGGTGTACGCCCGCCTGGTCCACCGCCCTTCGCAGTGGCAGCCCGCGCCGGACCTCGCGGGCCAGCTTCCGGTGTTTCGCCGAAACGTTCAGCATCTTCTTGTGCAGCAGGTTCGCCTCGCTGTACTTCGTCAGAAAGGTCCTCCAGAAGCTCCCGCGCAGGAATGGCAGCACGTCCGGCCGGTTCGCGAATTCCTGCAGGAGCGCGTGGAAGCGTTTTCGCGCCGGGGTCGGCAGCGCCCATTCCGTCAGCTCCGTGTACGACGCGGACGGCAGATCCGCCCGTCCCAGCGGCTGGTAGCTCGCCATCAAGTCGCCCGGCAGCCCCGTCTCCATCCAGTCCTCGCTCTTTTCAATCGCGGAAAACCATTGGTCGAGCCATCCGTGCACGTAACAGTGGTCATACGTCTCCGGCCACACCCCGAACTTCTCGCAGTCGTCTCCCATTGCGGCCATTCCGGCCGGATGCGCCTGTGCCGCCCTCCTCAGGAAATCCAGGCTCTCGTCCACCCGGCCAAACGGAACCAGGTACCGCAGCCGCTTCAGCCCCGGAATCACCTTCACTACCTGGTTCAGGTCTTCCGTCAGGTAATAGCCGAAGAGGTCCGCCAACTCGAATCCCGCACCCAGAAAATGCACATCGTCCACCAGCGTGTATTCCACGCCGGCGGCCGAGAGCGTCCACGGCAACTGCGGCTCCCACACCCGCTCCGTCAGCCATGCTCCTTGCGGCCGGCGCCCGAACTGTTTTTCCAGATAATCCGACATGCGCCGGATCTGCTCCACGCGGTCTTCCGGCGGAATCGAAATCAGGATCGGCTCGTAAAAGCCCGACCCCACCATCTCGATTTGTCCTTTGTCCACCAGTTGCCGCAGCAACGCGAAATAATCCGGATGTTTCTGGTCCATCCATTCCAGCAGCGGCCCGCTGATGTGCAATCCGATCCGGATTCCCGGATGCTTCTCCAGCGTTTTCACAAACGGCAGGTAGGACTTCTGGTACGAATTCTCAAAAACGCTCTCGAAATTCCCGATGGGCTGGTGCGCGTGGATGAGCAGCAGAAGCCGGAACTTCGCCAAGGAATTCCCCCAGGAGCAAAGTAACACCATACCGCATGTACTTTGCGCCGTACTACAGCTTTCACGATTCACGCGGCAAGGTAGGCATGGCCCGGGTCGCGAGCCGGGAGACGGCTGCGTACTTCAATTCACAACGCCCGTCGCCGCTTCTTCCGCTCCCGCAAATCTCACTAGCCGCCTGGCGTGTTGCTCCGCCGCTCGTTGCAGTGCCGCAATCTGCGAGGCCACGGGCGCAAAGATCACCGTCAGCACATTCCGCGTCGCGTCCATGACCATCGTCCGCTGCGAATCTCGGATTGGCCCTCCGAACGGTCCTTCCGCGTCGCACAGCACCGGTTTCGCCTCCACCGCCCACATTTCCTTTCCGATTGCCAGGTACGATTCGCCCGCGCGCCCATGCCGGAATACAAGCGGTGGCCGCAGCCGGTCCAGATCAAAGCTGCCCCACGGCCATCCCGTTTCGCACGACCCCAGATTGTTCATGTCCACGACATTCGACACGCGGTACAGCCCTTTTCCCTGCAGCACCCTCCGCATCAACTGCTCCCCCGACGGGCGCCAATGCGTCGGGTCCACTCCCCACCCGCGAAACATCGCCCTCACCGCCTGCACCGATTCGCGCCGCGCGAGCTGTTCGAGCGTCATTTCCCGCCGCAGCCGCTCGCACATCAGCGCAATCTCATGCTCCAGGTCCGCGCTCGCCCGCGCAACCGTCACTCCCCGCGTCACCGCCACGCCCAGCCGCACTCCCGCTAACTCGCTCGAAATCCGCAGTATCCCGCCCGCACCCGTTTCACTCATCTCTGCCAGTCTAACTGCTCAGTAGTGCTGAGTCCTTACCGGCCTTTGGTCTCTTCGCCGAATGCCGGCTCCAATTCGCTGCCGCGCGCTGTACCATGGCTCTTGTAGATTCGCCCCCGCGTGCCGGGCAGCGGACCCAGGGCGGCATTTCGATCGCCAATCTGCATGATGCGTTCGTTCGAAACCCTCAGCGCACGGACAGATCGCGCCGCCTTCTCGCGCGGCATCCGGCAATTCAATTCCCATCAATTCTGGCACTCCCATGAATCCTGGGAGGCCATCTGGCTCCTGGCGCCCGAGCCGGACAAGACCTTTCTCCAGGGCATCATCCAGATCGCGGCCGCCTTCTATCATCACCAGAAGAAAAATCACACCGGCATGCGTTCTCTCATGCGCCGTGGTTTGGAAAAGCTGGAAGGATTTCCCGCCGATTATCGCGGAGTTCGTCTGGAGGATTTGCGCCGCGTCCTGCGCGACTGGCTCGCTGCGGAATCCTGCGGCGCAGCGCTACCGCGAGGCTATCCAACCCTCCGCCGCCTGCGGCGAGAAAGAAAATGAATTCTGCGCAGCGGATGGGGAGATGCAGCGATTACTGCCGGGCTTCGCCGGCTTCCGCTCAGGCCTGTTTCTTGGAATACCAATCCGAGTTGATGGCCGCGAAATTCGACCACTTCTCCGGCAGGTCTTCCAGCGCGAAGATTGCCGTCACCGGACACACCGGAACGCACGCGCCGCAATCGATGCACTCAGTAGGATGGATGTAAAGCTGGGTTTCGCCTTCAAACGCCGGCTCGTCCTTTCGCGGGTGGATGCAGTCCACCGGGCACACGTCCACACATGCTGTATCCTTTGTCCCGATGCACGGTTCCGCAATCACGTAGGCCATCTCAAGGCTCCTCGACAATAATAGCTCGTCCGCGATCCTGCGGACGACGTCTTTTATTCTCCCTATTTCTTATATCACCAAAGCGCGGCCCGGACAACTCGCCCCTCGCATTCGTCCCCCTTCCAATGTGGTGTATCCTCACTCTGTTCTGATCCGTTTTGTCCAGGCGGGCCCGCTTGTCACAACCGCTCCGCAGCGTCGATCTCACCATGGTCCAGGAATGGCAGGACGGCCGACTGCGCCCGTTCCAGGACTACCTCGCCGGCGAGGAGCCTCTCGAAATCCGCGCCGGCGACCGCTCGGTCAGCGTCACCATGCGCACGCCCGGCCACGACCTCGAGCTCGCCGCGGGGTTCCTCCTCACCGAAGGCCTCCTCCAGCGCCGCGAGCAAATTCTGAATATCGAGCCCGCTCCCGATTGCAAGCCCGCCGAGCAGGGCAACGTCGTCCGCGTGGATCTCGATCCTTCGGCGCTCGCTTCGCTGGACAATGTGCGCCGCAACTTCTACGCCACCTCGAGCTGCGGTATCTGCGGAAAAGCCTCCATAGACTCCGTACGCCTCCGCGGCATTACTCCTCCCAATCCTGGCTTCCGCGTGAGCGCCGCCGTCCTTTGCCGCCTTCCCGAATCGCTCCGCACCGGCCAGGCCATCTTCGAGCGCACCGGTGGCCTGCATTCCGCCGCCCTGTTCACCGGCGAGGGCCAACTCCTCGTCCAACGCGAAGATATCGGCCGCCACAATGCCGTGGACAAACTCGCCGGCTGGGCGCTCCTGGGTGGACGCCTCCCGCTCTCTGAGTGCGTTCTGATGGTCAGCGGACGCGGTGGCTTCGAAATCCTCCAGAAGGCCGCGGTCGCCGGCGTTCCCGTCGTCGCTTGTGTTTCCGCGCCTTCCAGCCTCGCCGTCCGCCTCGCTCGCGAGCTGCGCATGACGCTCGTCGGCTTTCTTCGCGGGCGCAGATTCGTGGTGTATGCTGGCGAGGAGCGGCTGGAGCTACATCCAGCCCCCGCGGAACACGATCCCGCATGAGGATCGTTATACCGGTCAGCCCCGCTCGGCTGTTAACGCTTGGACCGTTCGGCACATCTAATCCTGTGCCCAACGGTCTGGCCGATTTTCACGCCGAGCCCTCCCGAAGCTTCGGGAGTGACCAGGGGTCTGCTGCTGCAGGTTTCAGGTTTGGAGGTTCCGTTCTTCGATCTTGTCGTTTTCACGTTGGGGGTTTTCCAATCTCGACTCTTGGTTTCTTCTAAAGGAGGATTCATGCGTCTTCGTATTCTGAGCCTTCCCGCTATTCTCGCTCTCACGGCCGCCGTAGCCCTGGCGCAAGGTTTCGGCGGCAGCGACGTCCCTGCCGCACCTCCCATCGGCAGCAAGATGCCCGGCCTCAAGCTCTCCACGCTCGCAGGCGATTCCACCGTCCTATCGAGCTACACCGGCAAGAACGGTCTCCTCGTCGTCTTCGTCTCCGTCCAGTGCCCCGTCTCCAACGCCTATAACGAGCGGATGGAGGCCCTCGCACAAGAGTGGCAGGCCCGCGGCTTCGGCTTCGTCGGCGTCAACGCCAATCGCACGGAGACCCCTGAGGCCGTGGTCACCCACGCCCACGAGCACAACCTCACCTTCACCATTCTCAAGGACAATAACAACGTGTTGGCCGATGCCCTCGGCGCCTCCTTCACTCCGGAGACCTATCTTTTCGACGCGTCCGGCATTCTTCGCTACCACGGCCGCATCGACGACAGCAAGGATCCCTCCGGCATCAGCAAGCGGGATTTGCACGACGCGTTTGAAGCCCTTGCCGGCGGCAAGCCCGTCGCCGTCGCCGAAACCAAAGCTTTCGGCTGCACGATCAAGCGCGTCCCCCGCTCGTAACGAGCGGCGGCTCTCCTAGGGCCGCTCCCGATCCCGAGGCTTCGGGATTCGGGATGCTGCGGCTTCTCATACAGTTCCTGGCGGCTCAAGGCGCCAGACGGGGAATCGCGTACACCATGAATCGAAGGCCCTCATCGCTTCTCACTAGTGTCGTGCTCCTTTCGGCCACTTTTCTCGCGGCGCTTCTCGCCCGCGCCCAATCCCCGGCTTCTCCCCGCTCCCTCGAAGTCCTCGACGCCGACCGCTACGCCGCCAAAGTCGCCGAGCAGCGCGGCAAGCCCCTGATGGTCACCTTTTGGGCTACCTGGTGCGAGCCCTGCCGCGACGAATATCCCATGGTCAACGAGCTTGTCCGCCAGTATCAGCCCAAAGGCCTGGCCGTCTTCGCCGTGAGTCTCGACGACGACGCGGAAGAATCTCTCGCCCTGCGCTTCCTCGCCAAAATCAATCCCGTATTTCCGAATTACCGCAAGAAGCCCGGCAAGGAAGATGAATTCATCAATCGCGTCGATCCCAAGTGGTCGGGCGTCCTCCCCGCGACCTTTTTCTATGATCCGGATGGCCATCTGATCGGCGAGCTCACCGGCGAACAGAAGCGCGAAGCCTTCGTCGCCGCGATTGAAAAGACTCTCTCCACCGCCTCACACAAGTAGCCCCCACTACGGCCTTTTTTCTTCCCTTGTGCTGTACTATTTCTCCTTCCCATCGGAGGACTCGACAATGCTCAATACCCACGGCAATAAAATCACCTGGCTCGGTCACAGCGCTTTTCGCATCACCACCTCTTCCGGAAACGTCATCCTCATCGACCCGTTTCTGAGCGGAAATCCAATGTGTCCCGAGGCCCTGAAAAAGCAGCCGCGCGTGGACGCCATCCTGCTCACCCACGGCCACGGCGACCACCTCGGCGATACCCTCGAGCTCGCCAAACAGCACAAGCCCGCCATCGTCGCCATCTACGAGTTCGCCATCTGGCTAGAATCGAAAGGCGCGACAAACGTGGTCGGCATGAGCAAAGGCGGAACGACACAAGTCGCCGGCGTCGAACTCACCATGACCAACGCCTTCCATTCCTCAAGCGTCAGCGACAGCGGCAAGCAGATTTATGTTGGCGAGCCCGCCGGCTTCGTCGTGCACCTTCCCGGCGCACTCCGCATCTACCATGCCGGCGACACCTGCGTCTTCGGCGACATGAAGCTCATCGCTGAGCTCTATGAGCCCCACATCGCCTGCCTGCCCATCGGCGACTTTTACACCATGGGCCCGCGCGAAGCCGCACACGCCATCCGACTGCTGGGCGTCAAACACGTTCTGCCCATGCATTACGCTACGTTTCCCCCGCTCACCGGACGTCCAGCCCACGTCCGTGAGCTCACCCGCGACATCCCCGGCCTCGAAATTCACGAGCCGAAGCCCGGCGAATCGCTCGGCTGACGAGGAGCGCCTGCTATGTGGACCGCCAAGAACATCA
>JASHSV010000365.1 GCA_030038535.1 Candidatus Acidiferrales bacterium
ACCACCGCCCGCGCCAGCGACGGCCGCAAAAAGCTGCAGAACCTCATCAGCCCCGCCGCTATCGTGGCCACTGAACACGGCCGTCCCACCACCGAGTGCATCCACCCAAACAGGTAGCCCCAGCGCGGGCCGAATCCGCGATTCAAATAGGCGTAGTCGCCGCCCGCCTCGGGAATCGCCGCGCCCAGCTCCGCATAGGCCAGCGCGCCCGCCAGCGAGAGTAGCCCGCCGAGAATCCACGCCACAAACACCAGCCCGATCGAGTGGGTCTCCCGCGCCATGCTGCTCGGCACCAGAAAAATTCCCGTGCCGATCATCGTGCCCACCACGATTGCGGCCGCTGCCCACGCGCCCAGTCCCTGCACCAGTTCCGCGCGCGGCGCCGTTTCCGCAGCCGTATTCGTCCCCGCGTTCTCCGCGCGATTTTCCTGCTCGTCGCTCATTTTTCTGCGGATACCACCCCGCTCGTCTTGGCAGGATTATCCAGCAGGCTGGCCAGCGAGCCCACAACAAAGGTGGGCACCGTTCCTGCCAGCACATACCACGTCCACGCCAGCGGCGTGTACAGCCGCACCAGCAGGATCACGGCGAGGCCGGCGATCATCCCGGTGATCGCCCCGCGTGCCGTGGCGCGAGGGTTCAGCAGGCCTAGCAGGAACAGCCCAAGCAGGCTGCCATACGTGATCGACGCGATCGTCAGTCCCGCTTCGAGCACCGGCCCCCAATCCACCAGCGCCAGCGCGCCCAGAAGCACGCCCCACACGAGCGTGATCCGCCGCGAAAGCTGCAGCAGCCTCGACGCATCTCCCTCCCCGCGCCCCCTCGCTGCTTCGAAGTCCATGATGCTGGACGACGCCAGTGAGTTCAGCGACCCGCTCGCGTTCGACATCGCCACGGCGAACATCGCCGCCAGCACCAGGCCGGAGATTCCCGGGGGCATCTGCCTCACCACAAATGCGGGAAAAATCCGGTCCCGGTCGCCACCGGGAATTTCCAGGGGCGCGTGCTGCCCGTAGGCATACAGCATCACTCCCACCAGTAGGAACAGCGCGAACTGCACGAACACCAGCAGCCCGCTCGCCAGGATCGCGCGCCGGCTGTCGCGTTCGTTCCGCGCCGCCAGCAGTCGCTGCACTATGGTCTGGTCCGTCCCATGGCTCGCCAGCGTCAGAAACGTGCCACCGATCATCCCCGCCCAGAACGTGTACGCCTGCGTGAGGCTGAACGAGAAATCGAACGCCGTCAGTTTCCCGCCCGCCGCAGCGGAGAGGCGTGTCACCTCGGTCCAGCCTCCCGGAATTCTCTCCAGTAGGAGCCAGAATGCCGTCACCGACCCGGCGAGGTAAAGCACCAGTTGCACCAGGTCTGTCCAGATCACCGCCTTCATCCCGCCCTCAAACGTGTAGAGCAGCGTCAGCGCTGTGATCGCCGCGATCGAGAGCCGGCTTCCGGTCCCGAACGCCACGCTCACAATTTTTCCCACCGCGTTCAGCCGCACTCCCTCCGCGAGCGCCCTCGTTCCCAGGAACGTCAGCGCCGCGATTCGGCGCGCTCCCGCTCCGAACCGCTTCTCGATCAGCGCATACGCTGTGTAGAATTCCCCGCGAAAGTACGCCGGAATAAAAAGGAAGCTGATCAGGATGCGTCCGGCTATATAGCCCATGGCCAATTGCAAGAAGGCCAGTGTGCCCGCATAAGCAATGGCGGGCGTTCCGATGATGGTCAGCGTAGATGTTTCTGTGGCTACAATGGAGGCGGCCAGCGCCCACCACGGCGCAGTCCGTCCGCCCAGAAAGTAGTCGCGGACGTTCGATTGGCTCCGGCGGAAGCGCACTCCGAAGGCCGTAATCCCGCCGAGATAGAGGAGCAGGACGGCGAGGTCCACCGCGCGGATGGGCATCGTGCCGAACACTGAATTCGCGCGATACTATGGGGGCGCGTACGGCCTGTCAATCGGGTCGGGGAAGGGAATCGGGAGCCCCGCGCGGAATCTCACGCCCAGCGTCAGGACGCACGCCAGCGCGCCGTGTTGAAGCGTTCCGCGTGTAAACAGGTTCGTCCACAGATTTAGGAATCGCCATGGCAGACCGCGAAGAATATTACGTTGGCTTTGACGGCGGCGGAACGAAGACCGACTGTGTTCTGTTGAACGCAAAAGGCGACGTCATGGCCGAGCACAGCGCCGGTCCCGCCAATCCGCTGCGAGCCGGTTTCGACCGTGCCCAATCCTCGCTGCGCACCGCCGCAGAGAAAACGCTCTCCTCGCGGCAAGTGGGCGCCGCATCGGTTGCCGGCGTCTGCGCTGGAATCGCCGGCGCCGGCCAGCCTCGCGTGCTCAAGCGCGTCATGGGATTTCTGGTGGAGACGTTTCCGCGCGCCCACGTCCACGTCTGTACCGATTTGGAAATCGCCCTGGAAGCCGGACTCGGCGATGGCCCCGGAATCGTCATCGTCGCCGGAACCGGCTCCGCTGCCCTCGGCCGTGCCTCCGACGGCCGCCAGGTCCGCGCCGGTGGCGACGGCCCCTGGGTGGGCGACGAAGGCAGCGCCTTCGACATCGGCCGCCGCGGCATCGCTGCCGTGGCCCGCGCTCGCGACGCTCTCGGCCCCAATACCTCCCTCGCCGAGTCCATTCCCGCCGCTCTAAAATGCGCCGACTGGAGCGCCCTGCTCGAGCGGATTGCCGCCGGGCCCGACGAAGTTTTCCCGCGTGTTTTCCCTCTTGTTGCCGAAGCCGCTGAATCCGGCGATACCCCCGCGCGCGAGATTCTGTTCGGCGCCGCGCTCTCTCTGTCTCAGCTCGTGCTCAGCGTCGCCCGCCGCCTGGAAATCGCCCAACAGGAATTCACCGTCGCCGAAGCGGGCGGCGTCTTCGGCGTCAGCCCTCTTCTCGATCAGTCCTTCGAAGCGCTCGTGCATAGCTCGGCCCGCGGCGCACGCCTCCGCCCCGTCGAAATGCCGCCCGCCCGCGCCGCTGCCCGTCGCGCCTTGCGCGAACGTCTCTCCGAAATCAGTCGCAGCTCCGGGAGTCGTGCCAAAAACTGATGCCTCGCCGCGAGCCCCTGGAAGATCCTCGCACGGCGTCCCGCGACGCTCTGGAACTCTTCATCGGTTCCGCGGACCCGCAGATCCTCATCGCCGCTCTCGAAAATCCAGCGCTCCACGAATCCCTCCTCTGCCGCCTGCTCGAACGCAAGGACGCTCCCGCCGAGCTCCTTCGCCGCGTCGCCCAGCGCGCCGAGTGGATCCGCAGCTATCCCGTCAAACTGCGCCTCGCTCGGCATCCCCACGCGCCTCGCCTGATCGCCCTGGCCTGCGTCCGCCAGCTTTTTCTCTTCGATCTGGCCCGCGTCAGCTTGCTTCCCTCCGCGCTCGCCGAAGTCCGCCGCGTCGCGGAAGACCTCGTCCTCAACCGCCTCGCGCAGCTTCCCGTCGGCCAGAAAATCACTCTCGCCAAACAGGGTCCCCCGCGCGTCGCCGCCGCGCTCCTCGCTGAAGGACTTCCCAGCACGCTCGCTCACGTGCTCGAAAATGCCCATCTGAACGAGGCGCAAATCACCCGCGTCCTCGCCCGCGCCGATCTTTCCGCGCGTGTCGTCAACGCCATCGCGCGCCACCCCAAATGGTCCTCTTCGCCCCACGTGCGCATCGCCCTGCTACGTCATCCGCTCACTCCGCTCGCCCGCATCATGGCTTTTCTTCCCGATATTGCGCTCGCCGATCTCCGCGACATCATGGAGCTCACCACAGTCCGCCCCGACCTTCGCCTCTATCTCGCCCACGAAGTCGCCCGCCGCACCGGCAAACGCCCGCCAGCCGTCGAATCCTGACTCCCCTTTCCTGCTGGTTCCCCTGTACGGCAGTCAGGCGCCAACCCGCGGCGCCTTTCTGCCCCTCACAATAACTCTTGACAGCCGCTAGATTTTCCTGTATATTCTGTTATATCTGAAATGTCGGAAGAATAGGGAGGTCCCCATGAAACTCTCGCCCGCCCAGCAAAAATTCATCCTTCATTGGGGCGAAATGGGCACCCGCTGGGGCGTCAACCGCACCGTCGCCCAGATCCACGCCCTCCTCTATCTTTCGCCCGACCCCCTCCCCGCCGAGGAAATCGCTGCCACGCTGGGCGTCGCGCGCTCCAACGTGTCCACCAGCCTCCGCGAGCTCGAGGGCTGGGGCATCGTCCGCGTCACCCACCAGCTCGGCGACCGCCGCGACCATTTCGTCTCTCTTCCCGACGTCTGGGAAATGTTCCGCATCATCGCCCAGGAGCGCAAACGCCGCGAGGTCGATCCCACCGTTGCTGTGCTCCGCGAATGCGTCCAGCTCGCCCGCGAGACCGCCGCCGGCGACAAGCACATGCGCGAACGCCTGCTCGCCATGCTCGAATTTCTCGAATCCATGTGCTCGCTTTACGAAGAAGTGCGCAGCCTGCCCACCGGCTCGCTCCGCCGCTTCGCCAAACTGCGAGGTCAGATGCGCCGCATCATTCCCGGCGCGCTCTCCCGCGACGCCGATGCACGGCCGGCCACGCGTACCAACGGCGAAGCCGAGAACTGAGGCCCGCCATGGCCCCCAAGACCCTCTGGGTCCAGCCTCCCCCGCGCGGTTGGGTGCTTTACGACGCCGACTGCGGTTTCTGCACGCGTTGGGCCTGGCGCATCGCACTCTTCGTCGGCCCGCGTGGCTTTCACCTCGCTCCTCTTCAGGCCCCCTGGGTGCGCCGCCGACTCGCGCTCCCCGAGGACGAGCTGCTGGATGAACTTTGCGTCCTCACCGCCCACGACGAACTGTATGGTGGCGCCGACGCGCTTCTCTATCTCGCGCGCCAGATCTGGTGGGCGCGTCCTCTCACCGCGCTGGCTTGGATTCCTGGCGTTATGCCGCTCGCCCGCGCGGCCTATCGCTGGGTCGCCCGCCATCGCCACACGATTTCCCGCGCCTGCGGCCTCCCGCCATCGCACGTCGCGATGGCCCGGCCCGCGCACCATCCACTGCCACGCTGGCCTTCTCGCGCGCACCGATGAATCCCTCGCTCCTGCTTCTCCGCGGACAAGGCCGTATCGACCGTCTCGGCTTCACCGTCTTAGGCAGTCTTCTCCTTATTGCTAAGCAGGCGATCGATTACGTGACCGCTACCAGGGTCATGGGGCAGAATTGGTCGCTCTCCTTCTACTGGGTTCCGCTCCTCGTCCGGGTGCCGCTCATCTCGCTCAACTATGGTCAGGCTCGGTTCCTTCTGCGCATGGTTGCTGTGGCGCTGCCCTTCATCTGGGTGGGGATCTGTCTCACGCTTGCCCGGCTGCGCGACGCCGCGCTGCCCGCCTGGATGCTTCTGTTTTTTTTTCTGCCGGCTCTGAATCTTGTGTTTTTTGCGTTTCTGATCTGCGCGCCCAGCCGCTCCCCCGATACGCCTCATCTCTGGGCCGCCACCGAGCGCGGGGCGCTGCTCGACCGCATCATTCCCCGCAGCGGCGCCGGAAGCGCCTTCGCCGGCGCGCTGCTCACCTTGGTCGCCGGCGCGCTGGCCGCATTCCTTTCCACGAACCTGCTGCAATTCTACGGCTGGGGCCTGTTTGTGGGCGTCCCCTTCGCCATGGGCTTCGCGTCCGTCCTCATCTACACCTATCATGCGCCGCGCTCGCTCGCTTCCTGTCTCGGCGTGGCCGCGATGTCTCCGGCGCTTCTTGGATTGGCTTTCCTCGCCTTCGCGCTTGAAGGAGTGATCTGCCTGCTCATGGCCGCGCCGCTGGCCATTCCACTCGCTTGCATGGGCGGCCTGATTGCGTTTTATCTCCAGCGTTTGTATCGTCCCGCGCAGCCCGCGTCGGCCGTTCTCGGCGCGTTGCTCCTCGCCCTGCCGCTCGGCATCACGCTCGAGCGCGCTGCGGCGCCCGCGCCGCCTGTTTTCCA
>JASHSV010000033.1 GCA_030038535.1 Candidatus Acidiferrales bacterium
CCCTGGCGCGAAAATCCGTCCTCGGCAGCGAAAACCGCCCGCCCTCTTCCGCCGAACTCGACAAAATGCGCGCGATCGTCGCGGAAGCTATGCGGCAGGGCGCGCTCGGAATTTCCAGCGCGCTCATCTACGCCCCCGGCACCTATGCCAAAACGGACGAGCTGATCGAGCTGGCTAAGGTTGCCGCGCGCTATGGCGGCGTCTATTCCACGCACATGCGCAACGAAGGCAAGGACATTTTCCCCGCGCTCGACGAGGCCCTGCGCATTGGCCGCGAAGCCGGCCTGCCCGTTCACATCTACCACCTGAAAGTTTCCGGCTCAACGGTCTGGGGAAAAATGGACCAGGTGGTCGCGCGCATTGATCAGGCCCGCGCCGCCGGCCAGGAAGTCACCGCCAATATCTACGGCTATCGCGCCGGCGCCAACGGCCTCTCCGCCAATCTGCCCTCCTGGGCCCTCGAAGGCGGCACCGAGAAATCCATCGCTCGCCTCCGTGATCCCGCCATACGCGCCAGGATCAAAGCCGCCATGGCCGGACGCTTCCGCGAATATATGGCCCACGACATCCTCATCAATTCCGTCTCCAACGAAAAGCTGCGCGATATCGAAGGGAAGCGCCTCGACGAAATCGCCCGCGAGCGCCAGAAAGACCCCGTGGACGTCATGTTCGATATCCTGATTGAAGACCGCATGCAGACCGGCCAGATCACCTTCATGATGCAGGAGCCGGATATCGAGCGTGCCTTCGTCCAGCCCTGGGTCGCCTTCGGCTGCGACTACGGCGCTGTCCGTCCCGATGGCGTGCTCGGCGGCGATCGCGCCCATCCCCGCGCCTACGGCAACTTCCCCCGCCTGCTCGGCCATTACACCCGCGACCTGCACTTGCTGCCCCTCGAACAGACCATCCGCAAAATGACCTCACTCCCCGCGCAGATCATGCGCATCGAAGACCGCGGCGTGCTGCGTCCCGGCATGTGGGCGGATGTGACACTATTCGACTACGCCCGCGTGCGCGACGTCGCCACCTTCGAAGATCCCAACCGCTACTCGGAAGGAATCCGCTATGTCATCGTCAACGGCCAGCTCGTCCTCGACGACGGAAAAATCACCGATGCCCGGCCCGGCCGTCCCCTCCGCGGGCGTGCCTGGACGGCTGCGAATTGAGGCCAACCATGGATACAAGACGCAGGCTCGCAGTCATGATTGCGGTTCTCTGTGCACTGGTCGCCACCGGAACAATTTTCCGTATGCGCGAAGGCCGCGTAGCGCAAAAATCAGCTCCGCCATCGACGCCCGCTGCCTTCTCGCGCATCGTGGACCTCGGCCACGCTCTCGGCCCCGATAATCCCGCTTGGCCCGGCGACGATAAACCCTTCGAAGCCGTCGAGAACGCCTCGTTCGAAAAAGACGGCTACTTCACGCGCAAATTCACCTCGCTCGAGCATTTCGGAACGCATCTTGACGCCCCGGCGCACTTCCTCAAGGCCGGCTGGACCGTCGACCAGATTCCCGCCGAGCGCCTCTACGGCCTCGCAGTCGTGCTCGATGTGCGTGACGAAGCCCGCGCAAATGCCGACTATCTCCTCGCTGCTGAAAAAATCGCTCAATGGGAAACGCGCCACGGCCGCATCCCCCGCGGTGCCATCGTCGTGATGCGCACCGGCTGGGCCGAGCGCTGGCCGGATACCGCCCGCTATCGCAACATGGACGCAGCCAAACTCATGCATTTCCCAGGCTATTCTGTGGAAGCGGTGAAGGTGCTGATCGACCGCGGCGTCTATGGCCTGACCATCGACACGCTCAGCGTGGACTACGGCGCATCGAAGGATTTCCCCGTGCATCACCTCTCGCACGGCGCGGGCCTGTTCCACGTGGAAAATCTGGCCGATCTCTCTGCCCTGCCTGAATCAGGCGCGTATCTCGTGGTCGCGCCGATTAAGCTCGAAGGCGGTTCCGGAGGCCCTGCCCGCGTCTTCGCTCTGATGCCCTGACGCGGACCTTCTACCCGGCCGGCTCCGATGCCGGTGCCGCGATGCCGATCACGTGCCCTCCGGGTTCCTTCACCCAGATTTCTTCCATTCCGTAATGCGTCGTGCGCTTCGGTACAATGATGTCGGCAGGATTCAGTTTGGCCGCGATCTCTTCCAGGTTTGTCACTCCCAGATAAACCACCTCCGGCGCGAGCGCTCCAACGCTCAACATGGGCAGATCTCTCGCCAGGCTTGCCCGGCTCTGCAACATCACTTCCACGTGGCCTTTTATCAGGATAACGAACCCGAGTGAATCGCCCTCCGTCACTTCCGTCACTTTCTGGAATCCCAGCCGTTCGACCCAAAACGACAGCGAAGGCTCAATACGCTCGACGCGCAGCAGCGCAGTGGCTTTCTGAATCATGGCCGTCTCCTCGGAAGGGGAATTTTGCGGTTGGCCCTGGTTTTCCGCCGGCCATTTCGAGCATAGCACACGCGCGTTTTCCGTGTTGCCCGGGGCGCAAGCCCCGCAGCTTCTTCCCCTGCACCGCTATGGATTCCGACACGACTTCACAAATTCCCGTGCTACTGTGAAACATCGGCCGATGCCCGAACTCCCTGAAGTCGAAACCGTCGTTCGCGGCCTCCGCGCCGCGCTCCCCGGCCGAATCATTACGGGCCTGCACTTCGGCAACACTGACTTCATCGCCGACCTTCCCCGCCTCGAAGCCGCGCTGCCGGGCGCATCGATCGAGGAGGTTTGCCGCTTCGGCAAATTCATCGGCCTTCGACTCGCTGCACCACACGGCGCAAACGGCAATCGTCCCGCGAGCTGGCTCCTCGTCCACCTGGGCATGACCGGCCAGTTCGTTGTCTGCCGCGCCGATTCTCCCGTCCGCCCCCATACGCACGTTTGGCTCGCTCTCGACGACGCGCGCGAGCTCCGCTACACCGACATTCGCCGGTTCGGCAAGATGCGCCTGATGGACGCCGCCGAGCTGCCCTCATTCCTCGCCCGTCTCGGCTCGGAACCACTCGAAGTATCGTTCGAAGCCTTCTGCTCTGCTCTCTCACGCCGCGCCATGATCAAAGCCCTGCTTCTCGACCAACACGTTTTCCGCGGCCTCGGCAATATCTACACCGACGAGTCGCTGTGGCGCGCCCGGATCCATCCCCGCCGCCTGGGCGCTCGCCTCAAGCCCTCCGAACGCCGCGCTCTCTATGCGGCCCTCCGCCGCGTTCTCGCCGACGCCATTCGCCTTCGCGGCAGTTCCATCTCCGACTTCGTGGACAGCGCCGGATCGCCCGGCGATTATCAGCGCCGCCATCGCGCCTATGGCCGCGAAGGTGAGCCGTGTTATCGCTGCGGCACGAAGATTCGCCGGATCATCGTCGCCGGCCGCAGCAGTTACTTCTGCCCTCGCTGCCAGCCCGCGCCGAAAGGCCGTTCGCAGCGCGCTGTGCGCCGTCAATCGCGCTAGGCCTCCCAGCGTCGTCCTCCCATAGGCAGCCTCCTTGGCCGCCGGGTTGTAATCCCCTCGCGCCGCGCATAAAATCAGCCACTCTTGCCGCGTTCCACTGGCAAAATCCGGGGGAGGCTGCTGTTCGGATGAAAACAATGCGTCTGCCCGCAATCCTTCTCTCCGCTGCGCTGGCCGCGGCAGGAGGGCTGCATGTGCTCCGCGCGCAGCAGCCCACGCCCCTTGAGAAAGATCCGAATGCCGACGCCGACGAGCGAATCATCGCCGAAGTTCGCGACCACAACGAAATCATGGCCAATCTCGAATATCTCTCCGACATGATCGGCCAGCGGCTCACCGGCTCCGAGAACCTCAAGAAAGCCAACGATTGGACCCGCCAGCGTTTTGCCGACTACGCTCTGGCCAAAGCCCATCTCGAATCCTGGACCATCACTCATGGCTGGACGCGCGGCACCGCATCGGGCCGCATCGTCAGCCCTGCCGAGCATCCATTGACCCTCGCCTCCTACGCTTGGGCGCCGGGCACAAACGGCAAGGTGCGCGGACCCGTGGTGTACGTGAAGGCCTCAAACCAGCAGGAACTCGACGCGTACAAGGGAAAACTGAATGGCGCCATCGTCATCACCGGCGAACCGTTGCTCCTCCCCACGCCCGACGAGCCCGCTCCCAGCCCGCTCTCCATTGCCGAGGGCGACTCCATTTTGCTCGTCCGCCCGCAACGCCCCGCTGAGCGCAACCCGCTCGCTCCGGCCGGTCCGGGCGGCATGCGTTTCTTCCAGGCGCGTACGGAATTTTTCAAGGCGGAAGGCGTCGCCGCCACGCTCTCCGATTCCGGCAAACCCGACGGCCTTCTCAACATGACCGGCGTCGGTGGACACGATTTTCACATCGGTCCCATCCCTTCGGCCTTCATCACCTCCGAGAATTACAACCTTATCTGGCGCCTACTCAAGCGCGGCCCCGTCGAAGTCGAACTCGAAATCACGAATGCCTTCACCGACCAGCCTGTGGAGGTTTACAACACCGTCGCCGAGCTGCCCGGCGCCACCAAGCCCGACGAAGTCGTGGTCCTCGGCGCTCATCTTGATTCCTGGGACCTCGGCACCGGCACCACCGACAACGGCACCGGCTCGATGGTCGTTCTCGAAGCCGCCCGCGCGCTCCAGAAGTCCGGTCTGCGCCCCGCCCGCACCATCCGATTCATCCTCTTCTCCGGCGAGGAAGAGGGGCTGGTCGGCTCCCGCGCCTACGTCGCTGCGCACAAAGACGAGCTTCCGAAAATTTCCGCCGCCATCGCCCACGACACCGGCACTGGCCGCGTGCTCACTCTCAGCCTGATGCGCAACTATCAGGATCAGGAAATCATGGCCAACGTCATGGCGCCGCTCCACTCGCTCGGCCTCGTCGAGCTCTCCCAGCGCTGGATGACGGGCACCGATCACGCCTCATTTGAACAGGCCGGTGTGCCCGGCTTCTTCTTCATCCAGGAGCCCGCGCAATATTTCCAGACGCATCACACGCAGGCCGACACGTTCGACCAGACTCGCGAAGACGGCCTCGTGCAGGGCGCGCAGGTCATGGCCGCTGTGGCCTATAACATTGCGCAATTGCCGGAGCTGCTCCCGCGCAAACCTGCGCCGCCCCCAACGGAAACGCCCGGACCGTAGCGCCGGCTTGCCTTGAGCGCAGACGACGGGCAGGCCCATCCGGGCGGAAGAATTCCATGCGCGCAGTTCTCCAACGTGTCAGCCGCGCTCGCGTGCTGGTGGAGGGCGGCCCTTCCGCCGAAATCGGTCCCGGCCTCGTGGTCCTTCTCGCCGTGGGACGCGACGACACGCCCGAAACCGCCCGCAGTATGGCCGAGCGCACTGCTAATCTCCGCATCTTCTCCGACGATGCCGGCAAAATGAACCGCTCGCTCCGCGACTCTGCCGGCGCCGCGCTCGTCGTCAGCCAGTTCACCCTCTATGGCGACGCGCGCGGCCAGCGCCGTCCCTCGTTTATCGAGGCCGCCCCGCCCGAACTCGCTAACGCGCTCTATCTGGAATTCGCCGCGCACCTGCGTTCGCTCGGCGTCGCTGTCGAAACCGGCGTCTTCCGCGCCCACATGCAGGTCGAGCTCGTCAACGACGGCCCCGTGACGATTCTCCTCGATTCCGGCAAACTCTTCTGACCGCCCCGTGGAGGCAGCCATGTCGGAACCCGCTCCCGCCCCTCAAATCCGCCCAGCCCGCATCGACGACGCGCCCCAGCTCGCTGCCCTGGCCACGCAACTCGGCTATCCGTCCTCTCCGGCCGAAATCGCCGCGCGCCTGCGCGCCATTTTCGCCGACCCCTCTCATGTCGTTTTCGTCGCCGACCTCCCCGGCTCCGGCGCGCGCGCCTTCGCTCACGTTCACTCCGGAATCGCACTCGAATCCGGCCCTCGCGCCGAACTGCTCGGATTGGTCACCGACGCCGCCCTGCGAAGCCGCGGCCTCGGCGCGCTCCTGGTGGCCGAGGCGGAACGCTGGGCGCGCACAAGAGGCCTCGGCACGCTCTGTGTTCGCTGCAATGTAGTCCGCCCCGACGCCCACCGCTTCTACGAGCGCCTGGGCTTCCAGTGCTCCAAGACTCAGAAATATTTCCGGAAATCGCTCGTCCCCGGAGCGGCATCAGAGCACGCATGAGCCCGCGCCCCTCATCTGGCCACGCAACTCCATCTTCCCGCGGCCGTGGGCGCGTCCCGCCCCCGCAGGATCCTGCCAGCGCTCGCGAGCGCTGCCGCGCCCTGGTCGAGCGCATGATCCAGCTGGGCTCCCCGCGTAGTGTCGAGAAATTGTCGTATTGGGGCATCCAGGCACCGCGCGCCTGCGGCCTTTCCGCGCCTCAGATGCACGCCCTCGCCCGCCAGGCTGGCCGCGATCACGCGCTCGCTCTTGAGCTCTGGCGCTGCGGCGTGCACGAAGCCCGCCATATTGCCGCCATGGTCGCCGACCCTGCTCTCGTCACCGAATCGATCATGGATGAATGGGCCCGCGACTTCTCCTCTTGGGATGTGGTGGACACCTGCTGCTGCTATCTCTTCGTCCGCACCGCTCACCCGTGGAAGAAAGCGGTCGCCTGGTCCCGCCGCCGCGAGGAATTCATCAAACGCGCCGGTTTCTCCACCATGGCCTATCTTGCCATCCACGATAAATCCGCGCCCGACTCGAAATTCCGCGCCCTGCTGCCCATCATCGAGCGCGAAGCGCATGACGACCGCAACTTCGTCCGAAAGGCCGTCAACTGGGCCCTCCGCCAGATCGGCAAGCGCAATCTGTTCCTGAATCGCAGCGCCATCGCCGCGGGGGAGCGCATCCGCCGCCAGAATTCGCGCTCCGCCCGCTGGATCGCCGCCGACGCGCTTCGCGAGCTGCGCAGCCCCGCCGTCCAGAAGCGCCTGCGCAAACGCGGCCGGCGCGCAGCGCCGCGGAGGCGCGCGCGATGATTCATCTTCCCAGCTTCGTGGGTTTTGCGCGCCTGCTGATCGCGCTCTGCTGGCTCGGCTTTCTCGCCGCCTTCTCCCTTCGCAAGCGGCCCGCCGAAGGCGCGACTGGGCCCCGTGCTCCCGCAGCCGTCGCCGGGATTCTTCTGCAAAGCATCGCCATCGGCCTCGTCTGGACGCTTTTGGCCGAGCGCTTTCCGGACTCCGCTCTCCCTGAAGTCGTCATGCGCGCACTGTCCGTGCTCTCAGTCTTGCTCGCAGTGGCTTCCGTCTGGCTCGTGGTGGATGCAATCCGTGTGCTCGGCCGTCACTGGAGTATCCAGGCGCGCCTGGTGGAAGGACACCGCCTGGTCGTCGCAGGACCTTACAGCCACGTGCGCCATCCCATTTACACCGGCATGCTAGGGATGCTGCTTGCCACCGGCCTCGCCTTCTGCGTCTGGTGGGCGCTGTTCATCGCTCTGCCGGTTTTTGCTGTGGGTACGGCGATTCGCGTTCGCGCCGAAGAGCGCTTGCTGCACGAAGCATTCGGGGAAGATTTCGAGGCCTACCGCCGCTACGTCCCCACCGTCATCCCACGTTGGAAGATCCACTCCTCGTAGGGGCACGTCCCGAAGCTTTGGGATCGTGCCCCATCTCGCCCGGACCGAGCCCGCGGCCGTCATCCTAAAACTCCCCCGCGCTCCCGCCGCCGAATCCCCCGCCGGAAAATCCGCCTCCCCCGCTGAATCCCGAGCTTCCCGAACTCGCCGGCGCCGACGCCATCACGCTCCCCGTATGCATCGCCATGCCGCTCAAGTTGTCCGCAAACGCCGACGGATAGAAGCGCGGCCCGTAGGTCGGTCCCACGTACCACTGCGGTGGCTCCGTATAAATTCCGTCGAATGCCTTCGACCAGTGCGCTTCGCATCCGAACGCCATCGCATACGGCAGGAACTTCTCGAACATCGCCGGAGTTTTCACCACCAGGTTGTACCGCTCGCTCTCCACCCGCGAAAGAAATTCCTTGAATCCCAGCACTCCTTCGAGCGCCCGCGTCCCCTCCAGCGTCCGCGCATGCACCGCTCGCCCGTACAGGAACACGATCACGGCCGTCAGCACGGCCGAAATCACGAACGGCAGAATCGGCATCCCCGAGTGCTTCTCGATCAGCCTCCCCAGAAAGAAAATCCCGATCCCCGCCCCCACCGCCCCCGCTGCGAACGTTTGGTGCATGGTGTCCGGCCGCGTGCGGTAGTAGCTTCGCCCCATCAGCTCGCTGAAGATGCTGTCGCGCAGCGACTGCAGGTTCTTGTAAAAGCTGTTGTGCAGGTCGGAGAGTTTCACCGCATCCTCCTGCCCGTACGCGCCGCTGAACAACGCTCCCATCAGCGCCTGCTCGTGCGGCCGCAGGTCACCCCACTGCTCCGGCGTCTTGATCCGGTGGAACAGGTAGTCCTTCGACGACGCCAGTTTCAGCAGCCCCGATGGCCCCAGCTCCTCGATCTTCATATAGCCCCGCACCGCCAGGTCCACGATCGTCGCCGTAATGTCCCGCATGTCTGCCGAGTCGTCTATCAGCGCTCCCGCCCCCGCCGGCGACATCCCTTGCGGCGGAGCATATTGCACGGAAACCGGCCGCAGCGCGGGATCCCGCCCGTGAGCGAAGTAAAACCAGATGGCAAAAATCAGCGCCACCACCGGGATCCCCAGCGGCCAGTTGCTCGTGAAAAAATCCCAGGCCTTTGAGATTTCACCGGGTTCCCGCACCAGTCCTTTGTCCCATCCCGCCACGATCGTCATTCCCTCGCCCGCGCGCAGCGGCATCGGCGTGTGGTACAGGATTCCCTCCGGCGACTGCGTAATCTCTGCGTTGGATCCCCTCGAGCCCGCGCTCCCTGTGAACGCCCGCGTGCGCACGCCGCTCGCCCCCGCCGGCAGCTCCACCCGCGCTTCCGTCTCCTCCACGGTGTTGTCCCGGCCGGCTCCGGTGACGTTCCAGTACAGCTCGTCGTGGTCCGGGAAAAATCGCAGGCCGTTCGCCACGCGGAATTTCAATATCACGGTGCGCGTCGCCTGGAACGCTCCCGGCACGTAAATCTTCAAGTTGAGTTCGCCGCCCCGCCGGTTTTGTTCGTAGCGAAGATCGTGGAGTTGGCCGTCAGTAACGCTCTCCACCCGCACGTTCAGGTGATAGTCAAACCCCTCGTCCGTGCGGTATTCGAGAGGAATCGATCGCGTGATTCCCTGCCGCTGAACCGTAAACCGCACGGTCAGAGTTTCGGTCACCACCAGCGAGCCGTCCGGGTTTACTTGGAGGGTATCTGCCCAGCGTTCGAAGGTGATGGTTCCCGCCGCCGCGGGCCCCGCGCACACGAGCGCCCCGAGGAACACCGCGAGCACCGCATAAATTGCCCGGTTTCGCTTCATCACGGCGCGGCCCCGCGAATCATGCCGACGGCGTCTGGAAACTCACTTTCGGCACCGCCCGCTCCGCCTCGTCCTTCAGCTCGAAGAATTCGCGCTCTTTGAACTTGAACATGCCAGCGATGATGTTCGAGGGGAATTGCTCGATCTTCGTATTGAAGTCGCGCACCACCGCGTTGTAATACCGCCGCGCGTTCTGGATGGTCTCTTCCAGCCCATTCAGTTTCTGCTGCAGATCCGAAAAGCTCTCCACCGCCCGGAGCTGCGGATACGCCTCCGAAAGTGCGAAGAGCTGCCGCAGCGCTCCGCTCAGCATCCCTTCCGCTTCCGCCTGCGCCGCCGGTCCCTTTGCGGAGACAGCCTGGTTGCGCGCCGCGATCACGCTTTCCAGCGTCTGCTTCTCGTGCCCTGCGTAGCCCTTCACCGTTTCCACAAGGTTCGGGACCAGGTCATGCCGCCGCTTCAACTGCACGTCGATGTCCGCCCAGGCGTTCTCCGACTGCACCTTGTATTTCACAAGGCCGTTGTAGCTGCCCATCACCCACAAGAATACGAGGATGAGGACGGCGGCCAGAATCCCTATTCCAATCATGCGGGGTCCTCCTGAGGCGTCGCTCGCGCGCAGCGCACCCTCCCCGGCACGCCGCTTCTGTCTTTGACAATACAGGAAAGCCCCTCGCCCTGCCACCACTCCTGGCAGCCCGGGGAAGTGTCGCTGGCGTTCAGTGGCACTTTCAGTTACCCTTCGCGCGGGAACTTCGTTCCCTCTCGCATCGGCCATGCTCTATAAGGTTTTCAGCGCCGCCGTTTACGGCATCGAGGCCAGTCTCGTCGAAGTCGAGGTGGATGTGGGCTCGAGCCGCCAGGGCGACTTCACCGTGGTCGGTCTGCCTGACCTGGCCGTCAAGGAGAGCCGCGAGCGCATCCGCTCCGCCGTCAAAAACTGTGGCTACGAATTTCCCAATCCCCAGAGCGTCACCGTAAACCTCGCCCCTGCCGACCTCCGCAAGGAAGGCTCGGCCTTCGATCTCCCCATGGCGCTCGGCATTCTCGGCTGCAACAATCAGTTTTTCGGCAAACAGCTCACCGACACCGTCTTTCTAGGCGAGCTTTCTCTCGATGGCGGCGTCCGTCCCGTGCGCGGCGCCCTCTCCGCCGCCATCACCACCCGCGACCGCGGCCACAAGCGACTCATTGTCCCCGAAGCCAATGCCAAAGAAGCCGCGCTGGTCGAAGGCATCGACGTCTTTGCCGTTCGCTCGCTTCCCCAGGCCGTGGATCTCGTCAACGCCCCCGAAATGACCCAGCCCGTCCGCGTGGACAGCCGCGCCATGCTCGCCGAAGCCGGCGCCTATTCCGTGGACCTCCGCGACGTGCGCGGCCAGCAGGCCGCCAAACGCGCCCTCGAAGTCGCCTGCGCCGGAGGTCACAACATCCTGATGATCGGCCCTCCCGGCGCCGGAAAAACCATGCTCGCCAAGCGCATCCCCACCATCCTCCC
>JASHSV010000366.1 GCA_030038535.1 Candidatus Acidiferrales bacterium
CGAAGGAAATTTCCGGGCGCGGCCGCGCGTGGTGGCCAGTCTGGAAGAGGCCGGCCCTGCCGATGTGGTGGTGCTCGCGGTAAAAGCGCAAGGCCTGCCCGCGCTCGCGCCGCAACTGGCGCTCGTGCTGGGCCCGGAAACTACCGTGGTCAGCACGCAGAACGGGGTGCCCTGGTGGTTCTTCCAGTCCCGCCGCGGCCCGCTCGCGGGCACCCGGCTGGAGCGCGTAGACCCCGGCGGCGTCATCTCCGCCGCCATTGAGCCCCGCCGCGTCGTCGGCTCAATCGTTTATTTTGCGAGCGAGATTGTCCGTCCCGGCGTGGTTCTGCATACCGAGGGCGACCGGATCTCGCTCGGCGAGCCGGACGGCTCGCGTTCCGAACGCTGCCGGCAGATGGCAAGGCGTTGATCGCAGCGGGCCTGCGCTGCCCCATTACCGCGCGAATCCGGCACGAGATTTGGGTGAAGCTGATGGGCAATGTGGCCTTCAATCCCACCAGCGTGCTGACGCGCGCCACGCTCGCTCAAATCACCCGCGATCCGGAGGCGGCCGCGCTCGCACGCAACATCATGAAGGAAACCGAAGCCGTCGCTCGCGCCCTCGGTTTCGAGCTGCCCATCTCGATTGAGCAGCGCATGGCCGGCGCCGGCGCCGTGGGCGAGCACAAAACCTCCATGCTGCAGGATTTTGAAGCCGGCCGCCCGCTGGAGTTAGAGGCCATTGTGGGAGCTGTGGTGGAGCTTGGCGAGCGGCTCGACATTCCCATGCCCCACACGCGGACGGTCTATGCCTGCGCGCGACTTCTCGCGCAGTCACAGACGAAAGCGTCCTCCAGACCCGCCTGAACCGTCCCGGGGCCACTCAGCAGACTCGATGAATGGGCAGCTACCCCGTACCTCGGCGCCCGAGGCCACGGGGAGACACACCGCTCGCTGGACTCCCCTCTGCGAAAGGCCGAATTACCCTTTGAACCCCTATTCTCCGTCAGGAAACAGAGGCAAAACATGGAGTTGCCCCGGAGGAGGCGACTGCTAGACTGAAACTGATTCCGCTGCGGCGCTGCTCCGCTCCCGAATTGGGAAGGAGTGCCACCCGGCACACCCGGCGGAAAGTGTACGAGGGGGAGAAGTGCGCGCGAAGATTCACTCCTTGAGCCGTATTCGGCTTCTTTCGCTCGCCATCCCGCTGGCCTTCGCAGGACGGAAGTGTGCGGAGTCAATCTGACCAAGGGAGGACTCGAGTGAGCGAGCAGGTGAACAACTCCGCCGGGCTTCCGGACCACCGCGCCGCTGCCGGCTGCGCTGCCCGAATGCAGTACAAGAGACCGACCTTCCGTTCCGAGAAGGTTTTTGAGACCATGGCGCTCCAGTGCGGCAAAATGCAAGGGACGTCGGGCGCCTGCAACCTGGTGAAGATCAACTCGTAGCCCGTTGCCCCGAGCCGGTGATGGACACAACTTCCCAAACGCGAGCGCGCCTGGAACTGGCCGCGGAACTCTTGCAGCGCGGGGAACGGATGAGCCTGCGGGTGCGCGGTTCGAGCATGCTGCCCTCGCTCTTTCCGGGCGACGTGCTTACGTTCCGGCGCTGTGCTCCCGAAGAAATCGTAGTGGGAGACATCGTGGTGTTCCTGCGCGAGGGCCGGTGCTTTGTGCATCGAGTGGCAGAGCGAATGATGGGGGGAGCCTCGGCCCGGCTGCGCACGCGCGGCGACGCCCTGTCCTCGTGCGACGCGCCCGTGGTCGAAACCGAAATTCTGGGCCGCCTAGCGAGCGTGGAACGCAAGGGCCGGCGACTGCCACCCCCGAGGCTCGGGCCGGTGCGCAGCCTGGTTCTGGTATCATGCGGATTTCACCGTGGGCCGCCCGAGCTCTGATGGCGGCACAGAAGCGCTTTTGAGGAGCATCCCGCGGACGTCATGCTCACTCCCAACACCAGCGCGGCCATGGATCCCGCGCCGCCGGCTGCCACCGGTCTGCACCCCGAATTCGGGCGCCTGGGCCTGACCATCGAAATCGGCGGATTGCCGCTGCGGCTGCGCGCTCCGGACCCGGAATTCTGGACGCTGCTGGCAAGGCGATATTCCAACTTCGTGCGTCCGGGAGGGCGCGCGGAAATGGAGTTCGAGCTGTTTGCCGCGCGGCCCGAGCCGCTGCCTGAGGAGATCGATCTGGAAGTGCGCTGCGAGGGGGGACGCTGGCTCCTCTCCCGCGGGGAATTTCGCGCGTCCTTCGACCTTCGCACGCGGCGCGGCGAACTCGTTTGCATCCCGAACCCTTACTCGGTGGACACGCTGCTGCGCATCGTGCATTCGCTGCTGCTGGCGCCGGCGGGCGGACTGCTTCTGCATGCTTCGGGCGGAATCCGCGGCGGGCGCGGGTATCTATTCTCGGGTGTTTCGGGCGCGGGAAAAACCACGATGGCGCGTCTGGCGCCGCCGGACGTGCAGCTCCTGACCGACGAGATCTCCTATTTGCGGCGTGAGGCGAGGGGCTTCCGGGTGTATGGCACGCCGTTCGCGGGAGAACTGGGAATCCAGGGGGAAAACGTTTCTGCCCCGCTCGCGGCCATTTATCTGCTCGAACACGGGGACGAAAACCGGCTGGAACGCGTAGCGGAAGCCGAGGCCGCGCGGCGGCTGATGCGCAACGTGCTGTTCTTCGCGCGCGAGGCCGATCTGGTGTCGCAGGTGTTTTCCACGGTCTGCGAGATCTCCCGCTGTGTTCCCGTCTTTCGCCTTCAGTTTGTGCCTGATTCGCGAGTGTGGGAGATGATCCGGTGAGCGCAACCTACATCGCTCGAAGCACGGCAGTGGCCGCGCGGCGCCTGGGCGACGAAATGGTTGTGATGTCGGCGCTCGATTCCACGCTCTTCTCACTCAGCGAGGTCGCGGCGGTGCTATGGGAGTCTGCCGACGGCCGCACGCCGCTCGACGAGATCGTGCGGGAGCGCGTGTGCACCGCCTATGACGTGGACCAACCCACGGCGCTGCGTGACGCCGAGGAATTCGTCCGCGCTCTGGCCGCTCACGGCATACTGTTCGTCTCCGAGCAGCCGATCGAGGCGGCCGGAACGCAGGCCGCTGCCGCTGGGAGCGGACGCCCGCGATGATGCTGAT
>JASHSV010000367.1 GCA_030038535.1 Candidatus Acidiferrales bacterium
CGCTAACGCGCAGAATTGTGTCGAGGTCTGCCCCAAGCAGATTCCGCTCACGGAATCCATCGCCGAAGTAAACCGCCAGGCCATTCGCGAGGCGGTTTTCGGCTGGCTTTTGGGCTAACGGCAGCGCTGGCACCGCCGCAGCCTGGGGATGCCCGCGGCCATCGGCAGCAAGGGGGGCTAACAGTCCATGTCGTCGAGATTCCCGAAGGCCTGTGTGCCTGTTCTCGTTTTGCTCTTCCTCGCCATCGGGCCCGGAGCCTCCGCTCCGGATTCCAGCCAGGACCTTTCCGCCCACGCCCGCGCCATCCTCGCGCGCGCCATCGCTGTGGACACGCACGACGACACTCCCCAGCGCATGCTGTTTGAGAATTTCGATCTCGGCCCGCGCGACCCCGCCGGGAATATCGACATTCCGCGCATGCGTGAAGGCAGCCTGAACGCCATCTTCATGTCCATATGGACTCCTGGCACCATTCCCGTGGCCGATGCCACCCAGCGCGCCTTCAAGATGATCGATCTCGTGCGCGAGCAGGTCGAAAAGCATCCCGGCGATCTCGTACTCGCCACGACAGCCGCCGACGTGCGCCGCGCGCGCAAGGAACACAAGATTGCCGTCCTGATGGGCATGGAGGGCGGCCACATGATTAACGACGACCTCGCGCTCCTCCGCAAATACGCGGCGCTCGGGGTTCGCTACCTTACGCTCACCCACAGCGTCAACGACAACTGGGCCGATTCCTCCACCGACAAGCCCGTGCACAACGGCCTCACGCCCTTCGGCCGCCAAGTCGTCACCGAACTGAACCGCCTCGGCGTGATGGTGGACATCTCCCACGTCTCTGATAAAACCTTCGCCGACGCCCTGGAAGTCACTCGAGCACCCGTCATTGCCTCACATTCCTCCTGCCGCGCCCTCTGCGACGCCGCCCGCAACATGACCGACGACATGATGCGCGCTCTCGCCAAGAACGGCGGCGTCATCCAGATCAATTTCCACGCGGGTTTCCTGAGCCAGGAGTACGCCGACGCGGCGAAGAACGCGCCTGCCGCTTACAAGGACAAGATCGCCGAATTGGACAAGAAGTGCGGCGTGGACGAAGCCTGCAAGGTTCTCGGCTACCAGCGCCTGAGCGACGAAGCCACTGCCGCCGGCCAGTTCCCGGTTGTAAACTGGCAGCGCATCGTGGACCATATCGACCACGCCGTGAAAATCGCAGGCGTGGATCATGTCGGGCTCGGCTCTGATTTCGACGGCGCCATCATGCCCCGCGGCATGGAAGACGTTTCTCATTACAGCCGCATCTCCGAAGAGCTGATTCGCCGCGGATATTCGGACGCCGAGATCGAAAAGATTCTGGGCGGCAACACGCTCCGTGTCATGGCCAAGGTGGAAGAGGTCGCCAAGAAAATGAGAGGAGAGAACTGATGAGATTCGCCGTTTCCTGCGCTCTGCTCGCCGCCGTTTCGATTGTGCTGCCCCCGACCGCCACCGCGGGCCAGGCCGCGGCCCCCTCGAAGGCAACGGCAAAAGCGCCCGACACGGCGCTGCTGCATCCCGCGCAACTCACCGGGAAGGCGCCGGAGTCGTATCGCGTCAAACTCACCACCACCAAGGGCGACATCGTCATCGAGGTCACGCGCTCCTGGGCTCCTCTCGGCGCCGACCGCTTCTACAATCTCGTCAAGCACCACTATTACGACCAGGCTGCCTTCTTTCGCGTCTTGAAAGAGCCTCGCCCCTTCGTCGCCCAGTTCGGAATTAATGCCGACCCCAAGATCAACGCGGCCTGGCATCAGCCGGATGCGAACATCAAAGACGACCCGGTCACGCAATCCAATACTCGGGGGACCCTCACATTCGCCACCAGCGGCCCGAACACCCGCACCACTCAGCTCTTCATCAATCTGGGCGACAACAAGTTCCTCGACTCCAACGGCTTTTCGCCCTTCGGGCGGGTCGTAGAAGGAATGGAAGTGGTGGACCAGCTTTATGGCGGCTACGGTGAGGGCGCGCCGAACGGACGAGGCCCCGACCAGAACCGGATTCAGGCCGAAGGGAAAGCCTATCTCGATAAGAGTTTTCCGAGCCTCGACCGGATACTCGCCGGAGTCATCGTGGAGCCTGCGGGCGCTGCGCCTGCCAAGGCGCCGGCCAAGTCCACGCCGTAACGCAAGAAAGAGGCAAAGGGAAGGGAAGCGCACGCCGGCTCCCCACAGACGCAGCAGGAGGAAAAGATGGCGCCAAGCCGCGAACCGGGTCTTTACATGACCTTCCACACAAATCATGGGCCGCTCACATGCAAGCTCTTTGAAAAGGAGGCGCCGCTCACCGTCCGCACCATCGTCGGTCTCGCTTTGGGCAAAAAGTCGTATCAGGATCCGCGCACCGGGCAGACCGTGGAAGGCAAGAAGTTTTACGACGGCCTGGTATTTCACCGCGTCATTCCCGAATTCATGATCCAGGGCGGCGATCCTCTCGGAAACGGAACGGGCGGCCCTCGCGGCCCTGGCTTTCCCTTCAAGGACGAATGCGTCGCCGGCCTGAAGTTCGACGTTCCCGGCCGCCTGGCCATGGCCAATGCCGGCCCCGGCACCAACGGCAGCCAGTTCTTCATCACCGAGGTGCCCACGCCACACCTGCACATGCGCCACACCATCTTCGGCCAGTGCGAGAATGTGGATTTGGTGAAAGCCATTGCGCGCGTACCCACACGCGGCAACGATATGCCCGGCAAGCCTGTGGTCATCGAGCGCGTCACGGTTGAACGGGTTGGTCCAGCGCCCGAAAACGCGCCCGAGCAATAAAGCGGTCCTTCGGGGCTGCGGTTTGTCCATGCTCGTCCGGGTGCGCCGCACGGCCCGGCCAGTCGCTTGGGCCCTCAGCGCACCCGGCTTCTTTGGGGGGGTCACTCGGTGTCTCGGATTGGAGGAGATGCGCGCAGCACGTCTCTGGCCGATGTAGCGCGGGGCGAACACTTCGCTTTCGACTGGGAGAGTGTCCGCGAATGGGTGGCCAGCGATCGCGGCTTGGTCCTCACCCTCTCCGTCCTGACGTGCCTGGTTCATTTTCTCTTCAACGGGGGTTACGGCTACTTTCGCGACGAGCTCTATTTCGCGGCCTGTGGCGAGCATCTCGACTGGGGCTACGTGGATCAGGCACCGCTCATTGCTCTGATCGCGCGGCTGACGCGGCACCTTCTCGGCGATTCGCTTTTCGCCCTGCGTTTTTTCCCTGCGCTCGCTTCGGGGGTAACGGTGTGGGTCGGCGGCGCCATCGCCCGCGAACTCGGCGGGCGCACCTTCGGCCAGGTCCTTGCCGGGATCTGCGTTTTCGCCGCACCGATCTATCTCACTTTTGGCAATCTGTTCACCATGAACGCGTTCGAGCCCCTGCTGTGGGGCCTGTGCGCACTCGTGGCGATTCGCGCCATCCGCCTCGGCCGTCCCCGCCTTTGGCTCGCGTTCGGCCTCATCGCTGGCCTGGGCATCGAGAACAAGCACTCCATGATCTTCTTCGGCTCCGGCATCGTACTCGGCCTGGCGATGACGGAAGCCCGTTCCGAATTCCGTTCTGTTTGGTTTTGGTTCGGAGGGGCCCTTAGCTTCCTGGTGTTTCTTCCGAATCTTCTCTGGCAGGCTATCCACGGCTGGCCCACCCTCGAATTTCTCCGCTATCGTCAGGTTGCGGAAAACGTTTCCGTTTCCGCCTTCACCTTTATCGCCGAACAGGGTCTGCTCGCTGGGCCCTTCGCCGCGCCGGTTGCCGTCGCCGGATTGGCGTTTCTCCTTTTCTCGCGCGAGCAGCGGCCCTATTGTTTCCTCGCGTGGGGATACCTGACAGTCCTTACCGAGATGATTGTTCTCGGTGGAAAGATCTATTACCTCGCCCCTTACGACGTGATTCTGTTCGCCGCCGGTGCCGTGTGGGTGGAACGCGCCGTCGCCCGCACTCAAGGCGCGTGGTGGAGGCCCGCCATCCTCACTCCCATCGTCGTTTCCGCCGCCGTTGCCGCGCCGCTCGCCATGCCTGTTCTTCCAGTCGACGCTGCCGCTCGCTATGCGCGGTTCTGGGGGGTGCAGAATGTCCACGTCGAAGTTCAGTTCGGGGGCGAACTTCCACAGCTCTTCGCGGATATGTTCGGCTGGGAAGATCAAGTTGCCACCGCGGCTGCCGTTCTTCAGCGCCTTCCCATGCAGGACCGCGAGCGCGCCACGCTGCTTGTCGGAGCCTATGGCGAGGCCGCTGCCCTCGATTTTTTCGGCGCGCGCTACGGCCTGCCTAAAGCTGTCTGCGCCGAGAATTCTTATTATCTTTGGGGGCCGCGCGACGCTTCCAATGAGGTCGTGATCAGCTACGGAATCAATCTTCTGAAGCTCGGCCAGGTGTTTGCCGACATCCGCCCGGTGGACGTGATCCGCAGCCCTTACGCCATGCCCGACAATTCCAATCTTCCCGTTTATCTTTGCCGCAAGCCGCGCATGTCGCTTCGCGAGGCCTGGTCCATCCTACACTCCTTCGGGTAGCCGCAGCCTAGACGTTCAAAACGCCCACCAGTTCCTTCACCGCAGCGGCCGACTTCTGGAGCGCCGCATTCTCCTCGTCCGTCAGTTTGATTTGAATAATCTGCTCGATTCCGGCAGCGCCGAGCTTGCACGGCACGCCCACGAACAAACCCTTAATGCCGTACTCTCCTTCGAGGTATGCGGCGCAGGGCAGGATCTTCTTCTTATCCTTCAAAATGGCCTCGACCATCTGCGTGACTGCCGCGGAGGGCGCGTAATAGGCCGATCCCGTCTTGAGCAGGTTCACGATTTCCGCCCCGCCTTTACGCGTGCGGTCCACGATCGCGTCAATCTTGTCCTTCGGAAGCAGGTCCGGAAGCGGAATTCCCGCCACGGTGGAATACCGCGGCAGGGGCACCATATCGTCGCCGTGCCCGCCCAGGACGAACGAGTGGACGTTTTCGACCGAGACGCCCAATTCCGCGGCCACGAAGCTCGACATGCGGGCGGAGTCGAGCACGCCCGCCATTCCGATGACGCGCTGCTTCGGAAAGCGGCTCAGCCGGTACGCCGCCTGCGCCATTGCGTCCAGCGGGTTCGTCACCATGATCAGGATGCAGTTCGGCGAGTTCTTTACAATCTGTTCCACCACCTGCTTGATCACATCGTAGTTCGCCCGCAGCAGGTCGTCGCGGCTCATTCCGGGCTTGCGCGGGAATCCCGCGGTGATCACCACCACGTCGCTCCCGGCCGTGGCCGTGTAGTTTCCCCCGGCAGTCGAGATTCCCAGGGCCTTCGAGTCCGCCCCGCTGATGGGAGTCGACTCGATCATATCCAGCGCTTTTCCCGCCGGGACGCCCTCGAGCACGTCGGTTAGCACCACGTCCGCCAGTTCCGCGTCCACGATGCGCTGCGCCGTCGTGGATCCTACGAACCCTCCTCCGACCACTGTCACCTTTTTTCTCATCGAGCGCTCATCCTCCAGCAGAGTTTCGTCGTGTTGTGCGGCCGCTCACCGGGCGGCCATCGCCAAATCCATGTTCTCTATGATCGCGGTCGCAAACTCCGACGTCTTCAATTTCGTTGCGCCTTCCATCAGCCGTTCCAGGTCGTAGGTCACGCGCTTCTGATGAATCGTGCGCGCGATCCCGCCCTCAATCCGCTGGGCCACTTCCTTCCAACCCATGAAGTCGAACATCATGGCGCCGGAGAGCATCACGGACGCCGGATTGATTACGTCCTGGTCCGCGTATTTCGGCGCCGTCCCGTGAGTGGCCTCGAACACGCCGTAGCCGTCGCCGATATTGGCACCCGGGGCCATGCCCAGCCCGCCGATTTGCGCCGCGCAGGCATCGGAAATGTAGTCGCCGTTCAGGTTCGGCGTGGCCAGAACCTGGTATTCGTCGGCGCGCGTCACCACTTGCTGGAAGATGGAATCGGCGATGCGGTCGTTGATGAGCAATTTCTTTTTCCACTGGCCCTTGCCGTGAGTGGCGCCAATTGCGGCCAGAACCTGCTTCACCTCCGCCACTACGGCGGCGCGCGCGTCCGGAGCCATGTGGGCCAGTCCTGGTTCGATCAGAGCGGCGTTCTGCTCGTCGCTGAGGCCCGGCTCGCGCTCGATGTTGCCGAGGATCCAGCTTTCGCGTTCGGTGACGATCTGGCTGCGAAACTCCTCGCGTGCCAGGTCGTAGCCCCAATCGCGGAAGGCGCCCTCGGTAAATTTCTGGATATTGCCCTTATGCACGAGAGTGACCGACCGCAGGTTGTTTTCGAGAGCGTAGCGAATGGCCCGCCGCACCAGCCGCTTGGTTCCGAAAGGCGAAATCGGCTTGATTCCCACCGCGGAATCGAGCCGGATTTGCTTTTTCGTGCCTTTCAGCATCTCGCTGTTCAGGAATTCGATCAGCTTCTTCACTTCCGGCGTATTTGCCCGCCATTCGATTCCGATGTACACGTCCTCCGTGTTCTCGCGGAAGATCACGATGTTCATGCGCTCGGGATGGCGCATGGGCGAGGGCACTCCCTGGAGATACCGGCAGGGACGCACGCAGGCGTAGAGATCCAGCACCTGCCGCAGCGTCACGTTGAGCGAACGGATTCCGCCGCCCACGGGAGTGGTGAGCGGGCCTTTGATGGCGACGCGGAAATCGCGGATGGCGTCCACGGTGTCTTGCGGCAGCCATTCGTGGAATTTCTCGAAAGCGGTTTCGCCCGCGAAAACTTCATACCAGGCGACGCGCCGCTTGCCGCCATAGACCTTGTCCACTGCGGCGTCAAATACGCGCCGCGAGGCCTTCCAGATGTCGCGTCCGGTCCCGTCGCCTTCGATGTAGGGAATGATAGGCCGGTCGCCGATGCGGAATTGGTCACCCGAATATTCAATCGGCTGGCCGTCGGCGGGCACCGCCACGCCGTTGTAGGAAGTTCTCATGAAGTTCTTGCTCCTCGGAGGAGAGCGCCTGCCCGCGGCAGGCAGGCCCGGGGCTCGTCCTGGAAGTTGTAACGATATCATAGCTCTACAAGCAGCATGGGCCCCTCGTAGCCCGGATGCCCAGTATCGAGAGGGGCGCCAAAAAGTGTCTGTGATAAACGTCACGTCCTGCTGGTTGCGTCTCGAGCGGCGAAA
>JASHSV010000368.1 GCA_030038535.1 Candidatus Acidiferrales bacterium
CGGTGTGCGCGTTGCTGGCTCCGATGACGCTCCGCGCGCAGGAAAAGGAAGCGAAGCCGGCTGAGAAACCGGCCGACCAGGCTGCCGCGGCGCCGCCAAAAGAAGAATCATCCGTCACCGACCACACGATAAAAATCAACGGGCAGACAATTCCATACAAGGCCACGGCCCAGACGATTCTGTTGAAGAACGACAAAGGCGAGCCCGAGGCGCTGCTCTATTCGACCGCGTACACGCGGAGCGACGTGAAGGACCCGAGCACGCGCCCGCTGGCCTTCCTCTACAACGGCGGACCGGGGTCCTCGTCGATCTGGCTGCACATGGGCTCGTTCTCGCCTAAACGGGTGGTGACGGTGAATGCGGGCGTCACGCCTCCCGCGCCCTACAAACTCGACGACAACGCCGATTGCCTGCTGGACAAGGCGGACCTGGTGTTCGTGGATCCCATCGGCACGGGGTTCAGCCACGCGGTGGGCAAATCGCAGGACAAGGATTTCTGGGGCGTGGATTCCGACGTCAAATCGCTGGCGCAGTTCATCAACATCTACGTGACGCGCAACAACCGCTGGAACTCTCCGAAGTTCCTGATCGGCGAAAGCTACGGCACGTTCCGCTCAGCGGCCCTCTCGTTCTATCTGCTCGACCACGACAACCTGTATTTGAACGGCATCGTGCTGGTTTCCTCGGTGCTCGATCTGGGCACGATCTCGTTCTACCCCGGGCAGGACGGCACGTACATTTCCTACCTGCCGAGCTATGCGGCAACGGCGTGGTATCACAAAGTTCTTCAGGACCGGCCGGAAAACCTCACCGCGTTCCTCGAGGAGGCCCGCAAGTTTGCCGGCACGGAATACGCGGCAGCGCTGGCGAAGGGCGACGATCTGAGCGCGGCGGAGAAAGCCAGCATCGCGAAGAAAGTGTCGCGCTTCACCGGCCTCGACGCCGATTACCTGGTGAAGGCCAATCTGCGCGTGAATCTACCGCAGTTCATGCAGGAGCTGCAGCGCAGCCGGGGCCTGATCACCGGCCGTCTGGACGCGCGTTTCTCCGGTCCCACGTTCGATCTCATCGGCGAGTATGCGCAGTACGATCCGCAGGAAGCGGCGATCAGCGGCGCGTTTGTCGCCGTGTTCAACGGCTACGTGCGGGAAGACCTGAAGTTCGGCCAGGACAAGACCTATCAGGTGGGCGCGAATTTTGAAGGCGCGCAGTGGGATTGGAAGCATCGCGGCGCCGATGACTTCGGTTTTCCCGGCACGCCCAATGTGGTGAACGACCTCCGCGCCGCCATGCTCGTGAATCCGCGCATGCAAATCGAAGTGGAGAACGGAATTTTCGACCTGGCAACCCCGTTCTATGCCACCGAGCAGACCATGAACCACCTGGGCTTGCCGGAGAACGTCCGGAAAAACATCCACCTGCAATACTACGACGCGGGCCACATGATGTATCTGCACCAGGAGGATCTGGCCAAGCTGAAGGGCAACGTTGCCGCGTTTATCGATTCGGCCTCAAAGCAATAGACGAAGCCGGGCCGGTTGTGCGTGCGAGCCAGGAGACAGGCGGCCAGTAGTGAGGCCGGCGGCGAGAGTCCGCCCTAGTTCTTGGCGATTACCAGGCGCGAGTACCACAACACCAAGACGCCGTAGTAAACCACCACCACGGCTGCAATGGTGCCGATAGTTCTCCACGCGTGACGGAATCCCCAGCGCTCCCGTCTCCAGAGGTACAGGCAACTCGCGAACATCAGCGCCGAAATCAGTACGCACACGGCGCCGATCAGATTCGCGGGGTAATCCGGCGTCTGGAAGCTGAGGACGCGGCCAACCTGACGAAGAATTCCATGGATGTTGGTCGCGCTGATCAGCAAGACCCAGGCTGCCGGAGCGGCCATTCCCACCACGAACGCCCATTCCTCGTTTTCGTACATCAGCAGGAAGAGCAGGACCATGTAAATGGCCGATTCGTAGAGGTGGAGCAGGGAGAACTGGGGGTCGTACTGGCTAAGCAAGAGAAAGGAAACAATCGCGGCCACGGCCAGCGTGGCAATACGTCGATGCGGCATCGCCCCTCCTCCGCCCGGGGGATGGCAGGAACAGCGGCAGGAGGCTGCGCGCCGTAGTCTCGAGACCCAGATACGGTCCCGCCCTCCGGGCTCTCACTTTCCCATACAACAAATCTAAAGGATTCATTTTGGCGGGCAGTGATTCAAATCACTGAACCCTGTGGCGGACCTCACCGCAAGCCGCGCCGAAGCCGCCCAGAATGAGGGCGTCGGGAGGGGGTACTCACATGCCGACTACAGCCCCCAGCACCACGCACACGGAAGAGCCCCAGGCCGTCGCCAGGCCCGACCCGCAGGAAGTTCTCACCACGGACGAGCGCGATACGGATTTCTCCGCCCGGACTTCCACTGCGGTAGAGCCTGTTCCTGCCGCCCGGCCGGGCCCCGCGCCGGTCCGCGCGCCGGCGGCCGCCCGCGGCCGGGTGCCTGCAATCTTCTACGGCTCTCTGCTGGATTTCAGTTCGACGCGTCCTCGGCGTGCTACCCGGGACTTTGCCACATCCATATTCATTCACGTGACGGTCATCGGGATTCTCGTTCTTGCGCCGTTTCTGTATACCGAAGCCATTGATCTCACGCAATTCAACGCGATGCGACTCATCGCGCCTCCTCCTCCACCTCCTCCGCCGGCCCAAATGACGGCTCGTGCGCGCGCGCTTCCCAAGCGGGTCCTTTCCGCCGGTGGAAAGCTCGTGGCGCCTGCCGTGATTCCGGAATCGGTCGCCATGGTGCATGAGAAGCCGCTCGCCCCCGAAATGGACAATACCGGCGTGGGCGTTGCAGGCGGAGTGCCGGGCGGGATTCCGGGAGGTCAAGCCGGAGGAGTGCTCGGCTCGATTCTCTCCGGGCTGCAAAAGACACCACCTGCGCCGGTAGCCGTCGCGCGGACCGAACCGGTGCGCGTGGGCGGACGAGTCAAGCCGCCGCGCAAACTCTTCGCGCCGCCGCCGGAGTATCCGGTTCTCGCCCGGCAGGCGCGCATTGAAGGAACGGTGGTGATCGACTCCGTGATCGACGTAAACGGAAACGTTGTGGAAGCGAAGGTGGTCTCCGGCCATCCGCTCCTGATGCAGGCGGCACTCGACGCGCTCAGACAGTGGAAATTTGAGCCGACTTATCTGGACGAACAGCCCGTGCCAGTGCGCCTGCTCGTGACCTTTGAATTTCAACTTGGAAAGTAGCAGCCGGACATTCCACCCGCAGTCGCTGCCGTGCGCGAGATATCCTCATTCTTCATAGTTTTCGCGTATGGCAAGCCGGCGCGGCGGTTTGAATCAGGCTTGAAGATTATCCGGCAAATCCGTCGGGCTGCGTTTCCGCGCCCGTCCACACTTCTTTGTCCACGAACTGGCGTCCGGCTTCCAACGCTTCGCGGTTGGTGTTCCGCAATTCAATCTTTTTCACCTTCTCGTCGAGCACGCGAAGCGCTGTATCCGCCCCCAGGCATCCCGTTTCTTCCAGCAGCGCGCCGAGCAGAACCATGTTGGCTGCTTTTGTGGAGCCCAGTTTGTCCGCGATTTCCGACGCGGGGATGCACACTATGCGCGCTTCCGGCGGCGCAAAGTGCTCCGGCAATTGTTCGTGGTTATAGAGAATCAGGCCGTGCGGCGCCACCTGGGGCGAAAACTTGCGCAGCGAAATTTCGTTCATGGCAATCAGCACGTCGGGATGGGAGATGAGCGGCGAGCCGATGCGCTCCTTCGAGAGGCACACGTGGCAGTGCGCGCTTCCCGAGCGCATCTCCGGCCCGTAGGAAGGCAGCCAGCTGACTTCGAGACCCTCGCGCAGGCCCATCTCCGTGAGCAATTGGCCCAGCAGGAGCGCGCCCTGCCCGCCGCTTCCGGCCACTTTCACCGTTAGCGTCTGGAAGGAGTGCGAGGCGTGTTGGATCTTCGAGGAATCATCCGCGGTGCGAGCTTCGATCTCGAGCACTTCCGCCACGGAGCGCGGTTCCGGCCCGCCGCCGGGCAGCGGCCCGGGTTTCCGGTCGCGAAACACATTCAGCGGGAATGCAGGCACCATTTTCTCCGCCACCCAATTGCGAGCTGCCACGGCGTCCAGGCCCCAGATCGTGGGACAGGGTGAGAGGACTTCGACAAACGCAAATCCTCCTCCGTCCCGCTGGATTTCCAGCGCTTTGCGGATGGCCCGGCGCGCCTTCATGATGTTCTTGTTGTCGCACAGCGCCACCCGTTCGATGTACGCCGGCGCTTCGAGCGTGGCCAGCAGTTCGCACATGCGAATCGGATAACCCTCGTTGGCAGGCCGCCGCCCCCACGGCGACGTCGTGCTCTTCTGCCCCACCAGCGTGGTGGGAGCCATCTGGCCGCCGGTCATCCCATAAATCGCGTTATTGACGAAAATCACGCAAATCTTCTCGCCGCGGTTGGCGGCGTGCACGATTTCCGCCGTTCCAATGGCCGCCAGGTCGCCGTCCCCCTGATAGGAAATCACCACCCGGCCGGGACATGCGCGCGCGAGTCCCGTTGCCGCCGCGGGGGCGCGGCCGTGGGCCACTTGCACGTTGCCCACGTCGAAATAATAGTAGGCGAACACGGCGCACCCAACGGGACTCACCAGGATGGTCCGGTCCTGCAACGACAAATCCTCGATTGCCTCGGCCACCAGTTTGTGCACGATGCCGTGGCCGCACCCGGGGCAGTAGTGCGTCTGCTGTTTCAGTTGCGATTTGCGCTCATACACCGGATAGAACACGGGCGATTTCGCATGCAGCAGCTCGAAGTCATCCTGCGCGGCGCCTATCTCTGCGACGGCCACCATGGATTCTTCGCTCATGGCCATCCTCCCTCAGGCCGCAGCCTGCACCCGCGATGCAAACCGCGTGTGCACTTCCTCCGTCGTGGGAACGTTGCCGCCCACGCGGCTGTAGAACTCTACGGGCACTCGCCCGTCGAGGGCCAGGCGCACGTCTTCCAGCATCTGCCCGTTGCTCAGTTCCACTACCAGCACCCGCTTTGCACGCGCCGCCGCGGCCACGAGCGCCCTCCCCGGGAATGGCCACAGCGTGATGGGCCGGAACAGTCCGGCGCGAAGTCCTTCCTGCCGCGCCTTCTCCACCGCCGAACGCAGCACGCGCGATACGATTCCGTATCCCACCAGCAGCACTTCCGCGTCCTCCGCCTGATACAGCTCGTGACGAGGCTCCTCCCGCGCGGCCAGCGCGTATTTCGCTTCCATTTGCCGCTGGTGCCCTTCCAGCTCGTCGGATTCCAGATAGATGGAAGTGACCAGGTTCTTTCGCGTCGCCGCGGTCCCTTCGACGGCCCAGGGTTTTTCCGGCACCACTGCCTCGCGTTCCTCCAGGTCCACGGGCTCGACCATCTGACCCACAAATCCATCGCAGAGGACCACCGCCGGGTTGCGGTACTTGTCGGCCAGCTCAAACGCCAGCATGGTCAGCTCCGCCAATTCCTGAACGGAGGCGGGCGCCACAACGATGTTCCGGTAGTTTCCGTGGCCGCCGCCTTTCACCATGGCGAAGTAATCGCCCTGCTCCGGCGCGATGTTCCCCAGTCCCGGCCCTCCGCGCATCACGTCCACGATCACACAGGGAAGTTCGGCGCCCGCCAGATAGGAAATGCCCTCCTGCATCAGGCTCAGCCCAGGGCCCGATGAGCCCGACATCACGCGCACGCCCGCGGCGGACGCTCCATAGACCATGTTGATCGCGGCCACCTCGCTTTCCGCTTGCAAAAACGTGCCGCCGACCTGCGGCAGAAGCAGCGCCGCCGATTCGGCAATCTCGCTGGCCGGCGTGATCGGGTAGCCGTAATACGCGCGGCAGCCGGCGAGAATCGCGCCCTTGATAACAGCTACATTGCCTTTACAAAGCTGTCGCATGGCTGCCCCCTTGCCGGCGATCCGCCGCGGCCCTGGCGGCCGCCGCCCGGCGGTACACCACGATGGCTCCCGGTTCCGGACAGCAGTAGAAGCAGATGCCGCACCCTGTGCAGTCGCGCCCGGTGTACAGCGCGGGGTGCACGCCGTAGGCGCTCAGCTCCGGCGCCAGGAACAGACATTTTGGCGGGCACGAGTCCACGCACAGGCCGCAACCTTTGCATTCCTCCGCGTGGATGAGCACCTTACCCGTTGGAGTTGCGGGCATAGTCACCTCGCTGCCGCAGCCGGCTCGCGCGGCGCGTGCTGCAGCCACTTGGTCCGTTCGCAGTAGGCGTAGAGCTCGTCGCGGAAATCCGGATGGGCGATTTCGATCAGCGCTTTGGCGCGTTCGCGTATGGACTTGCCGTGCAGGTAGGCCACCCCGTATTCAGTCACCACGTAGTGAATCAGCCCGCGCGAGGTGACCACTCCGGACCCGGGTGTGAGCGTCGCGACGATGCGGGAGAGCACGCCGTTTTTCGCCGTGGACGACATGGCGATGATCGGCTTTCCGCCTTTCGCATGTGAGGCGCCGCGCAGGAAGTCCACCTGCCCGCCGATCCCGCTGTAAAAATAGGAGCCCAGCGAATCGGAGCAGACCTGTCCGGTGAGATCGATTTGCAGAGCGGCATTGATGGCCACCATGTTGTCGTTGCGGGCGATGATCAGCGGATCGTTCGTGTAGGCGCTGGGACGGAACTCAAACGCCGGGTTGTTGTCCACGTAGCTGAAAAGCTGCTTCGTGCCCAGCACAAATCCCAGAATGATTTTTCGCGGCTTGTGGGTCTTGCGCGCGCCGGTGATCACTCCCGCCTCAATCAGCGGGATCACGCCGTCAGACACCAGCTCCGTGTGGATGCCCAGGTCTTTCCGGTCCATCAGGAAGGGAAGCACCGCGCCCGGTATGCCGCCGATCCCCGTTTGCAGCACCGCGCCGTCGTCGATCAATCCGGCCACGTTTCGCGCAATGGCCACGTGCAGGTCGCTGGTTTTCTCCTGCGGCAGCTCGCACAGCGCGCGGCTGGATTCCACGAACAGGTGAATCTGGCCGACGTGCAGGAAGCTGTCGCCGTAGGTGCGCGGCATCTGGTCGTTCACCTGCGCAATCACCAGCCGGGCGCACTTCGCCGCGGTCAGTGTGGTGTCGATGCCCACTCCCAGGCTGCAGAAGCCGTGCGGATCCGGCGGCGAGACCTGGATGAGCGCGACATCGAGCGGCACGGCGCCGCTCTCGAACAGTTCCTCCACCTCGCTCAAATAGATCGGCGTGTAATCGGCCCGGCCGTCGTTCACGGCCTCGCGCACGTTGCCGCCGATGAAGAATGCGTTGTGCCGGAAGTGTCCCTCCATCTCCGGCTTCACATAGTCGGCGCACCCCAGAGTGAGCAGGTGCAGCACCTCCACATCGCGGACAAACGGGGCGCGCTCCAGCAGCGCTTCCACCAAAGTTTCCGGCTCCGCGCATCCCGGTTGGATGTACACGCGCATCCCGGAGCGAACCGAACGGAGAGCCTCCTCCGGCGTGCGCAGCTTGCTGCGGTAATCCGATTCCCAGGACATGGTTCTTCTCCCGGCCGGCGCGGAAGGGCCTGGTCAAAAGCTTCGGCCAGGCCCTCCCCCATTCCGACTTCAGTCCGCTGCTACCAGGGCCTTTTCCGGTTCCTCGACGCGCTCGAACGGACGGCTCTCCTGCGCGTCCACCACGGCCAGCGTCGTGATGTTCACGATGTCGTCCGTATCCGACCCGCGCGGCAGCACGTACACAGGCTTGCTCATGCCCATCAGGATCGGCCCGATGGCTTCCGCTCCGCCCACGTGCGTCAGCAGCTTGCAGGCGATGGTGGCCGATTGCAGCTCGGGGAAGATGAGCACATTGGCCGCACCCTGCAGTCTCGAGAACGGGTACTCCCGAGCCAGGATGTCCGGCGTCACCGCGGTATCCGGCATCATTTCGCCGTCCACCGTCAGCAGCGGATCGCGCTGCTTCACGAGTTGCACGGCGCGCCGCACCTTTTGCGAGAGCGGATGCTCCGTGCTGCCGAAGTTGGAGAACGAAAGCAGCGCGACCCGCGGTTCCACCTCGAACCGCCGGGCCACCTCGGCCGCACACAGGGCGATCTCCGCCAGCTCCTCGGCGGTCGGTTCGATGTTCACGCTGCAATCCGCCAGGAAGAGCAGATCGCCTTTGCGCGTGAGCACGACGTACAGGCCGGAAACGCGGTGCACGTCGTCGCGAACCTTGATCACCTGCAAGGCCGACCGCAGCGTGTCGGGGTAATGCTGCGTCACGCCGGAAACCAGCGCGTCCGCGTCTCCGAGATGCACCATCAGCGACCCGAGCACGTTGCGGTTTTTGACGAGTTCGCGCGCTTCCGTCAGCGTCACGCCGCGCCGCTGGCGCAGACGGTAGTACGCCTCGATGTAGGTGTCGCGGCGGGGGAACTTCTCGGCGTCCACAATGTTGATGCCGTCGAGCGAAATCCCCAGCTCCGTCGCCTTGGTGCCGATCGTTTGCTCGTTGCCGAGCAGGATGGGCCGCGCCACTTTTTCGTCCACGAGCACGTGGCAGGCCCGCAGGATTTTTTCGTTCTCACCCTCCGGGAACACCACGCGCTTCGGCGCCGCCTGCGCCCGGTGCGTGATTCCGCGCATGACCTCGCGCGCCCGGCCGAGCCGCTTTTCCAGTTGCTCGCGGTATTCGTCCAGGTCCACCGGCTCCTGTGCCACTCCCGTCTTCATGGCCGCTTCCGCCACTGCGCTGGCTTCCCACACCAGCACGCGAGGATCGAACGGGCGAGGCACGATCGAATCGCGCCCGAACCGGATCTGGCCCACGCCGTACGCGCGGCATACCGAATCCGGCACGTCCTCTTTCGCCAGCGCCGCGAGCGCCCGCGTGGC
>JASHSV010000369.1 GCA_030038535.1 Candidatus Acidiferrales bacterium
TGCGGCAGACTCCCGGGAACATTGGCACGATCCGGTTTTCTCCAGACGGCAAACGGCTGGCGATGGTTATGGATGATGCCTCTCACCGCGATATTTGGATCTATGACTTGCAGCGCGACACGCTGACGAAGCTGACATTCGTCGGGGTGTCGAACGACTATCCCGTCTGGACTCCGGATGGCCAGCGAATCGTCTATTCCTCGATCGAGAAAGATGATCTGCCGCATTTGTACTGGAAGCGAGCAGATGGGGCGGGCGATGCCCAACGTCTCACGGAGTTGAAGCTAGCTGAATTCCCGGCTTCCTGGAGCCCGGATGGAAGGACTTTGGCTTTCTTTGGAGTTTCTTTCGGCTCCGCGACGGGACTCGATATTTACACAGTCACAATGGAGGGGGACGAAAAGAGCGGCTGGAAGGCCGGCGAACCGAAGCTGTTCCTGGGAACACCGGCGAGCGAAACCCTGCCGACGTTTTCGCCGGATGGGAAGTGGATTGCGTACGATTCCAATGAGTCTGGAACGTACGAGGTGTATGTGCGGCCGTATCCCGGGCCGGGTGGAAAGTGGCAGATCTCTTCGGGCGGGGGCGGGTTTCCCCAGTGGTCGCGAGCAAGCAAAGAACTGTTTTACAAGACGACCGATCAGAAGATCATGGTCGTGCGCTACGCCGCGACAGCGGGTATGTTTCAAGCGGAGAAGCCCGTGCTTTGGTCGGAGGGACAGTTCACGGCGCGCGGCACGGCCACCAATTTCGCGCTGCATCCGGATGGGAAGCGGTTTGCCGTGCTCAAGGCGCCGGGTGGCGAGACGGAGCAGCAGTTCAATCAGGTGGTGTTTGTGTTCAACTTTTTCGACGAGCTGCGCCGCAAAGCTCCACAGACAAAGTAGCCTCAGCCGGACGCGCCCCGGCGTAGGTGCACGACATGTCGTGCCCCTACAAGAAGCGCCCCACACGCCGCGGCGAATCAGGGCAGGCGGGAGTGCCCGCGGCCCCGGGACCTACTTAGGACCCACAGACATGTGGAAGATGGAATCGTCCACTGGGACGTTGTGCTTGATTTCGGAGTACTTCTCCGTGTGCCGGGCAGCAGCCTCCATGCGGGTGACGGTGAAGGGGAGCTTGACGCCGTCCACGTCGCGGTAATCGGAAAAATCGGTCTGCTCGTCGTACCGGCCGAGCGCGGTTTGCGTGAGCACGATGCGGCGGAGTAGCAGACCCGAATTCACGCTGAAATAAAGCATTTCGGAAACGTCGCCGTGGCCTCCGGCGCGAACCAAGTAGGCGTCTTCGCCGCCGATTGAGTCTTTTCCAACTACGAAACGACGGGGGTAGCGCTTCTTTACGTCGGTATCCACGAAGAACTGCGCGTCGCGGGCGATGCGCGCCCCGTCGAGGCCCTGGGAGGGAAACGCGCTGCCATCGGAGGAGTTCCAGGCCGTGGCGCCGTCGAAACCATCGCGGGTGACCTCGCCCTTGGGCGAGGTCGAAGTGAGCAGGCCGAGATTCGGGGCCTTCTCGACAATCTCCAGTGTGTACGTGCGGCCAGACTCGGAGACGCGCGCTCCCTTTATGCTGCGTGTGGTGAGTTTGGCGAGCGCGGGGGCGCCACCGATGGCTTCGACGTAGCGGTCGAGAATCTGGTCGGCGGTGGGCTGATCCTTGGCCTCAGCCGGCTTTTCTTCGGTGTGCTTGGCGCCGAGAGCGGGAATGGGAGGCAGGGCAACGGGCTCGGTATGGCCGGCGTGACAGGTGGCGCAGGTGACTTCCAGGCGGCCGCTGAAATTCTGGTCGTTGATGGCTTGCATCATCTTCATCATCTCGCGTGCGGTTTGCTTTTCCTTCTTGTCGTCTTTTTCCATGGGCCAGGGGCCGGAATCGGAGGTGACGTGGCAGTGGTCGCAGCCGACGCCGAGCGAGGCGGCGATAAAAAACATAGTGGGCATGAGTTTCGAGGCGGGAATTTCTTTGAGGATCTGCAAGTTTTTGAAGGCCTGGCCGGCGGTCTGTTCGGCTGCGGGCGCAGCGGCGGCCTGGCGGGGAAAGGATTCCGGACGGGGCGTGCCACGCGCGGTGAGGGCGAGCAAAGCGATCGACATCGGAATGGCTGCGAGACACGCGGAGAGGCGGCGAAAGTGAATGAGCATGATGAATTCCCTTCCTCGGCCTGAGGATGCGGCGCGGGCGTCTGCCGAACTGCGCGAACCAGTTTATGCGAAAGGGCGAGTCCGGAGAAGCAGTAGCGCCGCTCGCCGCGGCGGGCTGCGATACCGGCGTGCTATGCTCGTGGCGATGGCGACGATCGACGAAAAATGGATGCGCGAGGCGCTCGAGGAAGCTCAGGAGGCGGCGAGGCGGGGCGAGGTGCCGGTCGGGGCGGTGGTGGTTCACGGCGAAGAATGCCTGGCGCGTGGCGGCAACCGCACGATCGAATTGTGCGACCCGACGGCGCACGCGGAGATCGTGGCGCTGCGAACAGCCGCGCGCGCGGCGGGGAATCACCGGCTGGAGGGGGTGACACTGTACGTGACCGTGGAACCGTGCGCGATGTGCGCGGGGGCGATTGTGCAGGCGCGCGTGGACCGTGTGGTGTATGGCGCGGACGATCCGAAGGGGGGGGCGTTCCGGTCGTGCTTCGCGGTGCTGACGAGCCCGATGGTGAACTACCGGGTTGAAGTGACGCCGGGAGTGCTGGCGGAGGAATGCGCGGCGATGCTGCAGGCGTTTTTTGCGGCGCGGCGATAGCCTGGATATTGCTGTGTCTGCGGGCGTTTGTTAGGCTGAATGTAAACCATATCGACGCGGAGAGGTGTCTGAGTGGTTGAAAGAGCCCGCCTCGAAAGCGGGTAGCCTGGCAAAACCGGGCTCGTGGGTTCGAATCCCACCCTCTCCGCCATAGACCCTTTCTTGCGAGACCCTGCCGTGTTCTGAGCCCTTATCTGCGAGCGAAGCACCGATCTCCGGCCGCACATCACAAATTCATGTAATTTACCTCACCGTCGCGGGACATTCAGAAGCGCGAACATCCCGGGCGACGCGGCTTGGGCGTGCAGGCCGCCTAGCGGACTGCATCGGTGCGATGGTAGACTGCGCTCCAAGAAGTTCCGGCGCGCGCCGGGTGGCCAGGGCTCATTGGCCCCGAGAAGGAGAGATCGATGAATACTTTTCCCGTGCTGCTTGTTGCGCTGGGCATTTTTGCTATTGGATACCGCTATTACAGCGCGTTCCTCGCAGCGAAAGCATTGGCGCTGGACGACCGGCGAGTGACGCCGGCACATGCTTATGAAGACGGGCACAATTACGTGCCCTCTCCCAAATGGGTGCTGTTTGGACACCACTTTGCGGCGATCGCGGGCGCCGGGCCGCTGGTGGGGCCGACGCTGGCGGCCCAGTTCGGGTTTGCGCCTGGCTTTGCCTGGATTGTGGTGGGCGCGGTGCTGGCGGGATGCGTGCACGACATGATTGTGCTGGTGGCTTCGGTGCGGCACAAAGGGCGGTCGCTGGCGGACGTGGCGCGGACGGAAGTCAGCCCGTTTGCAGGACTAGTGGCCATGTTCGCGGTGCTGCTGATCCTGCTGGTGACGCTGGCCGGGCTGGGCCTCGTGGTGGTGAATGCGCTGGCGGGCAGCCCATGGGGCGTGTTCACGATTGGAATGACGATCCCGATCGCCATCGCCATGGGGCTTTACATGTTCAAGAGCGAGCCGGGAAAGATCAAGGTGGGACTTCCGAGCACACTGGGCGTTGCGCTGCTGATCGGAGCGGTGATTGCGGGGCACTGGGTGGCGCAGAGTTCGTGGGCGCCGGCGCTCACGTTTAACGCGCACCAAATCTGCTTCCTGATGGGAGCCTACGGTTTTATCGCTTCGGCGCTTCCGGTGTGGCTGCTGCTGGAGCCGCGGGACTACCTGTCCACGTACGTGAAGCTCGGGACTATCGTTGCCCTCGTGATTGGAGTGTTCGTGGTACACCCGGACATCCGGTTTCCCGCGGTGACGCAATTCATCCATGGAGGCGGGCCGATCATCAAGGGACCGCTCTTTCCCTTTCTGTTCGTGACGATCGCGTGCGGCGCGATTTCGGGTTTCCATGGACTGGTGTCTTCTGGAACCACGCCGAAGATGCTGGACAAGGAGACTGACGCGCGTTTCATCGGCTATGGCGCGATGATGTGCGAGGGAATAGTGGCCGTCCTGTCGCTCATCGCAGCCTGCTCGCTTTTCCCTGGGGACTATTTCGCCATTAATGCTGCCCCAGCCGTATTCGGCAAGCTGGGGCTGACGACCGTAAACCTGGACGTGTTCTCGAAGGAAATAGGAGAGCAACTCGCGGGGCGCACGGGCGGTGCGGTATCGCTGGCGGTGGGCATGGCGCAAATCTTCCGAGGCATTCCCGGAATGGCGGCGCTCATGAGCTACTGGTATCACTACGCCATCATGTTCGAGGCGCTGTTCATTCTGACGACGATTGACACGGGCACGCGGGTGGCCCGCTACGTCCTTCAGGAATTGGCGGGAAAGGTTTACAAACCATTGGGGAATCAGGCCTGGCTGCCGGGCAACCTGGCAACCTCATTTCTGGTGGTGCTGGCCTGGGGCTACCTGATCTATACCGGCAACATCTCGACGATTTGGCCGCTTTTCGGCACCGGGAACCAGTTGCTAGCCACGCTGGCGCTGGCGGTGGGCACGACGTTTCTGGTGAACATGGGAAAGACAAAATACGCGTGGATTACCGGTGTGCCGATGCTGTTCGTGGGGGTAACCACGATCTGTGCCGGCGTGCTTTCCATCAAGAATATTTTCTGGCCACTGACGCAGCAGCCGGGGACGCGATTCCAGGGGTTTCTGGACTCCACGTTAATGACGATTTTCGTCGTCGGAGTCATCCTGGTGCTATTTGACGCGACGCGGCGGTGCTGGAAGACGCTCCACGGTGAACCGATCCCACAGGAAGCGTTCGGACCGCCGGCCATTGCGGCAGGGTTGCCGGTATCTGGTGGCTGCTGCTGATGGAGCAGTGGCGAGTAGAAGAAGCCATCGGTTTACAGGCGGCCGAAATCGGCTAATGGCGCAGAACTCGCCGAGAAGGCAATTGTCCTAGCAAACGGGGCAGGCTTGCGAATCCGCGCGGGCGCTCTTAGTCTAACGGGCCATGGATTTGAACCCGCAGGCCGTGACGCTGGGATTCCTCTGGTACATTGCCTTCCTATTTTCCACGGTTTGCCACGAGGGCGCGCACGCGCTGGTTGGAAAACTGGGAGGCGACCCTACCGCGTTCGAGGCCGGTCAGGTAACGCTGAACCCGGTGCCACACATCCGGCGTGAGCCGTTTGGGCTGGTGCTGGTGCCTGTCATCACCTACTTCCTGAACGGCTGGATGATGGGATGGGCGAGCGCTCCGTACAATCCGAACTGGCAGAGAAACCACCCGCGGCGCGCGGCATGGATGGCGCTGGCAGGACCGGGAGCCAACTGCGTGCTGATGGTGCTGGCGGGAATGGGGATCCGCGCGGGTCTGGCGAGAGGTATTTTCCAGATTTCGGAAAGGCCATCGTTTGCGTCGCTCGTGGAAGCCACGGATCCGCAAGGGCTGGGATTCCTGGCTACGCTGCTGAGCATCTTCTTCATGCTGAACCTGATCCTCATGACGTTCAATCTGCTGCCCGTCCCACCGCTTGACGGCAGCACGGGAATCGCGCTGCTGCTGCCGGAACGATCAGCAATACGGCTGCTGGATTTTTACCGCGGGTCACAGATGGCGTTGATGGGGCTGATTCTGGCTTGGATTGCCTACGGGCGCGTGTTCGGCTGGCTGGCGCCGAAAGCGGTGGCGATGCTGTTTTCGAATTACTAGGGGGTGCACCACGCGGGCGCCGCGGGATGCAGCGCAGTTCCAGAGCGAAACACAGCGTTCCGGCTTGTTACGTAGATCCAGCGTTCCACTGAGAAACAATTCCCGAAAACCCTTGAGAATGCAGCGCGTGCGAAGGCGCGTTGGATCGGCATGCGCCGTGCAGTGCTTGGCTCCGGAGACGAACATGGAAGACCAAGTGATGATGTACCGTGTGGAAGTTTCGGGCTGGGACCTCAACGAGCAGTTTTTTGTGGAGCGGACAGCGCTGCAGTGGGGCGAGGGAGATCACCGGACGGTATTGGTGCGGCAACGCGTGCGGCAGGGTGCGCTCGTATTCATCCGGCTGCTGGAAGCGGCAGCGCCCGCGCGGTGTTTTCCGGTGGCCTATCGCGCCCGGCAGGTGGTGGAGAGAGAAAATGGCGCGCTGTACGAGTTGACGCTCAGCCAGGTGTGGCCCGCGGCAGATTCGGGAAATCCCGGCACGACGCAGATGCTGGACGCGGCGCGCGGACGCGCTGTTGGGCTGAATTAGAATCCGTCGCCGGACCTTGCGGCAGCGCGACCGCAGCACGCCGCGGGGAAGCGGCGATGCCGCGGTTCTCCCGGCGAGCGCACCGATAGGCCACCACGAAGATTGAAGCTTCCAATTCCTCAGCCGATATAGACGGAAAGAGGGCAAAACAGATGGCAGGCGTGGAAGTCGCCTCGGGAGCGCCAGTCGAGACCGTGCGCGTGCCGGAGAACCGGGAAAAGCGCGCGGGCCTCGCCGTGTGCGTGCTGGACGACGAACGAGAGTTGGTTGCGTCTGCGGTGGAACTGCTGGAGCGCATGGGGTTTGCGGCCACGGGAACGACAGAGCCGGGAGAAGCGCTGGCCGCGGTGCGGAAGCGACGCTGCCGTGCGGTGCTGACGGACGTGCGCATGCCGGCGATGGACGGGCTGGAGTTCCTGGACCAGGCGCTGAAGGTGGATCCCACGCTGGACGTGCTGCTGATGACGGGTTTTTATTCGATTGACGCGGCAATCGAGGCGATCCGGCGCGGGGCGCGCGATTATCTGACCAAGCCGCTCGAGGCTGCGCGGCTGGCGCGCACGCTGGATGAGATTGCGGAGTATCGCGCGCGGCGGCAACGGCTGCACGCGCTGGAAGATGGCCTGCTCGCCGAGCTGAGCCAGCACGGAATCGTAGGACAAAGCCCGCCGCTGGTGGAAATGATCGAACTGATGCGCAAGGTGGCGCCGCACTACAAGAACGTGCTGGTGAGCGGCCCTACCGGCGCGGGCAAGGAACTGGTGGCGCGAGCACTGCACCAGATGAGCGCAGTGGCCGGGGAACGCTTCGCGGTGTGCAATTGCTCGACGCTGGTGGAGACGCTGCTGGAGAGCCAATTGTTCGGGCATGTTCGCGGTGCGTTTACGGGGGCGAGCGAGACACGCGCGGGGCTGTTTGAATTCGCCGACGGCGGCACGATATTTCTCGACGAGGTGGGCGAGATGTCGCCGGGCCTGCAGGCGAAAGTGCTGCGGGTAATTGAGAACCGGGAAATCCAGCGGGTGGGCTCGCCGGAAGTGCGGCGGGTGGACGTGCGGCTGGTGGCTGCGACAAACCGTGACCTGCGGGCGGAGGTGATGGCGGGACGGTTCCGCGAAGACCTGTATTACCGGCTGAGCATGATGGAGATTCGCGTTCCGGGACTGGGGGAACGCGCGGGTGACGTCCCGCTCCTGGCGCATCATTTTCTGAAAAAATTCAACGAAGCGTATGGACGCAGGCTGGAAGGATTCACGCAGCGCGCCATGGCGCGCCTGGTGCGGCACGGATGGCCGGGAAACGTGCGTGAGCTGGAGAATGCCATCTCAAGCGCGTGCATCACTGCGGCGGCCGAGGTGATCGACCTGGAGGACCTGCCTGAAACGTTGCGCCGGCGGGAAGGGGAGGCCCCGGGAGAATCCGGCTGGCGCCCGTTGACGCTGGAGGAAGTGCGCCGGGAGCACATCGAGCGGGTGCTGGAGAGCTGCCGGGGGAACCGGCTGCGGGCAGCGCAGATGCTGGGCATCGGGCGAACGAGCCTGTATCGGTTTCTGAAGCGCCGCGCGGCGAAATGAGGCGCGGGAGAGAGGCATGAGTACGCGAAGCACGGAGAACCAGAGCGAGGTCGCGCGCTGGGACGAGATGACCGAGGAAGCGCAGCGCGATCGCAGGCGCGAACCGCGGCTGAAGCTTCCCTACTCCGTCGAGGTGTACGGCTTCGACCGTTCGGGACAATATTTCTCGGAGCGCACCATGACGCTGAACGTGAGCGCCGGAGGATGCATGCTGGATATGAAACATGAACCCGAGGAACAGGGCGTGCTGGCCCTACGGCGGGTTGGGCGCGACGGCGCGCGAATGCCGGAGCACAAACCGGTATTGTTCCTGGTGTGCTGGACGCAGAGAAGCGGCCGGCGATGGACGGTGGGGGCGAGCAAACTACAGAGCAGCGACATCTGGGGGCTCACGATGCATCAGGAGCATCCGGGAAACTGAGGCGCGCGGCCGTTCTTCCCCCGACGGCGGACCCGCCAGCGCGCGAAAACGCTCCCATTCAGAAGCGCGCAATCGCGCCCGGCGCGATTGCGGAGCGACGCGCGATTAGGGCTGGCTGACTGCTGGCACCGCGACGGCCGCGAGCGGCGGCACCTCAAGAGTGTTGTCCATGCGAACGAGGAAACCGGACTGCGCGGGCAATTCCACGTCTCTTCCCTTCTTGACAATAACGTAGGCGGTTGAGGCCACGGTTCCGATGACGAAGCCGCGAAGCACGTGGCTGAAGACCTCGCCCACGATGCTGCCGGCGCCCATGCCCAGGGCGACGTCGGTAGCAACGGATTTCACATCGCGCTTTTCCTGAACTACGGTGCCTTCCTCGATCTTCAAATCCTTGCGCCCGTCGCCAGTCTCATGTCCGCTTGCCTGGGTGATGGCCAGCAGGCTCATCTGCACGGGGTATTCGTGGTGATCGATTTCAATGGAGTGGAAAGTGATGTTCATCGAGGACTGGCCGCGAAGCAGCCCGAAATGACGGGAGCGATAGATGGTGCCGACGGTGCCATTGACGCGCGCGCCGGCGGGGAGTACGACCTGAGTGCCGTTGAAAACGGGCTCGGCAACGACGGCAGTGAACGGGTCGCCCTCCCGTGCGACGGTGGTGGAAAGGCCATTCTGGAGCGTGAGTTTGATCTGGGTGCCCTGGAGAAGCTGGTGGTTTTGAGCGAAGGCGGGTGCGGCCACGGCGAGCAGAATCGCGAGGGCAGCGCCGAGGCACAGACGTACTTTCATGCGTTCCTCCTGCCCGGTCACGTGGGGCCGACGCTGGCGCTGCGTGGAGTTGCGGAGGAAACCGAGAACTAGACTAGCCGGGAGGAAGAGCGGCGAGGAGAAAAAATGGGAGGGAAGTTTCCAAGTGGACACGGTCGGAGAATGTGAGCGCGGGGGACCGGCCGAGGCGCCGGGCAGATCCGGCATCCCGTGGTACACTCGGCACTGTTGACGCTCGCCGGGCCGCAAGAGAGCGGGACCTGCGAGCCCGATCGTGGAACTTCGGGCTCTGTGCAACAAGCCCCCGCAAACCCCGCCAGGCCCGGAAGGGAGCAACGGTAGCGGGACAGCTTTGTGTGCCGCAGAGATCCCGAAGTTCCTCGAAGGGGCGGGAGCCGGGAAAAAACACGGTCAAACCCGAATCTCGATCCCGAATTCCGAAGCTTCCGGATCGGCACGGGCTCGGGAAGACTGAGCCTGACCTTGCGATGAAACGAGACGAATGAGTTACCAGGTGATAGCGCGAAAGTGGCGGCCGCAGCGATTCGAGGAGATCGCCGGGCAACAGCACATCACGCGCACGCTCGCCAATGCCATCCGCGCGGGGCGAATTCCTCCCGCGTACATTTTTTCGGGCCAGCGAGGCGTGGGGAAGACGACCACAGCGCGAATCCTGGCGAAGGCGCTGAACTGCGAGAAGGGGCCTACACCAGAACCGTGCAACGAGTGCCGGTTCTGCCGCGACGTGACCTCGGGGAATTCGCTGGACGTGATGGAAATCGACGCGGCGAGCAATCGCGGAATCGACCAGATCCGGGAGTTGCGGGAAACGGTGCGGTACGCCTCGGCCGGGGGACGCTACCGGGTGGTGATCCTCGACGAAGCCCACCAGCTCACTGACGAAGCATCGAATGCGCTGCTGAAAACGCTCGAAGAACCTCCCGAGCACGTGCTGTTTATTCTTGCCACCACGCAGCCGGAGGAGTTGCCGGATACGATCCGGTCGCGCTCGCAACACTTCCATTTCCGGTCGCTCTCGTTCCAAGAGATTGTGGCTGCGCTCGAAAGCATAGCCGAAAAGGAGAAGCTGGAAATTGATGCGGAGGCGATTGCGGTTATAGCGAGGGCGGCGGAAGGCAGCGTGCGCGATGCACTTTCGCTCACCGAGCAGGCCATCGCGTACTGCGGCAGCCGGATCACGGGCGAGCAGGTGCGCGAGCTGCTCGGAGTGGTGCCGGAAGAGGTGCTGGACGAGATGATGGGAGCGATCGCAGCGCAGTCGGCGGAACGCGCGATGGCGCTGGCTCACCGGCTGGTGGCGGAGGGTCGGCATCTGCAACATTTTGTGCGGGAGGCGGTGCGCCACGTGCGGAACCTGCTGGTGGCGCGCGTGGCCGGTGCGAAATCCGAGCTGGTGGCCGCTCCGCAGGACGAACGGGCACGCATTGGGGAACAGGCCAGGCAGTTCAGCGAGGAAGATTTGACGCGATTTTTCTCCATCTTACTGGAGACGGACTACGACCTGCGCCGGAAGCCGGACCCCGCGCTGCACCTGGAGCTCGGGTTGCTGCGCATGGTGAATGCAATGCGCCTGGTGCCGCTGGAGCATGCGCTGGCAGGGACTGCGGAGGGCGGAACGGCGAGCGCGGGACCGGGTCGCGCCTCAGCGGTGTCATCGTCCGTAGCGGGAGAAGCGGCAGCCGGGATGGCGCCCACCGCAGGAGCGGCACGCACTGCCGCTCCCGTGAAGGAGCGAATCGCGCGGATGGAGATGAATCTTGCCGCTGCGGGCGGACGGACTGTGAGTGCGCCCGCGGGTCCCGTGACAGCGACGAGCCTCGGCGCGATCGCGCGAACTTCCGGCGCGTTTCAGGGCATTGAAGCGATGCAGGTGGAATCGATTCTTTCGGCGGTGCGCGGGCAGACGAAGATGCTGGCGACGCTTGTGGAACAGGTGACGCGTTGGGAGCTGGACGGAAGCGAGATGCGTGTTTATTTTCCGCGCGAGCGAAGCGCGCTTGCGGAGATGCTGGAGACGACCCGGGACGCGATGGAGCGCTTGCGGACAATCGCGAGCCAAGTGGTGGGCCAGCCGTTGCGCGTCTGTGTTAAACTGGACGCGTCGCAAGGGGGAACGGGACTCGTTCCCACGCGGCGCAGCGGGTCGCCGGACGCGCGCGCGAAGTTCGAACGCGATCCGGTGGTCCGGGCGATGCTCGAGCGCTTCGGCGGCGAGATCCGCGACGTGCGGCGCCGCGACGAGGACTGACCATGGAAGTCAAGGCTCTGCAGCAGATGCTGGCGCAATTCGGGCAGCTCCAGGAAAAGCTGGAGCGGGAAGTGCGGGACATCCGCGTGGAGGCTACCGCGGGCGCCGGCATGGTGAGCGTGAAGATGGACGGTCAGAAGCGCATGATGGAAGTGAAGATCGACCCGGAAATTTTCGCGGGAAAAGACGCGGAGATGCTGGGCGAGCTGATCCTGGCCGCGGTGAACGATGCGAGCCGGCGCGTGGACGAAGAGCTGCAGAATCAATTGCGGGGCCTGGCCGGCGGGCTGCCGAATCTGGCGGGACTGAAGATTCCGGGATTGTTTTGATGCGGGAATGCCGGTCTCGAAGCCGGCTCTACAAGCCGCGGTAGCTGCTACAACTCATTTTCCATGCCTGATTTTGCCGAACCGATCGCTAATCTGGTGGAACAATTGAAGCGCCTGCCGGGCATCGGGCAGAAGACGGCGCAGCGGCTGGCGTTCCACCTATTGCGGGCGGACCGCGAAGAATCCGAATCGCTGGCCGCGGCCATCCTGGCGGCGAAGAACAATCTGCGGGAATGCTCAATCTGCAACAACGTGACGGACACGGACCCGTGCCTGTACTGCCGGAACCCGGCGAGGGCGCACAAGAGCATCTGCGTGGTGGAGGAGCCGCACAACATCGTGCCGATCGAAAAAACGCGCGGGTACAACGGGCTCTATCACGTGCTGGGCGGAACGCTTTCGCCGCTGAACGGAATAGGGCCGGACCAGTTGAAGATCAAGAGCCTGCTGGAACGGCTGAAAAAGGGGACGGTGGAAGAGATTATCATCGCCACGAACCCGACTACGGAGGGTGAAGCCACGGCCGTGTATCTCTCCAAATTGATCAAGCCGCTGGGCGTCCGCGTGACGCGCATCGGGATGGGAATCCCTGTGGGCAGCGATCTCGAGTACGCGGATGAGGTCACCATGTCGAAGGCCATGGAAGGCCGGCGGGAGTTGTAGTCCGTCGGCCGGGCCGCAGCAACACGACTGGGTGGTGGGGGCTGCCCGCGCGGACACAGCGAAATTTTCCGGGAACCGGAACCCTCGAAAGCACATCCTACTTGTGGACGGAACGGAAGCGCCCGATTTCCGGCAAAAAGAAAAAGAACGATAGAATAACGGTCATGCGAATCCGAGGAAGCGGGTGGAGGCTTGCCTGTGCGGCGGCATTGGCAGCGGCCGCACTTCTAGGGGCGGGGTGTTCCCGCAAAGCGGAGGGAAGCGACGCGCCGGGGCAGGCGGCCATGGCCGTAAGGTTCGTGGTGGCGCAGTCCGCTTCTGTGCCGCAAAGCACGGAATACCTGGCGCAACTGCGCTCGCGGCACTCGGCGGTCATCAATCCGCAGGTGGAAGGCCAAGTGACGAAGATCTTTGTGGCTTCGGGCGACACGGTGAAAGGGGGAGAGCCGCTGATGCAAATCGATCCGCGGAAGCAAGAAGCCACCGTGGGCAGCCAGGAAGCAACGCGCGCTTCGAAGGAAGCGGCGCTGCGCCTGGCGCAAATCCAGTACGAACGCGCGGAAAAACTCTACGCGGCAGGTGTGATCAGCAAGCAGGACCTGGACACCGCAAAGACGGCCCTGGACACGGCGAAGGCGGACGTGGAATCGCTTGACGCGCAGGTGCGCGAGCAGCGCGTGGAGTTGCACTACTACCAGGTGGCCGCGCCGATGGGCGGAATCGTGGGCGACATACCGGTGCGCGTAGGCGACCGCGTGACGGTGGCCAGCGTGCTGACCACCGTGGACCAGCCGGGAGCGCTCGAAGCCTACATTTACGTGCCCGTCGAGCGGTCCAGAGACCTGCGCGTAGGCCTGCCCGTGGAGCTTCTGGACAGTGGGCAAAACGTGCTGGCAAGAACCCAAATCACGTTCGTTTCCCCCGAGGTGAATCCAGATACGCAATCGATCCTGGCGAAAGCTGCGGTGGACAACCACAAAGAGCAGCTCCGCACAGCGGAAGTGACGCGCGCGCGGATCACCTGGGGCCAGCACCAGGGGCCGGTGGTGCCCGTGGTGGCGGTGACGCGGATCAACGGGCAGTACTTTGCGTTCGTGGCCCTGGACGAAGGCAAAGGTCTGGTGGCCCGGCAGCGGCTGATTCACGTGGGCGAGGTATACGGGAACGATTACACCGTGCTCGACGGGGTGAAGCCGGGCGATAGGCTGATCGTATCCGGAGCGCAGGCGCTCGCCGACGGAATACCGGTGGTCGAAGCGAAGACGGAAGCCACAAAGCCCTGAGGGGTCCGACCTTTCATGTTTGTTGACTTCTTCATCCGGCGCCCCATCTTTGCCACGGTGTGCGCTCTGCTGATCATCTTGGCGGGCGCCGTGTCGATTCCCACGCTGCCTGTCGCGCAGTATCCCAATCTTTCGCCGCCACAGGTGGGCGTATCGTCGTTCTACAACGGGGCGAACGCGCAAACGGTGGAGAGCGCGGTCACCACGATTCTCGAACAGGCAATCAACGGGTCGCCGGGGATGAAGTATATGACCTCGACGAGCGGGAACGACGGCTCCAGCAATATTCTCGCCACGTTTTCGGTGGACCGCGACATCGACCTGGCGGCGGTGGACGTACAGAACCGGATCAGTGGAGTGCTGGGGCGGCTGCCGAACGAGGTGAAGAACAATGGCATCAGTGTGTCGAAGAGCGCCACAGGATTCGTTCTGGGCGCGGGCTTTTACACCCTGCACGGGGAATACGACACGCTGTTCATTTCCAACTACATCGACCTGTATGTGCGCGACGCGATCAAGCGCATTCCCGGCGTGGCGGACGCGCTCGTATTCGGGGAACGGAAGTACGCCATGCGCTTGTGGCTGGATCCGCTGCGACTGGCGAGCCGCTCGCTAACGGCGGCGGACGTGGTGAACGCGCTGGAAGAACAGAATGTGAACGTGGCCGCGGGCCAGTTGGGACAGCCGCCGGCCGGCGGAAACCAGGCTTTCCAGATCAGCGTGCGCGCGCTGGGGCGGCTGACGGAGCCGGCCGAGTTCGAGAACATCGTGCTGAAGTCGAACCCGGATGGGACGCTGGTGCGGCTGAAAGATGTGGGGCGTGCGGAGTTGGGAGCGGAGGATTACAGCTCCAAGCTGCGGTTCGGGGGTTTCGACACGGTGGGCCTGGGAATCACGCAACTGCCCACGGCGAATGCGCTCGATGTGGACCGGAGGGCAAAAGAGGAATTGGCGAGGCTCTCCCGCCGGTTTCCGCCGGGGCTGAAATACGTGATCGGATTCGATACCACCAATGAGGTTTCCGAATCGATCCGCGACGTCTTGCAGACACTGCTGCAGGCGGTAGCGCTGGTGCTGCTGGTGATTTTTATCTTCCTGCAGGAATGGCGGAGCACGCTGATTCCGGCGGTGACGATTCCCGTGTCGCTCATCGGAACCTTCGCGTTCGTGAAGCTGCTGGGATTTTCGATCAACACGCTAACGCTGTTTGGGCTGACGCTGGCAACCGGGCTGGTGGTGGACGACGCGATTGTGGTAATCGAAAACGTGGAGCGACACATCCGCGAAGGGCAGCGCGACGCGCACCGCGCGGCGTCCGAAGCGATGGAAGAAGTGGCAGGGGCGGTGATGGCGACTTCGCTGGTGCTGATTGCCGTGTTTGTTCCCGTGGCATTTTTCCCCGGCACCACCGGAATTCTTTTCCGCCAGTTCGCTCTGACCATCGCATTCTCGGTGGCCATCTCGGCGTTCAATGCGCTGACGCTCTCGCCCGCGCTGGCGGCACTTTTGCTGGGGAAAGGCGGGGCGCACGGCTGGTTCTTCAGCCTATTTAACCGGATGGTCGAAGCGGGCACGCTGGCCTACCGCGCGACATTGACCTACGCACTGCGCCATCGACTGGCGGTGCTTGCGCTGTTCTTGGCGTGTGCCGCCGGTGGCTACGCCATATTCCGGCGCGTTCCGCACGCCTTCGTGCCCGACGAGGACCAGGGCTACATGATGGTGGTCATTCAGGCGCCGCCGGGAGCCTCGCTCGAATACACAAGCAACGTCGCGGACCAGGCCGCCCTGGTGCTCTCCAAGGTCCCGGAAGTGGACGACAGCTTCGTGGTTTCGGGGGCAGGGGCGACCACGAGCGCGGCGAATTTCGGGATCATTTACGCGAGTCTGAAGGAGATTGCCGAGCGGCCCGGGGACCAGCATTCGGTGACGGCGGTGCTCGACCGGTTGCGCACGCCGCTTTCGCAGATCACCGGGGGTACCGTGATACCGTTTTCCCCACCGGCGATCCAGGGACTGGGAAATTTCGGCGGCTTTCAGTTCGTCGTGGAAGATCGCGGCGGCGGCACGGTGGAATCGCTGGCGGAAGCGGCGCAGAACCTGACTCAGGCGGGAGGCCAAAGCAGCGTTGTGGGCGGGCTCTATAGCTCATTCACTGCCAACGACCCGCAATACCAGGTGACAATAGAACGAGATAAAGCCCGGAGTCTCGGCGTGCCGCTCAGCCAGATCAACGAGGCGCTTTCGGTTTACATGGGTTCCGTGTACGTCAACGATTTCGACTTCAATAACCGCGCCTACCGCGTATACGTCCAGGCGGACCGCGCTTTTCGCTCGCAGCCGCGGGATATCGGCCAATATTACGTCCGCACGGACCGAGGCGGGATGGTGCCGCTGGAAAATCTGGTGCGGGTCCAGCCGACAACCAATGCGCAGGTCATCAGCCACTACAATTTATTTCGCGCGACGGAAATTGATGGAGCTGCGTCGCCCGGCCACAGCACGGGCGAGGCCATACGCGAAATGGAAGCGCTGGCCGGCCGCACGCTGCCGCCGGGCTTCGGATTCGAATGGACGGGGCTTTCGCTGGAGGAGATCGAGTCAGGGAGCACTGTGATTTTGCTGTTCGGGCTGGGCGCGCTCGTGGTGTATCTGACGCTGGCGGCGCAGTATGAAAGCTTTACGCTGCCGTTTATCGTGATGCTGGCCGTGCCGGCAGCCGTGCTGGGGGCGCTCGCGGGGCAGGCGGCGCGGGGACTGGCCAATGACATTTATTGCCAGATCGGGCTGGTGATGCTGGTGGGTCTCTCCACGAAGAATGCCATCCTGATCGTGGAATTTGCCGAGCAATTGCGCAAATTGGGCATGCCTATTGTGCAGGCCACAGTGGAGGCGGCGCGGATCCGGCTCCGCCCCATTTTGATGACTTCGCTCGCGTTTATCCTGGGCGTCCTGCCGCTCGTATTCGCGCAGGGTGCGGGGCGCGAAGGGCGGCATTCGGTGGGCACGACGGTGCTGGGAGGAATGCTGGCGGCTACGACGCTGAATCTGATTTTTATTCCGGTGCTTTACCTGCTGCTGAAAGGCCGCCGCGCCGGTGGAGCGGCCCTAACGGCGCCAAGCGAGTAGACACCCCGTTTTCTGCCACGAGAAAGACTATCCGTGCATCGAACTCCTGAACAGAAAGAGAAGCTGCCGTACGCCCTGGCAAAGGGCCGGAACTAGGAGGAGCGACGTGGATCTTGAGCTGAAGGGAAAGACTGCGGTCGTCACCGGTTCAACCGCCGGTATCGGCTTGGCAATCGCGGAGGCGCTTGCCGAGGAGGGCGCGACGGTCGTCGTGAACGGCCGGACAGAGGAGCGCGTGGCGGCCGCGATCAAAAGGATTGAGAAGAAATCGAGCGGGGCGAAACTGCGCGGCGTGGCCGCGGATTTGGGAACAGCCAAGGGCGCGGCGGAGCTGACCCGCGCAGTCCCCGAGGCCGACATTTTGGTCAACAACCTGGGGATCTACGCCGTCAAATCGTTTCTGGAAATAGCGGATGCGGAGTGGATGAATATATTCGAAGTCAACGTGCTGAGCGGAGTGCGGCTCTCCCGGCACTATCTGCCGGGGATGCTGAAACGGAACTGGGGACGCATTATCTTCATCTCGAGCGAATCGGGCCAGCAGATTCCGGCGGAGATGGTGCATTACGGCGTGACGAAGACGGCGCAGATAGCCCTGGCGCGCGGCCTGGCGGAATCAGTGGCAGGCACGGGAGTGACGGTGAATACGGTGATGCCCGGCCCGACCGCATCGGAGGGCGTGACGAGTTTTGTAAACGACCTCGCGCGGAAACGGGGTCTGAGCCCCACGGAAGTCGAGAAGGAGCTTTTCAAATCGGTCCGCCCTTCCTCGCTGCTCAAGCGCCTGGAGACGCCGGAAGAGATCGCCGTCGTGGTTGCCTTCGTGGCCAGCCCGCTCTCGGCGGCCATCAGCGGAGCGGCAGTGCGGGCCGAGGGCGGCGTGGTGCGCAGCATTCTGTGACAATCCCGGCTGAGAATCGGCTCCCCGTTGCCTTCGCAGCACATTCGGCGTAGAAAGTAATTACGAGGTGCGGCGATGGCCACGATCGAACCCTACATGGAGAAATACGAGCACGAGCATCACAACCTGGCGAATCGCGTACTCCACGCCATCGGAATTCCATGCATCTTTGCGGGGATCATTCTGTTTTTCATCGTCTGGCAGTGGGGTCTGGTGTTTTTTGCGGGCGGCTGGGTGATGCTGTTTCTCGGCCATCGAATCGAGGGTAATAATCCCGCGTTTTTCCAGGGCCCCGTCTATTTCCTGGTGGGACCGGTCTGGGCAGCGCGGGAAATTCTGGAGTGGTTTGGGGTGAAGCGTACCCCTCGAGCAGAGGCCAAAACCCAGAGTTAAACACGGGAAAGGCCGCGCCAAAGGCGCCGGTTCCTCTGCAGTGTACTGATCCCAGAAACTTCCGCCGCCAGATTCCCCTCCAGAAACGTTCAATACAAGAGGCCTCACCAAACGGCCAGCTCTGACCTGGGACTTGGGGTCAGGTCCGCGCGTACTCTTGCCTCTCGTGAACTCACGCACTAAAAGAAGACTTCTCAAGACTTCCCGGGGAGAACCGAGCACTTCGCGCGCAGGGGGACCGGAGACTACCATGGATGCGGATGAACAATTCAACGTGATGCCCATGGGACCGTTGCAGCGACTCGCAGAAGTGCCATCCGATGGACGACAGTGGGGCACCAGCGACCCAGCAGCGGCATGCATGGAAGTGTCCGTGCGGGCACTGGGACGTCAGGCGCTGAGCGGCACCAGCAAAGAACGCCCAGCGACCGAATCATTTGAAGAGACCACCAAGACTTTGCTGCTTTTTCCCCGAGGTGCCGTCATTCTGCTGGCCAAGCCCGTAGCCTGTGGGCAGGACCTGATTCTCATCAACGAGCGGACCAACCGCTATGCTCACTGCCGCGTGACCAACGTGCGTCAAACCCCGGACCTGAGCTATGTAGAGGTCGAATTTACCCATAGCATCCCCGATTTCTGGGGGATCACGTTTTCCAAGGCTGCAGCCGCGCACGCGAGCGCGGTCCCGACACCTGTCATACAAAGCTCTCCGGAGCCGCCTGAAAGGGAATCCGTCGAAGTCCCGATCCAAGCGCGCGCAAAAGCATTGGCGGCGGCTGCGAGCGCAGGCATAGCAGTTTCCGTGCCCGCGCCGACTCCCCGGACCGTAAACACACCGGTCACCAGCGTCCTAAGTGCTCGAGCAGAAATGGATGAGGACGAGACCGCTAGCCGGTTCTTTGCGCCCCAAGCAATGGAGTTCGTGCCTCTCTGCGAACCCGTAGCAG
>JASHSV010000034.1 GCA_030038535.1 Candidatus Acidiferrales bacterium
GCTACAACGTGCTGTTCCTTTGCACCGGCAACTCCGCCCGCTCCATCATGGCTGAGGCCATCCTGAACCGAAAGGGTAGGCCAAATTTCATCGCCTACAGCGCCGGCAGCCACCCTTCCGGCTCCGTCCGCTCGGAAGCGCTCCGCCAACTCGAACTCGCCCACCTTCCCACCGAGGGTTTGCGGAGCAAGGACTGGGACGAGTTCGCCCGGCCAGCCGCTCCGCAGATGGATTTCGTATTTACGGTCTGCGACAACACCGCCCGTGAAGTGTGCCCGGTGTGGCCGGGCCAGCCGATGACCGCACATTGGGGAGTGCCTGATCCCGCGTCGGCGAAGGGTACCCCAGAAGAGATTGAGCGCGCATTCCGAGATGCGTTCATGATCCTTGATCGCAGAATCAGCCTTTTCCTGTGTTTGCCGCTCTCCAGCCTCGATCGACTTGCCATTAAGAAAGAAATCGACAGGATTGGTCTCCAATGACTTTCTCCCTCCCTCGTCGGCTTGCCGCAGAATTCACTGGGACCGCATTTCTTGTCGTTGCGGTGGTGGGGTCCGGGATTATGGCCGCGCGCCTGTCCGCCGGCAATGTGTCCCTGTGTCTCTTGGAGAACACTCTTGCTACTGGAGCGGCGCTGGTCGCTTTGATCCTCGCGTTCGGCCCTGTGTCGGGAGCGCATTTCAATCCCGCCGTGACTCTGTCCAGCGGGCTATCCGGAGAGACATCCTGGCTGGAAGCTGTGCCTTACATTTTCGCTCAGACTCTCGGAGGCCTCACAGGCGTTATCGTCACACACGCGATGTTCAGCCTGCCCCTTATCCAAACCTCACAGCACCGGCGAAGCGGCCCAGCCCAGTTCTTGAGCGAGTGTATAGCCACGTTTGGTTTATTGGCCGTGATTCAAAGCTGCGCCCGCTGGCGTCCTGAAGCCGTGGCTTATGCCGTGGGGACCTACGTCACCGGGGCTTACTGGTTCACGGCCTCTACGGCATTTGCGAATCCCGCGCTCACCATTGCACGATCGCTCAGCAACTCATTCGCGGGTATCTGGCCAGCCGACGTGCTGCCATTTGTTGCTGCGCAATTGCTAGGCACGCTGGCGGCCGCAGTGTTTTTCCGTTGGTTGGTGCGAGCCCAGAAGCAGCGGGCGGCCGAAACGGGTCGCGGTGGCGGATGGAACGAGGCAGGCGAAATCGAACCGTCGTAAACTGGCTGCTCCGCAGCACATAGTAGGTGCTGCGCGGCAGGGAAAGTCAACACATCATGCCGAGGAGAATCCAATGAGCGCCGAGAACGTGAAGGACGTAGTGAGAGAGAAGTACGGAAATGCCGCGAAGCGCGTGACCGAAGGTGACGGCACGGCGTGCTGCGGCTCGAGTCCCGCTTCTGCCACCTGTGGTTGCGACCCGATCTCGTCGAATCTTTATAGCGAATCCGAGGCCTCCTCGGTCCCGGAAAAAGCCGTGCTAGCCTCTCTCGGTTGCGGAAACCCCACGGCGCTGGCGCAGCTTGCGCCGGGAGAAACCGTGCTGGATCTGGGTTCCGGCGGAGGAATCGACGTTCTTCTCTCCGCGCGCCGCGTCGGCCCCACCGGCAAAGCCTACGGGCTGGACATGACGGACGAAATGCTGGCTCTCGCCGAGGAGAACAAGCGCAAGTCCGGTCTGGCCAACGTGGAATTTCTCAAGGGTGAAATGGAAAACATCCCGCTGCCGGGGTGCAGCGTAGACGTGATCGTCTCAAACTGTGTAATCAATCTCTCAGCGGACAAAGACCGCGTCCTGCGCGAGGCGTTCCGCGTGCTCAAGCCCGGCGGCCGCCTGGCTATCTCCGACGTTGTTGTGCGCGGCGATGTGCCCCGCGAGATTCGCCGCAGTATCGAGCTGTGGGTAGGCTGCGTGGCCGGTGCGCTGAGCGACGCGGCCTATCGCGAGAAGCTCTCTGCCGCGGGGTTTGCGGAAATCGAAATCGAACCGACCCGGGTATACGATTTGAGGGACGCGCGTCAGTTTCTGACAGCTGCAGGCCTCGGTGCTGATGCCATTGCCGCCCAAGTGGACGGCAAATTCATCAGCGCCTTCATCCGCGCGAAAAGACCGGCGTAGCGCGACATTCTCCAGAACTCAGCACCTCGAGACCGCGCGAGCATCCCCTGGAGATTGCCTCGCGTCTCATTCCCGGGCATTCGCGAGAGCAGGTTTCAGCGTGGTTGACTCACCGCAAGGCGCCCGGTAGATTGGAAAAGTAGCTCTGGCTCGCCTGCCGCGGGACGCAGACTTCATTTCGGGAGGACGTTCCATCCGCCACGCACTCTGTACGTCTGGCTTTTTCCTGGGCATCTTGACGCTGACCCTGCCGGGCGCGCCGCAGGAGCCGCCGCTGCCGAGACAAGAGGTTGTATCGCCCGTTTCCGTCCAGCAGAGCCCCCAGTTGTTCGCGGCGCTGTGCGCGGCCTACGCGGGGGGATACGAATCCGGCGTTCCGGAAAGCTCATTGACGGGGATCGAGGCAGCGGTCCGGCGAGATATTGCGCGGCAGAACGGTCCGGCCGTGGACGCTCTCCGCGAGTTTTATCGCAACCATGAGCTAGCGGACCTCGGCGCCACGCTTTCCCGCTACGTTTCGTACGGGCTGATAATCTCGGCGCCTCCCCGTTTCCAATTCGTGGTCGAGCAGGACGACATTCCTCCCGACGCCGCCGCGCTCGAGGGATTCACCGATCTGCTCGCCGCCTATTACCGCGAGGACAACATCGAACAGCTCTATGCCCGCTTCCAGCCGCTCTACCGGCGGCCTGCCGGAGAGATGGAGCGCGTCGTTGCCGATCTCATGCTGCTGGAGAGCGGCTACACCCGCCAAATTCTGCGCCCTTCTCCCGAGCGGGCCTTTACGGTGTACGTCGAGCCTTTGGTGGGAGCGCGCAGCAACTTCCGGATTTACCGTGGCCGGTACGAGCTGGTGATCGATCCCACGCGGACTTCTGCACGAGACGAAATTCGGCACGCGCTCTTGCATTTCCTG
>JASHSV010000035.1 GCA_030038535.1 Candidatus Acidiferrales bacterium
GGCGAAGACCGCTTCACGCCGGCCAAGCGCGTCTCGCTGGCGCTCTCGCACCTGATCCGCACGCAGTATCCCGGCGACTCGCTGCACCTGGTGCTGTTCCACGACACGGCGGAGGAAATCCCGCTCGAGGAACTGGCGCGCGAGCAGGTGGGTCCGTTCTACACGAACACGCGCGAAGGGCTGCGGATGGCGCGGCGCATCCTCGCGCGACAAAAGAAGGACATGCGCCAGATCGTGATGATCACAGACGGAAAGCCCTCGGCGCTCACGCTGGACGACGGGCGGGTGTACAAGAACGCCTTCGGGCTCGACCCCATGGTGGTGAGCGAAACGCTCGACGAGGTGGCGCGCTGCCGGCGAGCCGGAATCATGATCAACACGTTCATGCTGGCCAGCGATTACACCCTGGTGCGCTTTGTGCAGAAAGTGAGCGAGATGTGCCGCGGCAAGGCATACTTCACCACTCCGCACACGCTGGGGCAGTATTTGTTGATGGATTTTCTTTCGAAGAAGACGCGGCACATCCACTGAAGCGGCGGGAGGCGAACCGGTAGAAGCCCGCAGGGTGTCCGGCAGTGAAGGACCGCAGGCGCACGAACCGGGAGGCTGTGCAGCTTGCGGCACGCGATGGATGGAAGCGCGCATTTCTTTTCGCTAGAATGAGACGACGATGCTGAAGAAGCTGCTTCGCGCGATCAAATGCAAGGAGCCGGCGATGCTCGCGGCCGGCTCGCAAGCGCCGGAAATCGACCTGCCGGATGAGAACGGGCACCGCGTAAACCTGGCGAAGGTGCTGGAAAACGGGCCCGTGCTCGCCGCGTTCTACAAAGTGAGCTGCCCGGTGTGCCAGTTCGCGCTGCCGTTTGTGGAGCGCATCCACAAGGCTTACGCAAGCGATAAGGTAGCCATTCTCGGAATTTCGCAGGACGACGCGAACGACACGCGCAAGTTCGGCAAGGAGTACGGTCTCACATTTCCCTCGCTGATTGACGCGGAGGATTATCCCGTCTCGAACGCCTACGGCCTGACCAACGTCCCCACGCTGTTCTTGATCCAGCAGGATGGGACCATCGCGGCGAGTTTCACAGGATTCGACAAACACGGCCTGGAAGGAGTTTCCGCGAGCTTTGCGGAACATCTGGGCAAGTCCGCGTCGCCGGTGTTCAAACCGGACGAGAACGTTCCCGACCACAAACCGGGTTGAGGCTCGAAGAACTAGGCTCCGTGCGAGCCTCGCCGGCTACCTCGCGGCCGCCACCGCCGCCTGCTCCAGGTGCGCTCCCGCCTTTGCCAGGTAAATGTTCAGCACCGGGCCGTTGAAGCGCGCCGTCGCCTCACGCGGGTCCACATCCACATCGAGGTCGTAGACGCGGAAGATCCAGTCGCGCCGCGCTCGCACGGGCTCTCCCGGCGCGGTGGGGATCGGCCGGTGATAGCGGTCGAAGCCACAGAGCGTGATCCGGCGCGGCTCGACATAGATTTCGAAGGGGCCGTCGTCAAACAGCGACGCGTCTGCGGTCAGGCAGACGCGGCGATCCTGGACAATCACGCCGCAGTCCAGCGGGCGAACCGCTTCGGCAAAGGCGCGTTGCCAGTGTTCGACGTCGTGGCCGGGTTTCGCGCCTTGCTCCTCGTAGAGCCGGTAGGCGCGCCAGGCAATGGCGTCGTGCATTTTGTTTTGCAGGTCGTTGCCGAGCACGGCGCGAATTCTCAGCTCCTGGAGATGCGGGGCCTGATGGATCGTGATTGGTTTGCTCATGAGCCGCCTCCGGGATTCACGAAAACCCAAGCAATTGTATGCACCGCACGCACGTCAATCCGCTGCGACGCGAATCACAGGGTGCTGTGACCGCGAGCACGGCGCGAACTCGACAGCCCGCGCTAGAGAGAAGGCGTAGAAGGGGCAGTAAGAAAGAAGCCGAAGCAGGAGAGTACGGTCCAGCAGGTTCCCCTCCCGAATGAGTCGGATGCGGAGGGGGTGGATGAGATCGCCGGGCAATCCGGCGCAAAGCCGGCGGCAAAGCCCTCCCAGGGTGTCGCCAGGCTTGACTGAGGCAGCGGTTGACAGGAAGCAAAAGCTAAGCGCCCAGGGGCTGCGACGCACCGGCCTCGACCGGCCGGAAACGCTTCCGAATCAGCCGCTGCTTTGGTGTTTCAGGCCTTCGCCCACACCAAGACGCGCGCACTATCATCATCCCTTCAGATCTGTGCTCGATTCACTGCGAATTCTTGTCGCGACTCGCCGGATAGAAGCGTACGGGCGGAGCCGGCGCAGCCCCGCCCGTCGTTTCTCTTTGCTTAGTAGCTAGCGCCTTCGGGCACCAGGACGAGCTCGACGCGGCGATTGGAATCGCCGGCGCCGGCGACGCCCGCTTCGGTTCGAGTGGTCACGCGGCCCGGGTCGATGCCGTGCTTTTTGTCTGTGACGTATTTCTTGGCGTTATTGGCGCGCTCTTCGGCGAGCTTCTTGTTCTTTTCTTTTGCCGGATCCTGGAAGCCGGTGATGACGAGCGTGCTCTTGGGATCGTTCTGCATGCGCAGCACCACGTCGTCGAGTGTGCGGCTGCAGACGTTGTCCACGCGCGCGCTATCCAGCTTCTTGAACAGGCATTCGCCGAGTTTGGAGGCCTGGGGCTTGGGCGGAGGCGCGGAAACCCTCAGATCCGCCACGCAATCGGCGGCGCCGCCATGACCGTCAGCCACTCGGCCGGTGACGTGATAGCTGCCCGGAGCGAGACCACTGGTGTCCAACTCCACCTGCGAGCCGGAGCCGGAAACGCGTCCTCCATCCGTGCGCCAGGAGTAGTCGAGCGGGAATCCTTCAGGACTGGCGCCGTTGCCGGTGACTGTGACGCGTTCGCCCGGCATCACGGTGCGGGGAGACGCGGAGCAGGAGAGCGTCGGCGGACGCGGCAGAGGACGCGGCTCGACGCGGATATTCACCGAGCAAGAGGCGTTGGCGCCGTGGCCGTCGTCCACGCGCGCCGTGATGGTGTAGCTTCCGGGCCCTGCACCGCTCGACGTCCACCGCGCAACGTTGCCCGTTCCCTCGACGCGCCCGCCGCTCGCCGTCCAGGCGTAGGTGAGCGTATCGTTATCCGGATCGCTGCCGTTGGCGCGGACGGGAATCGACTCGGTGGAATCCTCCCGGATGGAATTGACGTCGGTGGAGCACGTCACCGTAGGAGGCCTGTTCCGCGTGAGCGGTTTGGCGCCCCAGCGGAAGAGAATGCCGGTGGAGAAGCGGAAGTCGTTCTGCGGCCGGTAGTCGTTTACGTCGCTGAAATCGCTGAGCACATACTCAATCTGCCCGACGCGCCAGGCCACATGCTTGGTGATGCCGATGTCCAAACCGGCGCCAGCGGCCATCGTGAAGGCGTTCTTGGTCGTGCCCACTCCGGCCGCGTTGAAACCCAGATGCCCGCCGCCGACCAGGAATTGTCCGAAGAAAGTGTCCTTGTCCCTCTCGCCGAAGCGGTAATTCAGCCGGGGACCGAAGTCGTAGCTGATGATGTGCACGCCCGTAACCGGAGTGGGGCCGGGGAAGGTGATGGTTCCGAAATCGTAGCCGCCGAAATCACCCACCAAACCGACCCAGCGGTTCAAGTTGTATTCAATCGAGGTGCTGCCGCCGTTGGCGTTCTTCGAGTTCACGCCGGAGCCGAAGCGCGCGTTCAGGAAGGAATACCCCAGGAACCACTCCCAGTGGGGGTAATCGCTGCCGGGCACAATGTGCGGATCCTCGCCGGACTTCGAGGAAGCGGACTTGTCCGGCGATGGATCGGAAGGCTGAGCAGGTTGCGAAGACTTTGCCGCTGGGACGGCCTTGCCGCTCGCCGAATCATCGTCGGCGGCCGCCTTCTGGGCTCGAAGGGGCAAAGCCAGCAGAAGCGCCGCGGCACAAATTGCGAGACTGATGCGTTTCCATCGAAAGGTTGCGTTCATAAAATTCCTCCAGAGCTTGCGACGATTTAGTTTTCGAGGGCGAGTGGCCGACCTGGCGTGCGCTACCTCAAAATTGTCCGCATTTCCACAAGACCCAAATTCATGCCCGCTCCAGCGGCGCCCGGAAAGGGCCCATCGCCACAGGGCGGACGTTACCAATACCAAAAATAGTGCACTCCTGTCAAAAAATTGGGCCCGGAAAATGAGACCGGGAGCCCCGCTGGACCCCGGCATGACCAACGGCGGGCAAAGGCGGGCCTAATCCTCCAATTCCTGGGGCCAGGACTTTTTGTGCTTGGGCGGTTTGCGGCGCTTGTCGGGGATGACCCGTTCGGGCGGCGGCTGGCCAATGATTTCGCGGGCCACGCGGCGGGCGGCCTGACCGGCGCTGAATTTGCGGCGTTTTTTCGGAGAGCTCACGGCGCGTAAACCAACAGCTTACAGCGCGTAGGATTCGGAAGCGAGGGAACAGACAGAGTGATGGGGCCGGCTACGCGGCGGCATAGGATCCGACATGCGCCCGCCCCGAGGCATGGCTTATACTGCAGCGCTCGATAAATCCAACGAGGTCTCATGGCATGAATACCCTGGCAGCTAAAAGAAGACTAATTCCACCAACGGGTA
>JASHSV010000036.1 GCA_030038535.1 Candidatus Acidiferrales bacterium
AGCTGGCGGAGGGAATTGAACCCCCGACCCTCTGATTACAAATCAGATGCTCTACCAGCTGAGCTACGCCAGCCTAGGAAAACCAATATAAGATAGCAGCGCGGCACGAGAATTGCAAGCGAGACCCGGTCTTATTGACAACAGAGGGGTTGTGGAAAACTGGGGACGCTGTGGAAGGCTCCCAAACCCCTGAAAAATCGCTATTTTTTCAGCCTGTTGCGTCGCTCGATCCGCCCGGTTATTCGCCGTTCGTGGCGCCCTTCAGGAACTTGAGGGGGTTGACGGGCGTGCCGTAAACATGAACCTCGAAGTGGAGGTGAGGTCCGGAGGCCCTGCCGCTGTCGCCCACGTAGCCAATCACTTCCCCGCGCTTGACCGTTCTGCCCGGTTCCGTGCCGTACTGCGAGAGATGCCCATAAACGGTTTCGATCCCGAAACCGTGATCTACCGTGATGGCGCGTCCCAGGCCGGTGTGGGTGCCGATATCGGAAATTACGCCGTCGGCAGCGACGCGCACTTCCGTGCCGTACGGCGCAGAAATATCCAGGCCGGAATGAAACGCGCCCTCACCACTGAACGGATCAAGTCGTTCGCCGAATGTGCCCGTGAGCGTGCCGACTACGGGCCAGAGCGAAGGAGTGAACTGCATGTCTTCCCAGTTGCGTCCGGGAGCCAGCGAAATGCCTTCGGCGGAGAGCGCGACGGCCGTGCCGTTCTTCATCAGGAATTGGAACTGCTCGAGAGATTGGTTGAAGGCCTCGTCGCTTTCAGGAGGATTGCTGGTGCCGAAAAATGGAGTCTGGCGCGCTCCGAGAATTCCGTAGCTCATGGCGACATCGGTGGCGAGCGATTGTAGTGAGGAGATTTTCTGGTCGGAGTCTTTCACGCGCGCCTGGAGGTCCTGGAACTCCTTCTTCAAGCGTTCCTGGTCCTTGCGCAGGGCGTTGTAGCTCGCCGCTTTCCAGAGCATCCGTCCGTAGGAACCCATGGCCGCGAAGACGGTGATGCCGCCGACGATAGCAAAAATCGCGAGCAGATGAACCACGTAGAAGGGCACGCTGACTTTGCGGAGATTTCCCCGTTGTCCGGAAACCAAAAGAAATGTAAACGACGTGGGCTTCATGCGCGTTTCTGGTCCGCTAGAATTTGCTGCGCTGAATCCAGGCCGGCTGCCCCCGCAACCGGCGCGTGCTGGGCAACTGAGAGTCGGTACCGCGAACCACAATCAAATTCTGAGTGAGTGTAAAGAACGGGAAACGATGAAGTCAAGAAAAATTGACTTGGCTGTAGCGAGCATGTTGACAGCCAAACCGGAAGTTCGCGGCGTACATTTCCGTGGAAAACTTGCGGCCGTCCGGCGTTATCCTTCCTCACGCGCGCAATTCCCGCAACTGTAGTAGTGCGCGCGGTGTGCGGCGGGCCGAGTACCGCCAACTTTGAATGAGAACGGAAGCCGACATCATCGCCCGGCTCACACAGAAAATTCCGAGCCGCATCGGCGCGCGCGAGGCGGCGGACGTGCCGCTGGGCATCGGCGACGACGCGGCAGTGGTGCGCGCGCGGAGCGGCCGCGATTGGGTGGTGAGCACGGACAGCTTCATCGAAGGTCGTCATTTTCTCGGCCGGCTCCATCCGCCCAATGCGGTAGGCTACAAGGCGTTGGCGCGGGCGGTGAGCGACCTGGCCGCCATGGGCGCCACGCCGCGCTATTTTCTTTTGACGCTCGCGCTGCCACAGCGGAGAGCAGGAAACTGGCTGGACGATTTCGCCTGCGGGATGGGCGGCGCCGCGCGCATGTTCCGGATGCGGTTGATTGGCGGCGACGTGTCGCGCAACCAACACGTAGCCGCGGCGATTACGGTGATCGGCGTGGCGCCGCGTCAACCGGTGCTCACGCGCCGCGGCGGACGGCCGGGCGACTGCATTTACGTCACCGGGCATCTCGGCGCCGCGGAAACCGGCCTCGAGATTTTGCGCCGCGAGGGCAGGCGCGCGCTGCGGTCGAATTTGTACTCGATTCAACGTCACCTCCATCCGGTTCCGCGGCTGGCCATCGGCTCGTGGCTTGCCGAAAAAGGGGTCGCTTCCGCGGCGATGGACCTTTCCGACGGTCTCTCCACCGATCTCGCGCGGCTGTGCGCGGCGAGCCGGGTGGGGGCGGTGATCCACGCTGCGGCGCTTCCGGCGGGGAGCGGCGAACGACTTGGAATTCGCCGCTCCCCGCCGCGAGGAGAACGCGAGGCGGAATTGAGGCGCGCGCTCGACGGGGGCGAGGACTACGAACTGATGTTCACCGTCCCACTCCGCAAAGCGTCGCGCGTGCCGACCCATTTCCACGGCGTCCCCATCACCCGCATTGGCGAGCTAACTTCCCGCCGAGCGATCCTGCTCGAAACGAACGGGCGGACGCGGCCGCTGCCCGCGCGGGGCTGGGAGCATTTCGCTCGCTCGCGCTGACCCGCCGGGGATTTGACATTGCGCGATTTGCCGTTGTACTCCTGCAGAACGCGCCGATGCCGTGCCGGCGATGATCGTGATGCTCCTTCCCATCGAGCGAGGAAAGCGGACATGCGGTGCGGTCTTGCGCGTGTGCGCGCTCGCGTTGTTTGCCCTGCCGTTGCTGCTGGCTTCCGCCCGCGCACGTCCGGCGGCATCCGGCGAGGGCGCAGCGCAACAATCCGACTCGCCCGCTCCTCCGGCCACGAAAGAAATCCTGGAGCAGGACCCACGCGCGCTGGTGGAACTCTCGCGGTACGAAATCGATTGCTCGGATCTGGCCGCGAAGCAGCCGAAGCAGACCTCCTCCGGCGCCGGCGGCCACTGCTTTGAGCTGGCCATCACGAATCTCGCCGACGTGGCAATGAGCGCCTGGGGAGTGGTGGTGGAGCGCGACTCCAAGGGCAGTCGTGCCACGACCGACCGAGGCGCACGCAGCGAGGATTGCGTCATCATTCCGCGCGCACCGCAGATCGAGCCGGGCACGACCCGGCGCATGCGGCTTGGAAATCCCGACCGCGTTGCGTTCAAGGCGATCGTGTACCGCGACGGCTCCTCGGTGGGCGATCCCGATTTCGTGCGACTCATGGTGGAGAACCGCGGGCGCGTGTACGACCGAATTGTGGAGGCCATCCAAAAGCTGAGAGCGGCGATAGCCGCCGGAACGACCCCGACGCAATTGAATATCGAGTTCCGGGAGCTGGCTCGCGAAGATGTGCCGCACGCCCCGCAGCCGGGCGAATTCCTGCTGCCCACCCCGGCCGTGTTCGCCACCGTCTCCATGAGCCTCGAGCGAATCACAGCGTCGCTGGGCGACCCGGACCGCGATACGACCGCGATGAACCGGCTGATCTCGCAGCTTCTCGACGATGCGCGCCGAATCGCGGCCTCGAAACCGCCCATCGCGAACCATCCGCTAAACCCGGGCGAACCCAGATAGCAGGCATGAAAACGGGGTGTTAGGCTGCGCGCTCATGCGCGCCCCTTGTATATGCTCACGCGGTTTCGCCCCTGGGCCTTGGCGTCGTAGAGCGCCTCATCGGCCGCGGCCAGCAAATCTTCCGACGTGGTGCCGTGCACGGGGAATGCGGCCACGCCCATCGAAAAGGAGACGGCATCGAGCTTCTGGTTCAGGTGGCGCACGACCAACCGGCCGAACCCCTCGCGCAATTCTTCAGCGCGACGGCGCGCCACGTCCAAGTCGGCGTCCACGAGCAGGATGACGAATTCATCGCCGCCGTAACGGCAGGCGATGTCTTCGCCCCGCGTATTCTTGTGGATAAAGCGGCCGAAGG
>JASHSV010000037.1 GCA_030038535.1 Candidatus Acidiferrales bacterium
CCCACGTATGCGAACCCCTTTTGTTTTTGCGCGTGAATCCCCACATGGTCCCGGTACGTGTCCACGGGAATCTCTTCCGGTTCGCCGGCATCCAGTGTGAATCCGATTTGGCGCTCTAATACTTCCTGGAACTTTTCCGCCGTCCAACGCTCCCGCAGGAAAAGGAATTTCAGCCGCGCCCGTTCCCGGTGCTCACGGAGCGTTTGGCTTCCCCGGAAGATCTCCGCGATCCCTCGCGCCACGGGGACCACCTGCTCCCATCGCACGAACGCATCGAGCCGCACCGCGATGTGTGGATCGGCCGAGAGTCCTCCGCCCACGCGCACGGAAAATCCCATCTCCCTCTCTCCGCCACGCTTGCGCTCCGTCGCCGTGAACGCCACGTCGTTGATCTCCGGGACGCTGCACCAGTTCCGGCAGCCCGTCACGCTCACCTTGAATTTTCTCGGCAAGTTATAGAACTCGGCCGCTCCGCCCAGCTCACGGTCCATTGCCAGAGCCAGCGGCGAGGCGTCCACTTTTTCCGCCGCGTCGATCCCGGCCAGCGGGCATCCCGTGATGTTCCGCGCCACGTCGCCGCATGCCCCTGCCGTCCTCAATCCCGCCCGTCCCAGTGCATCCAAAACCTCGGGAAGCGATTCGATCATCACCCAGTGCAATTGCAGGTTCTGCCGCACGGTAATGTCCGCCACGCCTCGCGCGTGCTGGTCCGCAATCACCGCAATGGCCCGAACCTGCGCGCTCGTCAGCAGCCCATTCGGAATTCTCACGCGCACCATGAAGAAGGGAACGGCCTTTCCTTCTCCGCCGGTTCCCCCAATCACGCCGCCGCCATCGCCCTGCGTGTACACGCCCCACCCACGCAAGTACGTGCCCAGCCATTCCGGCGGGATGGACGCGAACCCCTTTTGCGCAAACTCCCGGATCTCGTCCAGGTGCTCCCACGGGTTCTTTGCCCGCTTGAGCCGTTCCACCCTTTCAGCCTTCGTCTCTTTCCGTTCCGCCATCGCCGGCACCTCGCCCGAAATAAAAAAGCCCACGCTGCCATTCGCTCTGGCGCGTGGGCTTCAAAATCCTTGGATGATTGCTTGACGCTAAGCCCGCGTCCTCCCGCCGCCAGAGATGTGTGCAGTGCGACACGCAGCGTTGCGCGCGCACAAGCTACAGATGCACTGGCAGCCCGTTCTCATTTCCCTCGGTTCCCATCCGCCGTTCGGAATCGCACGTTCCAGCGGGTCACGTCTTTCGATGCACCAGGTTTCGAAAACGGTTCAGCCATTCGCAAAATATCTTCGGCCGATATTCGGCCAACGGGGCCTCTCGGCCCCCCAGGTCGGAGTTATTTCTTGAGGTAGGAGACGCCGTACTTATAGACGCCTTCCTTGGGGAGCTCCTGAGTGAAGACGATGCGGGCGGGAACGAAGATATTCGCGGCGCCCGCGGCGTAGGGGTTGGCCACCTCGATGCGGGAGCCGAGAAAATAGCGCTTGGTGCTGCGGAAGGCGAGACCGCCGCGGGAGATGTCGTCGCAGGTGACCACTTCTTCGTCGAAGCCGGGCTGGCGGATGCAGGCGGGCATGTTGGACTTGATGCGCAGGTCTTTTCTCCGGCTGATGACGGCGGAAGCGGGCTCATGGGGAGGGAGCGGAGGCTCCCCGTCTTCCGGCGCAGGCTCCCCTTCGGCGCGGGCAGCGGCCTCGGGAGGGGGAGGCGCGGAAGGCTCGTCGGTGAGATCGCCGGGAACGGATTTCCAGACGGAAGAATTACCGCAGGCGGGGCAACTGCGCTGGAGCGCCAGGTTGGCTTCGTAAACCTCGGCTTCTACTTCGTTCATGTAAACCACTTCGCGGTTCTTGCAGCGCGAGCATTCCAGCAGGGCGCGACCGACGGCGGACTGTGAATCCGAGAGGGCGGGGAAATAGATGTTCCAAATGTTGATGGTGTTGTCCATGAGGGCCACGCCGTAAACGTAGCCCTCGTGCTGGCCGCCGATCTGGCCGACGACGCGGACCAAGGCCTCTTTTTTCGTTCCGGGGCGCTTGAGGATGAGCTCGAGGTCGGGGGCAAGCTTGCGGGAAACGATGATGGTGGCTCCGTGGCGGCTGACGATCACCGTCTTGCACTGCTCTACGAAGTGCTCGCCGGTAAAATCGGCTCCGAAAATCTCCACGGGGATGGAGATGGAAATGCGGTCGCTCCTGCGCAGTCGTTCGAGAGTCATCGCAGCATCGGACTCCACTCACACCCGCTGCCTCTGCGCCCTGGTGGGCTGACCTGGGCACAGCAGGGGGAGATCGCCTCGAACCGCCGATACGGAACGGAGGCGGACAGCCGAAACATCCTACCAGCAAACACGGCCGGGCGTTCCGTGGAGTTTGAGGAAATCACAGAGAAAAGCAAGACAGGGAGGAAAGGACGGGAAATTCGGCGAAACGCGCGCTGCTGGACATGGGGCTGTGATGTAGACTGCGGGCGGGAGAACAGGCACGGGGATGGAGCGGTTACAAACGATTGGAAAGTTGCCCCCGAGTTCGCACGGGAAGCCGGTG
>JASHSV010000038.1 GCA_030038535.1 Candidatus Acidiferrales bacterium
GGAAAGCTGAACTCCCGTCCTCCCGGCTGGAAAATGATTATCCCCGTCGGCCCTTGCAGGAATTTCTCCTGATATCTCTTCTGTTCCGCGGGATCATTTTGCTTCGTCACGTCGATCCCGGGGAACATGTAGATCCCCGGTCCGTTGATGGTCCCACGCATCGCCAGCATGGCCACCTCTTCGTGCGGTATGGTGTGAAATCCGGTCTCCGCAAAGGGCAGCGCCAGATGCCAGATCGAGCTGACGATAAAGATGGTGATTGCGCCCACGATGGTTCCCAGAGCGATTTGCTTTCCCATAGCCTCCTCCACTCCTCGTCCTTGGCAAGAGAGACGTACGAGAGCCGCCTGCGCGTTTCGTGGCTTTTTATCATGAAGTCTGCCGATTCCTCTACACTGGTGCCATGGCCCGGTCGGTGCGGATCACGCGCGCGGCGGTGAAAGAACTCCTGGCTGAAGCGCGCCTCGAGCCCGCCTTCGAGTGCTGCGGTCTGCTCGCCGGACGCGACGGTCTGATCACCACCGTCCTTTCAGCGCAGAATGCGCTGGCCAGTCCCACCGCGTTCGACATCGCCCCCGCCGAATTGTTCCAGTTGTTCCATCGCATGCGTCGGCTGCGGCTCGACCACCTGGGCATTTACCACTCGCATCCCACCGGCGAGAACGCGCCGTCGCGGCGAGACGTCGCTTCGGCCTACTATCCCGATGCGGCTTACTTCATTCTCTCGCCCCGGCTCGATGCGGCGCAGCCTGTTCGCGCATTCTCGATTCGCGATGGCCGCGCCGAGGAATTACAAATCAGAATCGTGGACGTTTCGTAGGCGATCCGCTGCTCCTGCCGGTCGCCGCGGGGCGGATCATGCCACTACACACGAGGACGAAAATTGGGGAGTTTCTAGGGGGTGTGCGCCGGGCGCACAGGCCAACGCGGTGGCTTGGGAAAGCGGTCTGGGTGCGCGGCCGCCCGCGAAAGAGGCTTTCCTAATCCGCCGTCGCTCCGGCCGGCACGCGCGTCCCGCGCCGCGCCTCAGCCTCGGCCAGCCGCCGCGGATAGAGCGGGAATCGAGCCGCCAGCTCCGCCACTTCTCCCCGCACGCGCTGCTGCACAGCGGCATCCGCCGGATTCGCGAGCACTTCCGCGATCCATCCCGCAATGCGGTCCATCTCCGCCTCGCCCATGCCGCGCGTCGTCACGGCCGGGCTTCCGATGCGTACTCCGCTCGCTTTCATCGGCGGCAGCGGATCAAACGGAATCGCGTTTTTATTCACAGTAATTCCCGAGCGCTCCAGCGCCAGCTCCGCTTCACGGCCGGTGATCCCGCGCGATCCCACATTCAGCAGGAACAAATGGTTGTCGGTCCCGCCCGAAACCAGCCGGAATCCCCGCGACGACATTCCACGCGCCAGTGCCGCCGCATTCGCCACCACGTGCCGCTGGTACTCCCGGAACGAGGGCTCCATGGCCTCCTTCAGGCACACTGCCTTTGCCGCGATGATGTGCACCAGCGGCCCGCCCTGCGTTCCCGGAAAGGTGAGTTTGTCCAGTTCCTTCGCCATCGCCTCCCGGCACAGCACCATGCCGCCCCGCGGTCCGCGCAGCGTCTTGTGCGTTGTGGTGGACACGAAATCGGCGTGCGGCACCGGGCTCGGATGCAGCCCCGCGGCCACCAGCCCCGCGATGTGCGCCATGTCCACAAAAAAGATCGCCCCGTTCGCCCGGGCAATCCGTCCCAGCCGCTCGAAATCGAACACGCGCGGGTATGCGCTGGCCCCGGCCACGATCATTTTCGGTTTGTGCTCTGCCGCCAGCCGTTCCACTTCGTCGTAATCCAGCAGTTCCGTATCCTGCCGCACGCCGTAGGGTACGAACTTGTACATTCGTCCCGAAAAATTCAGCGGATGCCCGTGCGTCAGGTGGCCGCCGTGCGCCAGGTTCATGCCCAGCACCGTGTCGCCGGGCTGGAGCGCTGCCATATAGACGGAGATGTTGGCCTGCGTGCCGGAGTGCGCCTGCACGTTCGCGTGCTCCGCGCCGAAGAGCTTCTTTGCCCGCTCGATGGCCAGCGTTTCCACCCGGTCGGCGTTCTCGCAGCCCCCGTAATACCGCTTCCCCGGATATCCCTCGGCGTATTTGTTCGTGAAAACCGAGCCCATCGTCTCCAGCACGGCTTCCGACACGAAATTCTCAGAGGCAATTAGTTCCAGGCCCGTGGCCTGCCGTTGCACTTCGTCACGAAGCGCGTCCGCGACTTCCGGGTCCACCTCGGCCACTCTGCGCTCCATTCGCCGGGAATCCTGGGTTTCCATGGAACTCTCCTCGATGCGGAAAAGGCAGATTTCTCGTCCCGTCTCGAACCCTCGGTAGGGGGAATGATAGTACGAACCGGCGGGCCGGCGCACCCTCGCGCCGTTATGCTGCGGTGCCTCTCTTTTGTGCGCGCGCTGAATCCATTTCGGCGATCTTCTCATTGCGGCGCTGATGCCGCCCGCCCTTGAACGCCGCGGCAAAATACGCGCGCACGATTTCGACCGCCTGTGCCGGGTCCACAATCCGCCCGCCGATCGTCAGCACGTTCGCGTCATGATGCTCCCGCGCCGCCCGCGCCGCAATCAGATCATTCACCGTCGCCGCGCGAATTCCCGCCACTTTGTTCGCGGCAATGGCCATGCCGATCCCCGTACCATCCGCCAGGATTCCCAGCTCGGCCTCGCCTCGCGACACCGCCTCAGCCACTTTTTTCGCGTAGTCCGGATAATCCACCAGCTCTTCGGACCAGGTGCCGGAGTCGGTCACCGCGTGGCCCGCGCTTTCCAGGTAGGTCTTGATGGCCTCTTTGACGTGAAATCCGGCGTGGTCCGCGCCCACGGCAATCCGGAGCTTATGCGCTTCCTCCACCATGGTCCTGTTCCCATAAATTCTAGCCACGGCCCGGATTTTTTTGCAATGGTACTCGCCCGGCGCAACTCGCTTGCCGTTCAGAAAAGAAACTTTAAGGCCACTTGCGATATCCGCGGCGGCGCTGCCTTCAGGACCTTTCCGAAGGTCGCATCGTCGATATTTCCATCGACTGCCGTGCTTCCGTAGAACTGAGCATGGTTAAACGCATTGAAGGTTTCAAACCGCAATTCAATCGATTTGCCTTCGCTTAGACTCGTGACTTTGTGCAAAGCCATGTCCCAATTGTCCAC
>JASHSV010000039.1 GCA_030038535.1 Candidatus Acidiferrales bacterium
CCTCGGCCCAGCGAGCCTTCAGCCTTCCGAATTCGCCAAGCTCGCAACCATTATCTTCCTGGCATGGTTCCTCGAGCCGCGCGTGAAGTCCGGTGCCTGCGGCCTGAATCGCCTCTGGGAAACGCTGGTGCCGGCTCTCGGGCCCGTGGTCGTTCTCGCCGCGCTCGTCGTAATTGAGCCCGACCTCGGCACCTCGCTGATGATTCTGCTCGTGGCCGGCGCCATGTTGTTCGAGGCTGGCCTTTCGCTCCGTTTCGTCGCCGCCGCGATTGCCGCCGCCCTGCCGGTCGTCTATCTCCTCATTGCTCGCGTGCCCTATCGCTACAACCGCCTGATGGCCTTCCTGCACCCCGACCAGGATCCGCAGGGCGCGGGCTTCCAATTGCTCCAATCGCTGATCGCCGTCGGCTCCGGCGGATTTTTCGGCGTGGGTTTGATGGCCAGCCGCCAAAAACTCTTCTATCTGCCCGAGGCGCACACCGACTTCATCTTCGCTGTCCTCTGCGAGGAGCTCGGTTTCCTCGGAGCGGCAGCCGTGGTCGCGCTGTTCGCCATCTACGGCTGGCGCGGCCTCCGCGCCGCGCTCGCCGCTCCCGACGATTTTGGCCGCATGCTGGCCATGGGCCTCACCTTTCTTGTGGTTGGCCAGGCCCTGTTCAATTTGAGCGTGGTGGTCGGCCTGCTCCCGACCAAAGGGATTCCCCTGCCGTTTATTAGTTATGGCGGCTCAAGTCTGGTGGTGATGCTGCTGGCCACGGGAATTCTCTTGAACATCAGCCAGTACGCGGACTGACGTGAAGCTGGCGATTGCAGGCGGAGGAACGGGCGGCCACGTGTTCCCGGCCGTGGCCGTGGCGCGCGAATGGCTCGCCCGGGGACCGGAGCGCGAAGTGTTGTTGATAGGAACCGAACGCGGCTTGGAATCCCGGCTCCTGCCGGAAGCAGGGCTTCCTCTCGCCACCATTCCCGTGGCCGGGCTCAAAGGGATCGGCGGCCTGCGCTTGGTCCGCAACCTCGCGCTGCTCGCCCCGGCGCTCTCCAGATCAGCCGGCATCGTCGAGCACAACCGCTTCGTCGCCGCGCTGGGAGTTGGCGGTTACGCTTCCGGACCCTTCGTGCTCGCGGCGGCGCTGGCTGGCGTTCCCTCCGTCATCTTCGAGGCCAATGCCGAGCCGGGATTCACAAATCGCGTCCTCGCTCGAATCGTCCGCCGCGTGGCCACGGCCTACGAGGCCACCGCGGCTCGCCTGGGCAGCCGCGCCGCGGTCACGGGCATTCCCGTACGCCCCGCGTTCTTCGAAATCCCCCCGCGCGAGCACATGCCCCCATTTCGCGTGCTGATTACCGGCGGCAGCCAGGGCTCGCTCGTGGTCAATCGCACCGTCATCGATTCCCTCGACCTCCTCCTGCCGCGAAAAAATCAGCTTTTCCTCATTCACCAGAGCGGCGAACGCGACTATAATGCTGTTCGCGTGGCGTATGCGCGGCGGGAGCTCAACGCGGAGGTCGTGCCCTTCATTTCGAATATGGCGGAGGAGTTCGCCCGGGCGGACCTGATTGTCTGCCGGGCGGGAGCGCTCACGGCGGCAGAAGTCGCCGCCGCGGGACGCGCCGCCATCTTCATCCCTTTCGGCGCCGCTACCGATAGCCACCAGTTGCGCAACGCGCAGGCGCTCGAATCCGCCGGCGCCGCGCGCGTGATTCCCGAACCCCAGCTCAGCCCCGAGCGGTTAGTCGAAGAAATCACCTCGCTCCTCGCCCAGCCCGGACGAATGCAGGCGATGGAGCTGCGCGCGCGTGCGCTGGCCCGGCCGCGGGCCGCCCGAGACATCGTCAACCTGATTGAAGAGGTGGCGCGTCCATGATGGTTTCGTTCCACAACTTTCAGCGCATTCATTTTGTCGGCATCGGCGGCATCGGCATGAGTGGAATCGCGGAGGTTCTCCTCACCCTGGGCTATTCCGTCTCCGGCTCGGATTTGAAAGCCACGCCGATTACCGAGCGTCTCGAGCGCCTCGGCGCCTCCCTTCATTACGGGCACAGCGCCGCCAACGTGGGTTCCGCGCACGTCCTCGTGGTTTCCTCCGCCGTCCGGCCGGAGAACCCGGAAGTTCGCGAAGCCATGCGCCGCAAGATCCCCGTCATCCCTCGCGCCGAAATGCTCGCCGAATTGATGCGCCTGAAAAAAGGCATCGCCGTGGCCGGCGCGCATGGCAAGACCACCACCACTTCCATGACCGCCTCGATCCTCGGCGCCGCGGGACTTGACCCCACTTTCGTCGTCGGCGGCCGCGTCAACTCCGTCGGCACCACCGCGCGCCTCGGCAACGGCGAATACATGGTTGTCGAGGCGGACGAAAGCGATCGCACCTTTTTGCTGCTCGCTCCCGTCGTCGCCGTCGTCACCACCATCGACCGCGAGCATCTGGACCAATACGCCTCGCTCGAAGACATTCAGAGCGCCTTCCTCCAATTCGTCAATCGCGTCCCGTTCTATGGCGCCGCCATCCTTTGCCTCGACGAGCCCAATGTTCAGGACATCCTCCCCCGCGTGCGCCGGCCGGCCATCACCTACGGCACCACCAACCAGGCCGATTTGCAGATTACCGAGGTCGCCCTCCGCGGCCCGCAGAGCGACTTCCGTCTTCGCTACAGGGGCGAGGATCTCGGCATGTTTCACCTCAACGCCCCGCCGGGAATTCACAACGTCCGCAACGCCGCCGCGGCCTCGGCCGTGGGCCTCTACCTCAACGTTCCCGCCGAGCTGATTCGCGACGGCCTCGAGAAGTTCCAGGGCGTGGGCCGCCGCTTCGAAGTCAAGGGCGTATTCAACGGCGTCTCCCTGATCGACGACTACGGCCATCACCCCGCCGAAAT
>JASHSV010000040.1 GCA_030038535.1 Candidatus Acidiferrales bacterium
GATTCTCGAGCATCTGCTGATGTACGCCGGAAAGGTGTTCTGAGGTTCTTATGAGCACGGTTTCCCATGCACGCGCAACCCCGCTCACCGATCCGCGCATCCTGCAACGCGCCATCCTGGATTCGTTTGTAAAGCTCGATCCGCGCGTTCTGATAAAAAACCCGGTCATGTTTGTGGTCGAGGTCGGCGCCGTAGTCACTACCTTCCAATGGGCACGCGATGTGGCCGGACATGTCGCCGGAAACAGCTTTGGCCTGCAAATCAGCCTCTGGCTCTGGTTCACTGTCTTGTTCGCCAATTTTGCCGAGGCCATGGCCGAAGGCCGCGGAAAAGCCCAGGCCGATAATCTCCGCAAGGCCCGCACCGAAACCATGGCGCGCCGGATCAGGGAAGACGGAACGCGCGAGCTGGTTCCCAGTTCCGCCCTGCACGCTCTCGACTTGGTGGAAGTGGGGCCCGGCGAGTTCATCCCCGGCGACGGTGAAGTCGTGGTCGGCGTCGCTTCCGTGGACGAATCGGCCATCACCGGAGAGTCTGCGCCCGTCATCCGCGAAGCGGGGGGCGACCGTTCCGCCGTCACCGGGGGCACCCGCGTTCTTTCCGACGAGATCCAGGTGTGCATCACCTCGAATCCCGGCGAGACTTTCCTCGACCGCATGATCAAACTGGTCGAGGGAGCCTCGCGGCAGAAGACCCCCAACGAAATCGCCCTCAACATCTTGCTGGCCGGTCTGACCATCATCTTTCTTCTGGCTGTGGTCACACTCCAGCCGTATGCCGTCTATTCCGGCGCGCCCCAGAATATTTTTGTGCTCGTTTCGCTCCTCGTTTGCCTGATCCCCACCACCATCGGCGGCCTGCTGAGCGCCATCGGCATCGCCGGCATGGACCGCATGATTCAGCGCAACGTCATCGCCATGTCCGGCCGCGCAGTGGAGGCTTCTGGCGACGTGGACGTCTTGCTGCTCGACAAAACGGGAACCATCACCCTCGGCAACCGCCAAGCCACCCAGTTGTACCCCTCTCCCGGAGTGCCCGAAGCGGAACTCGCCAACGCCGCGCAGCTCGCCTCGCTCGCCGACGAGACGCCCGAGGGCCGCTCCATCGTCGTCCTCGTCAAAGACAAGTACGGTCTCCGCGGCCGCGAGCTGGCTTCTCTGAATCCGACCTTTGTGCCGTTCACCGCACAGACGCGTATGTCCGGCGTCGATCTGGACGGTCAGGAAATCCGCAAGGGCGCCTGCGACGCCATCGAGAAATACGCCTCCGCCTACGGCCAGCCCGTGCCTGGGGAGATCAAGCAGGTCGTGCAGACCATCGCCAACACCGGCGGCACGCCCCTGCTCGTGGCCCGCAACCGCAAGGTGCTCGGCGCCGTGCAGCTCGAAGATATCGTCAAGGGAGGAATGAAGGAGCGCTTCGACCAGCTTCGCGCCATGGGCATCCGCACCGTGATGATTACCGGCGACAACCCGCTCACTGCCGCCGCCATCGCCCGGCAGGCCGGCGTGGACGGCTTCCTCGCTGAAGCCAAGCCCGAAGACAAAATGGCCCTCATCCGCAGCGAACAGGCCAAAGGCAAACTGGTAGCGATGACCGGCGACGGCACCAACGATGCTCCCGCACTGGCCCAGGCGGACGTCGGCGTGGCCATGAACACCGGCACCCAGGCCGCCAAGGAAGCCGGCAACATGGTGGACCTCGATTCCAACCCCACGAAACTCATCGAAATCGTCGAAATCGGCAAGCAGCTCCTGATTACCCGCGGCGCGCTCACCACTTTTTCCGTGGCCAACGACGTGGCCAAGTATTTCGCCATCATTCCCGCCATGTTTGCCGCTGCCTTTCCGGAGCTGGAGGTGCTCAACGTGATGCACCTGCGCACGCCGCAGTCGGCCATTCTTTCCGCGGTCATTTTCAACGCGCTGATCATCATCGCGCTGATTCCCCTGGCGCTTCGCGGCGTGCGCTATCGTCCGCTGGGCGCGGCCGCGCTCTTGCGGCGCAATCTGCTCATCTACGGATTGGGCGGCGTGATTGCGCCGTTCATTGGCATCAAGCTGATCGACATGTTCGTGGCTCTTTTGCGTTGGGCTTAGAGGCGACCGTGAAAAAGAATGTGTGGATCTCCCTGTGGATGACGCTGGTAACGACCGCGATTTTCGGCGTGGCCTATCCCCTGGCGGTGACGGTGCTCGCCCAGTTTCTCTTCCCCAGCCGCGCGAATGGCGGACTCATCGAACGCGATGGCAAACTGGTCGGCGCGCACCTCATCGGCCAGCCCTTTTCCTCGCCCTGGTACTTCCATTCGCGCCCGTCTGCCGCAGGCGCTGGCTACGACCCACTCGCTTCCGGAGGCTCGAATCTGGGCCCCACGAATAAACAGCTTATCGACAGGGTAAAGGCCGACACTGCCCAGCTTGCGGCGGAAAATCCTTCCATGCCGGTTCCCGTGGACCTGGTCACCACCTCCGGCTCCGGTCTCGACCCCGATATCTCACCAGCCGCTGCGGAATTTCAGGTGCCCCGCGTCGCGCGCGCGCGTGGCATTTCCGAAAGCGACGTGCGGCGACTCGTCGCTGTGCACACGCGCCCCCGCGATTTTGGCTTCATGGGCGAACCGCGGGTCAATGTGCTGGAGCTGAACCTGGACCTCGATTTTTCTTTTCCGCGCAAGAAGTAGCGCGGCCCGGTCAGTTTCGCTCTAGGGCTTCCCGCTGTTCGGTTTATCCTTATCCTTGTCCTTGTCGGAAGACTTGTTGCTCTTGGAGGATGAGGATTTCTGCTGCTGTTGCTGCTGGGTTTTCTGCGACTTCTGTCCTTCCTGTTTTGTTTCATCGGCGCTTTTCTGCTGCGCCGGCGGAGCCGGTTGTGCTGCAGGCCGGGCCTGCTGCGTCTGAGGCTGCGCTGCCGGCTGCGCGGGCTGTTTTTCCGGCGGCGGTGCGGGCTCTATCCGCTCGTAAACGCGCGGCGCGGGTGTCGGTTGTGGTGCCGCAGCCGGGCCGGGCGCGGTAGTGCGCGCCGCCGGCGCGGGAGCAACGGGCGTAACCGAGGGCTGGCCCGGATGCGCGTTGAGTTGCTGCTGGCGCTGCGCAAACGCCTGCGGCGGCGGTGGCGCCGTGCGATTGCTGACTACCCTGCGGCTTTGGAGTGTCGCCGGCGGTGCGGCGGCAGCCGCAGCGCCTGTTCCAATGACACTCGTGCGGACCGGCGCAATAGCTGCCATGTGCGTGACGGGCGCGCGCGCGATCTCCGCCTGGTTGACGGCCACCACGTTGGCGCTCACCGGCCGCGCGCCCACGAATGTTTCGCGCGTCACCGCCGTCACGCCGCCGGGCGCCGCCCGGTTCACGTACGTGATTTGCGCCGCTTCGTGCGCGCCAGGCGCGGTGTAGGCGTTGTAGACGTAGTTGACCCGTGCCGCTTCCACCTGCGTATTCGTGACGTTGATATTGGTCACGTACAGTGGACTCACACGATAGGCAGGAACGAACACTTCTCCGGGCCCCAGCGGAAACCACGCCACTCCTGCGCCGCCTGCCACCGCGAATGCGAATCCCGCACCCGGGCCTCCGCCCACAAAGGCCACCATGGCGGGTGCATACACGGGACGCGCCACCACGGGCCCGGGCACCCACACCCAGGCGCCGCCGAAAAATGCCCAGCGGCCGTAATGGAACGGCGCGAAGCCCCACGGCTGGTCGTCCACCCACGTCCATCCCCACGGCTCGATCCACACCCAATGACCATAGCGATAGGGCGCCCATCCCGGCGGCACGCCCACCGGCGTCCACACCGGGCCGTACGCCGCCACGACGTTCCATTGTCCGTTCGCGTTCAGATCCTCGTATCCCGTCATTTCCTGCGAGACGTAATTTCCTGTGCCGGCGCGGTCCTCCCGACGGTCGCGGTCGGCGGCCCAACTGTCGAATGAATCAGGCGGCGGCACAGGCGAGATTTCGTAGCTGAGCGTGTCCAGTCCCTGAAAGCGCGCCTGCTGCCCCTGCACTACCGTGTAGGTGCGCCCGCCTCCGTTCACCTGACCCTCGCCTCGCCATACCGCCGTCGAGGTCGCCGTGCCGTCTGCATTCACGTCGATGCGGTACTCGCCGGGAGCCACCGCGTTGAACGCCAGATTCGGCGTGTCCGCCTCCAGGACTTCGCCATCCTCCAGGTGCCGGGCGCTCACGACCACTGCGCCCTGCGCAACGCGAATTTGCAGGACCGCGTCGCTCACCTCCAGCAGGGTCAGCGCCGTGCCCTGTGACATGCGGATTGCCGTCGAGCCAACATGCAGTTCTGCACGCCCACCGGTGTCCACCCACAGGCTGTCGCCGGTGGTCAGCGGCCGGTTGGGCACCGCCGCGACCCAATCGTTCTCTCCTGCCGGCTGGAACGAGACCGAGCCGTAGAGAAAGCTAAGCCGCGCCACGCGCGCGGGCGGATCCGGAGGAGCGGCGCCCTGCTCATCCTGCGCGAAAACGGCACTGGCCGGCGCGAGCAGCGCCACCACCGCCGCAATAGCCCACAGGCCAAGCGTGTACCTGGAATTCTTCATCGAATTTCTCCCTCCGAAGGCGGCCGGGCAGGCCTGCTCAATCCTACACCGTCTCGCGGCGTGATTCTTATTTAGAATACGCGCTTCGAGCGGCGGTTGGATGCGTCTTCCGCCCGCCTGCCGGCGCCAGCACGTCCGGCGTCACGCCAACCGGCTTCTCCCCACACCGGCGGCTTGCAGGCCCCCAGCCGGGTAACTAGAATAGCCACCGTTGCTGCGTGGAGGATTTCCCATGGCCCAATCACAGGTTCCTGTCGGCGCTTCTGGAGCCGACGAAGCCCACATTTCCGCTCACTGGAAAGAAGAAGAGTATTACGACCCGCCGAAACAATTTGTCGAACAGGCCAATCTCAACGACCCGAGAGTGGCGGAGAAGTTCGGCGAAAAGAATTTTCCCAAGTGTTACGAAGAGTACGCCGACATGCTTACCTGGTTCGAGCGCTGGCATACCGTGCTGGACTCGAGCGAACCGCCCTTCTGGAAGTGGTTCGTCGGAGGCAAGCTGAACGTCTGCTACAACTGCGTGGACCGGCATCTGGCCAAATACAAGAACAAGGCCGCCCTCATCTTCGTCCCCGAGCCGGAAGAGGATTCCATTGTCGCGATCACCTACCAGGAGCTCTACAACCGCGTCAACGAAGTGGCCGCCATGCTCCGCGAGTTTGCCGGGCTGAAGGCCGGCGACCGCGTCACCATCCACATGCCCATGATCCCCGAGCTGCCCATCACTATGCTGGCCTGCGCGCGCCTGGGCGTCGTGCACTCCGTAGTGTTCGGCGGGTTCAGCGGCGAGGCCTGCGGCCTTCGCGCCGCCGACTCCGGCAGTAAGGTGCTCATCTACGCCGACAGTTACTACCGCAGCGGCAAGCTCATCGACCACAAGATGCTCTCCGAGATTGCCGTCCAGACCGCCGAGCGCGAGGGACAGGCCATCGAAAAGGTGCTCATCTGGCGCCGTTTTCCCGGCAAATTCAACTCCGCCTCCCCCATGGTGCAAGGCCGCGACTATTTCGTGGATGAAGCACTCAAGATGTTCCGCGGCCGCAAGATCGATCCCGTTCACATGGATTCGCTCGCCCCCCTCTTTCTCATGTACACCAGCGGCACCACCGGCAAGCCCAAGGGTTGCCAGCACAGCTCCGGCGGTTATCTGGCCTACGCTGCCGGCACCTCAAGATACATCCAGGACATTCATCCCACAGACGTGTACTGGTGCATGGCCGATATCGGCTGGATCACCGGCCACTCCTACATCGTCTATGGGCCCCTGGCGCTCGCTGCCACCAGCGTCATTTTTGAAGGCGTCCCGAATTTTCCAGACGCCGGCCGCCCCTGGCGAATCGCCGAGCGCTTGGACGTCAACATCTTCCACACCTCGCCCACTGCCGTGCGCATGCTCCGCAAGGCCGGGCCCGACGAACCCAAGAAGTATCACTATCACTTCAAGCACATGACCACAGTCGGCGAACCCATCGAGCCCGAAGTCTGGCGCTGGTATTACAGCGAGGTGGGCAAACGCGAGGCCGTTATCGTGGATACCTGGTGGCAGACGGAAACCGGAGGCTTCCTCTGCAGCACGAAGCCCGCCCTCGATCCCATGAAGCCTGGCAGCGCCGGGCCCGGTGTTCCCGGCATCTATCCCGTGATTCTCGACGAGATGGCAAAGGAGATTCCCGCTGGCGCGGGCCGCGCGGGGAACATTTGCATCCGCAATCCCTGGCCCGGCATCATGCAGACCATTTGGGGCGATCCCCAGCGCTTTGTCCGCCAGTATTATCAGAAATATTGCAAAAATCCCGAGAGCAAGGACTGGCGCGACTGGCCCTATTTCGCCGGCGACGGCGCCCTGCTCGCCAAGGACGGCTACTTCCGTATCCTCGGCCGCGTGGACGACGTCATAAATGTCGCCGGCCACCGCCTGGGCACCAAGGAAATCGAATCCGCGTGCCTTACCGTCGCGGAAGTCGCCGAGGCCGCCGTGGTTCCCGTCGTGGACGAAATCAAAGGCCGCATGCCCGAGGTGTACATTGCCCTCAAGCCCGGGACCTCGACCCCTCCCGGGGAGGTCCGCGACAAGGTAGTTCACACTATCGAAACCATGATAGGCAAAATCGCGCGCCCCAAGACCGTGCGCATCGTTCCCGACATGCCCAAGACGCGCTCCGGCAAGATCATGCGCCGCGTTCTCGCCGCCATCTCCAACAACATGAACACCGGCGACATCACCACCCTCGCCAATCCCGACATCGTCGAGCAGATTCGCGTCGCCGTCCAGGGCGAAGGGCCCGTCGCCACGCGCGAAGGCCCGGAAGACGTCAAGACGTTCGGCTCCGTCGAATAATCCTGTACGGGTACGACATCCTCGTGCCCCAACTCGGCCCCCAAAGCGGCCTTCTCGCGGGCTTCCGCAAAACAAAAGGGCCGGCGATCTTCCGCCGGCCCTCGATCCTTGCGATTTCCGATTTTCCTCAGTCCGCAGGCGACGGGCGCGCCCCCTCGACCTCTTTCCAGATGATCGTGCCGTGCGTCTCCGGGAGGAAGAGGCTGCCCACGATAAAGGTCATCGCCGCGATGGCCATCGGGTAATACACCCCAGCGATGATGTTCCCCGTCTCCGCGCATACGGAGAGGCCAATCAGCGGCAACAACCCTCCGAACACGCCGTTGCCGATGTGGTAGGGAAGCGATAGCGATGTATAGCGTATTTTCGCCGGGAACGCCTCCACCAGATACGCGGCAATCGGCCCGTAGGTCATGCACACAAACACCATTTGGAGAACCACCAGGCCGACCAGCATGGGCACGTTCGGGTTCGTCGCCTCCTTTGCGGGAACCTGCGCCCCCGTCGCATCTGTGGTGATGGGCGTCAGGCTGATCGCGCCCGTCACCGCATTCTTTGTCGATTTCACGGTCACCACGTTGTTCCCCGCCGCCTTTTCCATGGCGGTATAAATCGGGATGTAGCCGATCACCGCGAGCAGGCAGCCGGCCATCATCAGCTTCTTGCGTCCGATCTTGTCCGAGAGCGTGGCAAAGACCGTGAAGAGGGGCATGCCGATCAGCACGGCGATGGCGATGATGATGTTCGCCTGCCTCGGGTTCACCTTCAGGATGGCCTGCAGAAAGAACAGCGCGTAGAACTGTCCCGTGTACCACACCACGCCCTGCCCCGCCGTCGCGCCGAACAGCGAAACCAGCACGCGCTTCAGGTTGTCCCAGTGCGTGAACGCATCCTTCAGCGGCTGCGCTGAAGTCATCTTGGTGCTCTTCAGGTGCGCGAAGATGGGTGACTCTTTCATCTTCAGCCGGATGTAGAGCGAAATGGCGAGAAGGAAGATCGAAATCAGGAAGGGGACTCGCCAGCCCCAATCCGCGAACTGATCTTTGGTCAGATAGCTTTGCGTCACCAGGATTACGATGAGCGAGACGAAGAGTCCCAGCGTGGCCGTAATCTGAATGAAGCTGGTGTAGAACCCCCGCTTGTTGTCGGGCACGTGTTCCGCCACGTACACCGTCGCGCCGCCATACTCACCGCCTAGCGCCAAGCCCTGGAACACGCGGATGGCAATCAGGAGGACCGGGGCTACCCATCCTACCGTGGCGTAGGTCGGCATGAATCCGATTAGAGCCGTCGCGCCTCCCATCACCGAGAGCGTTACCAGGAACGCGTATTTCCGCCCGATCAGGTCTCCGATGCGGCCGAAGAACAGCGCGCCGAACGGCCGCACCACGAATCCCACCGCGAACGTGGCCAAATAGGCGATGTAAGCGAAAGTTTGATTGCCCGGCGGATAAAATTTCGACGACAGAACCGCCGCTAAGCTGCCGAATATGTAGAAGTCGTACCACTCGATCATCGTTCCGACCGTGGACGCCAGAATCACTTTTGGAATGCTGTATCCGCCTGCTCCCTCTGCTGGTAGAGTCGCAGCTTGTCCCGCCATTGGGCCTCCTGTACTCCGTGTATCCGATTTTGTCGAGCTTACGGCCGCCGGCCTCGACGGTCAGGCGAGCGCAGATTCCTCCGGCAGCCCCCTACTCACTCCTGCCAGACGGACGCGCGCATTCTGCCGATGCGCCGGCCCTGAAATGTGAATGCTTCTTACACGCGCCCGTCGATAAAGTCAAGCGCGCGGCGGGGTTGGGCAGGCTCGGGCAGAGGCGGAGCGCGCCGCCAAACGCAGGACCCCCGCGTATGCGCATAGGGAGAGACTTCGGAGGCCACGCCAGCCCTCCGCCGAACCTGTACGGAAGGGCGCGCTTTGTCTCTTTAGGTTTCAGCGCTGCCAACGGGCGCTAGAACGGCGGCGTTTGAAGTTGGAATAACCCGAGTGTTACGGCTGCGTCGTCCGTCTCGATGATGACCACCTGCGACGGGCTCACGACGAAGTATGAGAAGTTCAGCGTCTCCGTGCCATAGAGGCCCTCAAATGCCGACGAGGTCAGCAGGCCCGTGAACCGTCCCGAACTGCTCGAGGAATAGGCGCCTGTAAATATCTGGTCCGGCTTAGGCGATCCTGGATAGTTGATATCCAGCGTGCCGAGCAGATTCCCGGCGCCGTTGGCCAGCCCCTGGCCGCTCGTATCCGACTCGATGACGTATTCTTCGTCTTCAGAGTCGTAGCCAAACTGCGTGTAATTGAGCCCGTAGTTGCCCTGAAACGACGTATCCGTGTACGGGCCTCCCGACTGCAAAAATAAATTCCCCGTGGTCACCCCATACTGATCCAGCTCGAGAGCCAAAGGCGGGTCGGTGCCGCCATTCAAATACACTGCGAAGTTGTCGGGCGTGCCGGGATTGCCGACGATCGTGTTCCCCATGATGCTGATACCCACACGTCCCGTCCCCGACGAGTCGACCGAATAGGAGCCGGTCACGCTTCCGCTCGTTGGAACGCCGCAGTCATTCACGTCCGACGCTCCATTACTCAGTTTCGAGACTCCGTCGGAGGCAAACGTCGTGGCCAGGGCCACAGAACAGTCCGGCACGGCCCCGAATGCGGTGAACACATAGGAGGCGTTCGTCGGCAACGCGGAAGCGGACGTGAAGGTTCCGGTCATGGCCCCCTGGCCAATCGCCACCCCCGCACTCACGCCCACATTCTCGTCCACTTCGATGAACTTCACGTGCGTCGCGTCCGTAATGTACCCATCGAGGGTGATCGGGCCCGTAAGACCCACGCTGCCGAATGCGCTCGACATCAGCGTGATCTGGATACGGCCCAGTTGGTCCTCTACCGTATAGGCTCCGGAACTTGTCAGGGATTGTTGCGATGCGACCGTCCCGCCGGAATTGATATCGGCCGTGCTTCCCGTTCCAGAGACGGACCCTCCGCTGTTCACATTGAATACACCGCCGAAGGCGAAGGGCTCTCCACCGAATGTTGCGCCACCGACCACGAAGGTGAGGCCATCGCTCGCCATCCCGTCGCTCAGAGTTGAGGTGCTGAAGGAGCTGACTGTCTGGAGATCCAGCGTGCCGCTTCCGGTCGCGAACCCATCGATCTCGGTCAGCAGCGCGTGATTCCCCGAGACGAACGCGACCGCAAACGTCTCCGTGCCGGTCAAGCCGTTGCTGACTCCGATGTTCACATCGTTCGTCACCACCGTCAGCATTCCCCGGCCGTCCGCGGTGAACTGGTAGATACTTCCCGAGATGCCTGCGGAACCGGGTTCAATCGTGTCCGCGGCATTCTCTGTGGAGAACCGGTAATCGCTGAAGTCCTGCTCGCCGCTCGTAATGTCGCCGTTTCCATCCGTAGTCAACACGCCGGCGAGGGTGTACGGATCGCCCGTGGACACCTCGGTTCCCGACACCGTGTAGGTGTAAGAACAACTGGCGCAGAGGAAAGCCGAGGTTTGCGTTGTGCTCACGTTAATCACCGCAGTTACGTCGTCCATGGTATCCAGCGTCGAGGCCGCCGTTATGGTCACGTTCAGCCCTCCCGCCGGCACGGTCGTCGGCGATGTGTAAGTTGTTGTCCCCCCGCTACCGGTCTGCGCCGCGCTGAACGACCCGCATCCTCCCCCCGCGCTGTTCGTGCATGTCGCCGTCCAGGTGATTCCGTCGCTCACCGCGTTCGTCACGGTGCTCGTGATTGTCGCGGAAAGGCTAGCGTTTGTGTTCGTGGCCAGCGTCGGAGGAGGCGCCGGAGGGTTGAACGTCACGTTGATCGCCCCTCCCGCTGTTATCGTCACGTTCGCCGAGGCTTCTTTCGTGCTGTCCTGCACCGAAACCGCCATGATCGTTACCGACCCGCTCGAAGGCACCGTCGCGGGCGGCGTGTACGTGGTCGATACGCCGCTTCCTGTCTGCGTTGGGCTGAATGTTCCACAAGAGCTCGTCGGCGTGCACGACCAATTCACGTTCGAGCCGTTGCTCACCTCCGCGGCGACCTGGAAAGTCGTCCCAAGGGTATCCGAAAGGGGCGGCGCGACACTGAACTCCACTGCCAGCGGAGATGACGACCCCGAAGAGGACCCCAAGCACGAGGAGAGAAGAAGAGCGCATGCCACGACGCTCAGCAAAGGAACTAAAGGCCGGCGCGCGTTCATCACAGGCCTCCTGTTGCTTGCGTGCCCTGCGCCCCACGCCTGCCGTTAGCCGCGGGCCGCACGGGGAAGCCGTTCTGGCTACGGATGGTCAGGGTTTGACCGCCGATCGTAATGGTCCGGGCCAGAAAAATTTCGCCTGCCGCAAAACTCGTGCTCACTCCCCTCACCTGGATTGTGGCGCCGGCCACCAGACCTTTTTCGGCCGCAACCCGGCCGTAGTAAGGCCCCAGGTGCACGGCCAGCTGGCCCTGCGTGGTCGTCAGCGTCAGATAAAGGCCGAGCGGCAGTCCCGGCTTCGGCCTCGCCACCACCCCTGATATCGTGCCGTTCAGTACCACTTCTTTTGTCGAGTCGTACATGCCCGGAGCATTCTTGGCCGCCGGTGCCTGGGATTGTGCGAAGGATTGCGGTGCCAGGATCGAACACAACGCGAAGATAAGGACGGAACAAACCGCTGGTACAAGGGCGCGGCGCTGTCTCATGCTTCCTCCCGCAGGACGTTCGACTTGCGGAACGCTCCCCGTTTCCCGCCCGCCGCGCTCGCGGCTCGCGGTCAACAGCGCTCCACCGGGCGCGCACTTGGCGCACACACCCGGCTGCCCCCTGGACTATTGGAACCCGAAATTCCGAAAAGAGTTGTGTGGGAGATTGGCGGGTCGAGTGAACCGGCGGCTCCCGCGAGCGCGGCGGGCGCTACAGGCCGAGAAAGGCGGCGCGCACCTGCTCGTTGGCCATCAGTTCCTTCGACGATCCGGAGAGAACCACCGCCCCGTTCTCGACCACGTACCCGGCATCGGAGATGCTCAACCCGTCCACTACGTTTTGTTCCACGATGAGCACGGTCACGCCCGTCCGCGCCACCTCACGGATTTTCTCGAATACCTCTTCCACCACTTTCGGCGCCAATCCCAGCGATGGTTCGTCCAGAAGTAACAGCGACGGCTGTGCCATCAGCCCGCGAGCGATCGCCACCATTTGCTGCTCGCCCCCGGAAAGCGTGCCCGCGATTTGTTTGCGCCGTTCCGCCAGCTTCGGGAACAGCTCGAATTGCTCCGCGATCAGATTTTTCTGCCGCGTCCTGGACCGCGGCACGTATGCGCCCAGCGCCAGGTTCTCCTCCACGCTCATGTACGGAAAGAGCTGCCGCCCTTCCGGCACATGGCTGATTCCGCGTTCCACCATTTCGTGCGGTTTGACGCGCGAAATGTCCTCGCCCCGGAACCGGATCGCCCCGCCCTTTGGCCGGAGCAGGCCGGAAATCACTCGCAGCGTCGTCGTCTTTCCGGCGCCGTTTGCTCCTATCAGCGAAATCACGGTGCCTTCGCGCACCTCCAGCGTGACGCCGAATAGAGCCTGAAAGTCGCCGTAGCCCGCCTCCACCGATTCCAGGGCCAGCAACGCTCCGCTCATAGCCCGAGTTCCTTGTACTTCGATCCCAAGTAGGCCTCGATCACCCGAGGTTCGTGGACCACTTCCTTCGCGGTTCCTTCCGCGATCACCGTGCCGTGATCCAGCACCACGACGCGGTCCGCGATGCTCATCACCACCTGCATTACGTGTTCCACGCCTCCGACCGCTGAGATTCCCCACTCCGGCAGCTTCTTCAGCGTTTCCGCCAGAGCCAGCGCTTCGGCCGTGGAAAGTCCCGACATCACCTCGTCCAGCAAAATCAGCTGCGGCTTCGTCGCCAACGCTCGCGCGATCTCCAGCCGCTTCAGCATCGGAAGCGGTAATCCGCTCGCGTGGGAGTCTGCGATTCTTTCCATTTGCAAGTATCGCAGGACGCCGCGCGACTCCTCAGCAGCTTTCGCCCTGCTGCTGGTCCTCAGGAACGCGCCCAGCATCACGTTCTCCAGCACCGTCAAATTCGGCAGCGGCTTCACCACCTGAAACGTCCTGCCGATTCCCAGCCGTGCGGCTTCGTTCGGAGCGATCCGGCTGATGTCTCTTCCCTGGTATCGGATGGTTCCCGAATCGGGATGCAACACTCCGCTGATCAGGTTGAACAGCGTCGTCTTTCCCGCCCCGTTCGGCCCCACAATGAATCCGATTTCCGACTCGCGAATCGAAAACGTGACGTCGTTCGCTGCCACCAGGCCGCCAAACCGCTTTGTGACGTGCTCGACCTCCAGCAGATTCATCGTCTACGATTCCTGTCTCTTCCGCCGCCGCAGGATCGCCTCAATTCCGCCCATGATGCCCTCCGGCAGGAAAAGCACGACTATAATCAGCAGCAACCCGTAAATCAGCAGGTGCGCCTCTTGAAATATTGTTTTGAAGATTTCAGACGCCGATTCCAGCACCACCGCTCCCACCATAGGCCCCGCCAGTGTTCCCGCCCCTCCCAACATCGCCACGATCGCGATCTCGTTCGAGATATCGATGGAAAGGACCTGGTCTGGCACGATAAACAGGAACAGGCTCCCGTAGAGCGCCCCAGCCAGCGCCGTAAACGCGGCGCTCACCAGCAACGCGTAGAGCTTCGTCCGCGCCGCGTTCACTCCCACGGAGAGCGCCGTGTCCTGGTCCTCGCGGATCGCCATCAGGTAGTACCCGAACCGCGACCGCGAGATCACCACAGTCGCCGCCGTCGCCGCGGCAGTCAGCAGCACGGCGCATAAATAGAACGACCGGTTCACGTTCGTGTGGAACAGGGCCGGCACAGGTACTCCCACGTCTCCTCCCGTCACGCTCGGCAGGTTTTTCGCCGCCGCGTGCAGCACTTCCGCGAACGCAATGGTCGCCAGCGCGAAATAGGGTCCGCGCAGCCGGAACGAAACTCCGCCAATCAGTAGCGCGAACAGCATCGCCAGTCCCATCAGCATCACCAGGGCCGCCCACAACGGCACTCCCGCCCGCGTGAACAGCGCCAGCCCGTACGCTCCCGCGCCAAAGTACGCCGCGTGCCCCAGCGAGAGCTGCCCCGCATAGCCGCCGACCAGGTTCCAGGCCAGTCCCAGCGCGGCGAACAGATAAATCCGGAAGAGCACCTGCAAGTGGTAGTCGCTGCGCACCACCAGCGGCAGCAGGAGCGACAGCATGAATCCGGCCGCCGCCAGCGCCAATTGCCAGCGCCTCATGCCTTCTGTCTCCCGAAGATTCCGCTGGGCCGCAGCGAAAGCACGAGCAGAAAAATGACAAAGTCCACCGCAAGCGCCCACTCATTGCCCCAGTACAGGCTGGTCAGATTCTCCACCACACCGAGCAGCAAGCCCGCCGTCGCCGCGCCGACGATGGATTCCATGCCGCCCAGCACCACCATCACAAACGCCTTCAGCGTGAACTGGTCGCCCACTCCCGGATAGAGGTAGAACACCGGCAGCAGCAGGCTCCCCGCCACCGCCGCCGCGGCTACGCCCAGCCCAAACCAGAACGCCTGCACCCGGTGCAGATGAATCCCCATCAGCGGCGCCGCATAACGGTTCTGCGCGATGGCCCGCGCCGCCCGCCCCATCATCGTGTGCATCACAAAAAAGTAGAGGCCCGCTCCCGCGACCAGCGCGATTCCAAACGACACCAGCCACGGCGCATTCACCGTGATGCGGCTTCCCAGGTGCAGGTTTTTTTCCAGCAATGGGAAATTGATCTGGTGATAGTCCGCTCCGAACACGAGTTGAATCGCGTCCGTAATCGCCAGCCCAACCCCCAGTGTCAGCAGGATTTGCATGAAGTCCGACTGCCCGTGGATCGGCCGCAGCAGCCCCATGTAAATCAAATACCCGAGCCCGTACATCCCCAGCGCCACCAGCGGAAAGCTGTAGTAGGGAATCAAATGCCCGTGGAGGAACAGCACGTACGTCGCGTACATCCCCAGCATCATGAAGGTGCCGTGCGCGAAGTTCACGATGCGCATCACCCCGAAAATCAGCGCCATTCCCATTCCCACAAGCGCGTAGAGCGCGCCGGTCAGCACGCCGTTGACCACCGCCTGCAGGGTTGTGAATGCGTCCATGCTCTAGCCCGCCCGGGAAATCACGCTGCGCCCATGGAAATCACTCGGCTCTGACGCTGGTTCTACTTGTGGCGCTCGTTCCACGGCGGCGTGGGCACTATTGGCTTCGTCTCCGCGACGTCCTGCGGCCACACCACCTTGTATTGCCCGTCCTGAATCTGCGTCACCAGCGTTGCATGATCGTTCTGGCCGTG
>JASHSV010000041.1 GCA_030038535.1 Candidatus Acidiferrales bacterium
CGCCACCACCAGCCCGAGCGCCCCTCCCGCGAGCGAGAGCAGAACGCTTTCCGTCAAGAGCTGCCGCACCAGTCGCCCGCGGCTCGCGCCCAGGGCCCGGCGGATGTTGAGTTCCCTCTGCCGCGCACTGGCCCGGGCCAAGAGGAGGTTGGATACGTTCCCGCAGGCGATCAGGAGCACCGCACCCACGGCGGAGAGCAGCACGACGAGAATCGGCTGCACATCGCCGAAGGCGTAGTGGCGCAGCGTGACTATGCGCACACCGTGGCCGCGATTGGAATCTGGGTATTTCTTTTCGAGCGCCGCGGAGATCGTGGCCATTTCCGCCCGCGCCTGTGCCTCGGTTGTGCCGTTCCCCAGGCGAGCGAGCACCGCAATTCCGGGATGATTCTCACGGACGCGGTTCTCGAGCTCGGCGCCCATCGGGACGAACACGTCCACCGGCGAGAAGGAGTGATGCTCGAAGTTCCGGGGAAGAACGGCGATCACCGTGTGGCCGACGCCGTTCAGGACGATGGATTTCCCGACCATCTCGGGATCACTCCCAAACCGCCTCTGCCACAGTGAATTGCTGATCATCACCACCGGGCTGGCGCCCTGCACGTCCTCCTGCGGCGCGATGGGGCGTCCCATTGCCGGATGAATGCCCAGAGTCTCCAGCCAGCCCGCAGAGACCATCCGGCCCGGCAGGCGCTCGGGCTCGCCTGCGCCGGTCAGATTGAAACTGTCGCCCCGCGCAGCCGCCATGCTAGAAAACGTGCGGCTCTGCTCGCGCCAGTCCACAAAGTTGGCATAGGAAACGGAAAAGTCGCCCTGCAGTGTCGTCTCCCGAAGGATGAATAGGCGGTCCGGATCGGCATAGGGAAGCGGACGAAGCAGAACGGCATGAACCACGCTGAAGATGGCGGAGTTAGCGCCGATGCCCAGGGCCAGCGTCAAGATCGCGATGGCTGTAAATGCGGGGTTCTTCGCCAGCGTGCGCAGCGCGAAGCGCACGTCTTGCCACAGAGCAGTCATGGCTTCCCTCCTCGTCCGGTTTGCGAGGCTGGGGGCAAGCGGAATGCCAGCAGTGTCACCGTAATGCATTGCGCCCAAAGCAGTTAACTCAGTGAATCGAGACATCGGCGAAGGCAGTGCCCGATTTCGGGAATCCCCGTCGCAGCAGCGGACAAACTAGAGACTCGAAAACGCCGACCGCCATGTCTGGTTTCCCTTCGCTGCGTGGGCGATCGAACGCCTCAAAGGACCCCCTTGGTGACAATTGTCACCCGGCGGCGTGCCAGCAGTCACAGCGGAAACACCAGCCTGAGCGCACTGTGTGCCAGTGAGGGGAGGCAGAGCATGCCCATCGAAAGGGTTGTACCGAACGACCCCGCGATCCCCCGGCCGGAGGCAACCGATTCCCGCGGACTGCCCGGTCCCGCCTTGGCAGCAAACGCCACGAGTGCGAAACAAACCGGTCAGAGAATCCATCTGAGAAACATCCTCTTCTTGACGGATTTCTCGGAGCCGTCGGAAGCCGCCCTGCCGTTTGCCATAGCCATTGCGCGCGAGTACGCCTGCGGTGTTCATGCCCTGCACGTGCTGATGCCGCAAGCGTTCGCCTACTCGTCGCCGGAGGCGACGGTGGCTGCCCTGGAATCGCAGGAGGAGTGCGCGGTGGCGGAAATGCAGCGCACGGAGTCGCAGCTCGCCGGCCTGACGCACGAAGGAAACATCGTGCGCGCGGAAGAGATGTGGAAGGCGGTGGCCGAGGCCATCGCTTCAACGCAGGCCGACATGATCGTCCTGGGAACGCATGGCCGGACGGGCGCGCAGAAGGTGATGCTCGGCTCCGTTGCGGAGGAGGTATTCCGGAAATCGCCGGTGCCGGTGCTGACCATAGGTCCTTACGCGCGCGGGCGGCTGCATGGAGTGGCGCGTTTCCATCGAGTGCTGTATGCCACGGACTTCACCACGGAATCGACGGCGGCAGCACCGTATGCAGTTTCCCTGGCCCAGGAGAATCAGGCGCAGCTCATTCTGATGCACGTACTGAACGGCGGCCACACCCCACCCACTCGCAGCAGGCAGGGAATGTCGATCGCGGACGCGATGCACACACTGCTGGAGTTGGTGCCCGGGGACGCGGAACTGTGGTGCCGGCCTGAGCCAGTGGTGCAGTATGGCGCTCCAGCGGAGCGGATTCTGGTGGAAGCGAAGGGACGCAACGCGGATCTGATCGTTCTGGGCGTGCGGAGCGCGGCTGGCCGGCTGCATCTGGCCGCACGTCTCAGCCGCTCAGTGGCATATCAGATCGTGGCGAGCGCCCCATGCCCAGTGCTCACCGTTCGCGCGTGAGTCCGGAGAGAGTACAAGCCCCTATTGATTCCCGGAGTGATTTTGCCGATAGTGGCTTCGTGAGCGAAGCCAGCACTCTGCCGCAGGCCCAGGGCGCCGCGCGCGACGTGTTGCAGTCGGAAGGCCATCCCCTCGACGCGCTCTTCAAGCCTCACCGGATCGCCGTGATCGGAGCTACGCCGCGCGAAGGCACGGTGGGGCGCACGGTCTTAAGCAATCTGTCCAATCCCGCATTCAAAGGGAAAGTCTGGCCCGTAAATCCGCAGAGGCAGGAGATTCTTGGCATTCCGTGCGCGCCTTCGGTGGCGAAGATTCCCGAGCCGGTCGATCTGGCAGTCATCGTGACCCCTGCCGCATCGGTTCCTGGCGTCGTGGGAGAGTGCGTGGCGGCCGGGGTCAAAGCGGCGATAGTGATTTCCGCGGGGTTCAAGGAACTCGGCCCGGCAGGCCAGGAGCTCGAACGGCAGGTGGCTGAGCGAATACGCGGCAGCCGGATGCGCGTGATTGGCCCGAACTGCCTGGGCGTGATGATGCCGCACATCGGCATGAATGCGACGTTCGCGCAGGCGATGGCGAGGCCGGGCAACGTGGCGTTTCTGAGCCAGAGCGGCGCGCTCCTGACGGCGATCCTGGGCTGGAGCTTCGTAGAAGAAGTGGGATTCAGCACTTTTGTTTCCACGGGCTCGATGCTGGATATTGGGTGGGGCGACCTCATCGATTATTTCGGCGACGACCCGCACACGAAAAGCATTCTGATTTACATGGAGTCGGTGGGGGAGGCGCGCTCATTTCTTTCCGCCGCGCGCGAGGTGTCGCTGAATAAACCGGTGATCGTGCTGAAGGCGGGGCGTTCGGAAGCCGCTTCCAAAGCGGCGGCATCGCACACCGGAGCGCTCACGGGGAGCGACGACGTGCTGGAAGCCGCCTTCCGGCGCGTGGGCGTGCTGCGCGTGGGCGCCATTTCGGATTTGTTCCATCTGGCGGAAGCGCTGAGCAAACAGCCACGACCACAGGGACCCAAGCTCGCGATTCTGACCAACGCTGGCGGCCCCGGAGTCCTGGCCACAGACGCGGTGATCGCTAGCGCCGGTGAACTGGCTTCGCTGACTCCACAAACACTGGAGGCGCTGAGCGCCTTCCTGCCAGCGCACTGGAGCCACGGAAATCCGGTGGACGTGCTCGGCGACGCGGATGCGGCGCGATACGAGCGCGCGCTGGAGATTGTGCTTTCCGACACGACCAGCGACGGTCTGCTCGTGACGCTGACTCCTCAGGGGATGACCGACCCAACGGAGATTGCCGAACGAGTGACTCATCACGCGAAGCGCAGCAGCAAGCCGCTGCTGGCGAGCTGGATGGGCGGCAAGGACGTGTCGCCGGGGATCGCGGCGCTGAATGCTGCGGGCATCCCCACATTCGCGTACCCGGATACGGCCGCCCGCGTGTTCGAGCTGATGTGGCGATACACGTACAACCTGCGCGGGATTTACGAGACGCCGGCGGTGGCAGAAGATCCGGAGAAAGTCGTCGGCGAACGCGCGAAGGCTCAGGCCATGCTTTCGACGGCGCGCGCGAATGGACGGACATTGCTGACCGAATATGAGTCGAAACAATTGCTCGCGCTCTACGGAATTTCGACGGTCGAGACGCGGATCGCGCGGAACGCGAACGAGGCGGCGGAGGCGGCAGGGCAAATCGGGTATCCCGCGGTGGTGAAGCTGCACTCGGAAACGGTGACGCATAAGACGGACGTCGGCGGGGTGAAGCTGAACCTGGCTGATGCGGAGGCCGTGCGCAATGCGTTCGCGGAGATCCAAGCTTCGGTCGAGGCGCGCGCGGGTAAAGGCCATTTTCTGGGCGTTACGGTGCAGCCGATGTCGCGCGCGTCCGGCTACGAGCTGATTCTGGGAAGCGCGACGGACGCGCAATTCGGCCCCGTGATCGTGTTCGGATCCGGTGGCGAGTTCGTGGAGGTGTACCGCGACCGGGCGCTGGCGCTGCCGCCGCTCAACTCGACGCTGGCGCAGCGAATGATGGAGCAGACGAAGATATACCGCGCGTTCCGCGGAGTGCGCGGGCGGCGGCCGGTGAATCTAGAGGCTCTGGAGCTGGCGCTGGTCCGTTTTGCACGGCTGATCGTAGAGAATCCGGTGATCCTCGAGTCGGACGTGAACCCGCTGATTGCAGGACCGGACGCGATCGTGGCGCTCGATGCGCGGTTCGTGCTGCACCCCAAAGGAGTGGCAGACGCGGAGCTGCCAAAGCCGGCCATCCGGCCCTATCCGATCCAGTACGTTTCGCCGTGGGTGACCAAGAACGGCACGCCCGTGGTAATACGTCCCATCCGGCCGGAGGACGAGACGCTGATGCCGGATTTTCACAAGGCAGTATCCGAGCGGAGCGTCTATTTCCGGTATTTTCACGCGTCGAAGCTCGACCAGCGGGTGGCGCATGAGCGCTTGATTCGCATGTGTTTCCTGGACTACGACCGGGAGATGGCGCTGGTGGCGGAGCGGAAGGATGAGGCCAGCGGCAAGCATGAAATTCTGGGAATCGGCAGGATGAGCAAATTGCACGGCACAAATTCGGCCGAAGTGGCGCTGATTGTGCGCGACCAGGTGCAACGGCAGGGCATCGGAATTGAGATCGTCCGGCGCCTGGTCCAGATCGCCGGCGATGAGCGGCTCGGCTCGCTGGTGGCGTACATGCTTCAGGAAAACATGGAAATGCAGAGGCTGTTGCGCAAGGCCGGGTTCCAGATCTCAGCGTCGGATGATCCCGCCATACTGCTAGCCACGCTTTCCCTCTGAACGGCTTGCGATTCTGTGGGACGAGGATGATAATCCGCGTCGCCGTATCCGGCCGTTGGCGAATCCATTGCACAAAGCACGGAAATTTTCAGGAGAGGAGATTCCCGAATGAGACTACGAACTGCGGTATTGCTGGCCATCGCTGTAGCGCTGGCGCTGTGCGTGAGCGGCGCGCGGGCGCAAATGCCGAATCCGTATGGCGCCCCGATCAGCCTGGAGGACGCGAAGAAGGCCGCCGCACCGGCGGTGGCTGAGGCGGCAAAGAACCACTGGTTCATGGCGGTGGCCATAGTGGATCCCGCCGGCACGCTGATCTATTACGAGAAAATGGACAACACGCAGAACGGCAGTGCCGAAGTGGCCATCGAGAAGGCTCGCACCGCCGCGAGGTTCAAGCGGCCCACAAAGGCGATTCAGGATGCGATCGCCGCCGGCGGGGAGAACCTGCGGTTCCTGGGGCTCAGGGAAGCGACGCCGCTCGAGGGCGGGATTCCGCTGATCATTGACGGAAAAATTGTGGGCGCAATCGGGGTGTCCGGCGGAGCGAGCGCGCAGGATGGGCAGTGCGCAAAAGCGGGGGCGGACGCGTTGGGCAAGTAGAATCTGACCGGCCCGGCTGGCTTCGCTGGAGAACGGCCTGCAACAGGCGTGAAGCAGATCCCTCATCCGCCCAGGCGGATTCGGGATGGCATTCGTCAGTTGGTGACCTGCACGGTGTATAGCTCGTTGAGCACCCGGACATAGGTAGTGGCGTAGGAGCGGCCATCGGGGGTGATGCTGATGCCGGAGGCATTGGAGAGGCCGGTGGTGTCGGCCGGGGCAACGTCGCGCCAGTGTTCGCGCTTTCCGGTGAAGGGATCCAATTTGCAAAGCGCCAGGGGCAAGTCGCTTAAATCCGCGACGTAGAGGCCGCGGCCGTCTGCGGTCCAGCCGACGGGTTCCTCCGTTTCGATAATGCCGCGAATGGGTTGCGGTTCGCCTCCATCGAGAGGACAAAGCAGGAAGGTGCCGTCTTCGCGGCGGCAGACCACCAGGCGCGAGTCGGGCGAAATAGTGTCCGGCTGGGGGAGAAGGCCGGGGCGAAGGGCGGGTTTGGGAAAGCCATCGGGAACATCCTGGATATAGGCACGCTGGCGCTGGCCCGGCAAGTTCGCGGTGAAGAGGATGCGTTTTCCGTCGGGGAGCCAGGAGCCGGTGCCGTACGCTTCGAACGAGTCGCCGCCGGGAAGAGTTTTCGACTGTCCGGCGCCGGTGGGTAAAAGCATCAACTCGGAGGGAGTGGAAGCCACCATGGCGAGCACCCATTTGCCGTCGGGAGAGAGTCCCATGCCTGAACCATCGCCGAGACGGACCACGGGAGAGCCATCCGTTTTGCGGAGGCAGACGGCGTAGTGCGGCCCGGCGGCGCTCGCACCCTCAGTGAACAACAGGTCGGAGCCGTCGGCAGAGATGTGCGGGCGGAAGGAGTGATCCAGCCAGGAGAGCTCGCGATCCGACTTCGCACCAGCGACGGTGGCGATCAAAAGGCTGCGCACGGATTCGGGAGCGACAAGCAGCCTGCCGTCGGGGGAAATATCGTGGAGGATGAGGCGTCCGGCGGCACTGAGCACCTCACGAACGCGGCCATCGAGAGTGACGGCATAGATGGAGAGCGTGGAACCGGCGCGCGCGGCGGAAAAGTACACTTCGTTGCCATCGGGGGACCAGGCCAGCCCTGCTTCGGCGCCCCAGTCCTTGGAGAGAATTTTCCGATTGCCGTTCAAATCCACGGTCATGACGGAGCCGAGGCTATCGTTCAAAACGGGATGGTCAAGAAAGGCGACGCGGCCGCCTTTGGGTGAGACGCGAATGTGGCTGATCCAGCCGGGCGTCTCGTAGATGACTTTGCCGATGGGGTATTCGATGCGCATTTTGCCGCTGGGATCGTCTTTGCGCACGACGGCGATGCGCTCGGGGGAGGTGGCGGTGGGATCCCAATCGGCGCCCTCGACGTTTTCGAGGATGTCACGGGGAGCGCCGCCCGCAATCGGCATGCTGGCGAGGGTTCCGACCCATTCGCGATGGTGAAGATACTTTGCATGGTGCAGGATGCCGAGCTCGCCGGATGGGGTAAGGGAAACCAGGAGAGCTTCGGGCTCGCCGACCGGACGTGATCCGGGATATTCGGGCTCCACGTCATAAATGCCCACGGGCTCACCTTCCCAGTTGGCGCTATAGAGGACGGCACGACCGTTGGGGGCGAAGCGCGCGTAGTTCACGTTTCCGCGGCGAAAGGTGACTTGCTGATAGACGGGAAGGCCGCGGGCAGCCGGCCGCCAAACAAAATGCCCGGCGACGAGGCCGAGGGCGAGAATGGCGGCGACAATCGCAGCGGTGCGCAACCAGAGGATGCGCTTGCGGGCCGCGATGGCCTCGGACGGAATCGCGTGTGCAGAGGAAATCTCCGAGGCGGAAAAGGCCTGGAGAGCGAAGCCAAGGTCGCGCGCGGAATAAAAGCGATCCTCAGGATTTTTCTCGAGGCAGTGGTGCAGAACCTGTTCGAGCGCAGGGGGGAGGGGAATAGGAGGCGGCTCTTCCTTGAGGATTTTCACCATGCTCTCGGCGCCGGTGGGCGCGCTGAAGGCGGGATTCCCCGAGAGCATTTCGTAGAGAATGGCTCCGAAACTGAAAATGTCGGCGCGATGGTCGGAGGGTTCGCCGCGCACCTGCTCGGGAGACATGTAGCCGACCGTGCCAATGGTGGCGCCATATTCGGTTGCCGGTCCGGCACCGGGGAAGTGGCGGGATTCCACCTCGGGAGAGAGTTTGGCGAGACCAAAGTCGAGGATTTTGA
>JASHSV010000042.1 GCA_030038535.1 Candidatus Acidiferrales bacterium
AGAGTACGGACAATCAACGGATGGTCTGGAATTTCCAGTACTCCACCGAACTGCACAACAAGGTGGCCGACATGCTCGGCACGGGTGGCTTCCAGCCCGGCGACACGATTACGGTTTACTGCAAATCCGGTTCCACCGTGGCAGTGAGAGTCAAAGGGAAGCGCGCCACGTTGCGTTGACCTCTTTTTTCTTCCCGGCCCCGCCGGCGCCCTTTGGCCGCCAGCCGAACGCTCCATGATCCGTGAACCCGCCGTCGCCGGACGCTTTTATCCCTCCAGCCCCGCGCAGCTCGAACGCGACGTGCGCAAGTTTCTCGCCCCGGAAAAGGACGCCGCGCCGGCGGCTCCGCTCCACGCCATCGCCTGCATCCTGCCTCATGCCGGCTACATGTATTCCGGCGCCGTGGCCGGCGCGGTGCTCGTGCGCCTCGCACTGCCGCGCCGTTACATCATCCTCTGCCCCCGCCACTATCCTCAGGGCGCGCCGCTCGCCATTCTTTCCGAAGGTGCCTGGCGCACTCCGCTCGGCGACTCCTCGATCGATGCCCCGCTCGCCCATGCCTTGGCCCGCGCCTGTCCATTGCTTCGCGAAGACGAAGTGGCCCACGCCGCCGAGCACGCGATCGAAGTCCAGTTGCCGTTCCTGCAGCAGTTGACGCCCGATTTCCGGTTTGTTCCCATCGCCCTGGGCACGGATCGCTTCCAGGCCTTCGAAGATTTAGGCCGCGCCGTTGCCACCGTGGTTGCCGCGCAGAAGGAGCCCGTGCTCCTCGTGGCCAGCTCCGACATGAACCACTACGAAAGCGACGAAATCACGCGCAGCAAAGACGCGCGCGCCATCGATCGCATTCTCGCTCTCGACCCTCGCGGCCTATACGACGTTGTCCGGCGGGAAAACATCACCATGTGCGGTTACGGCCCGGCCACCGCGATGCTTGTTGCCGCCAAGCAACTCGGCGCCACACGCGCCGAGCTCATCCGCTACGCCACTTCCGCCGACGTGAGCGGCGACACCAGTTGGTGCGTCGGCTATGCCGGCATCGCCGTTTTGTAGCGCCTGCTTGCTCGCCGAAGCGGCGTCGTCGCGCAGGAGGGCCCCGCACTCACGGCGTCACGATAACCGTCAGCATGACTCCGTGATTGATGCTGCCCCCGCTCGTGGACGCGGAAACGTTGACGCTGGATGTTCCCGGCGGAGTCCCAGGGTTCCCTGTGCTCATACTCCCGCCGCTGGCGCGCCCGAGAGTCGTCCTTGCGAATGATTGTGGCGGAGCCCTGTCCTACGGTTTTCCGCGGCTATCACTGCCGCTGCTGCTGGCGCTCGTTCCGCGCGACTGACTGGCGTCGCCGTGCGTCGCCGCAGCCGGCCCCGACGGGAATGCCGCAGGGTCCTGATTCCCCTGGGAACCAGCGCTCGACCCTGGATGTCCCGGCGAAACCGGCCGCTCGTAAACTTGCACACGGCCCGAAAACATTCCCGCGCTGGCAATTCGCGGCGCGCCGCTCTGTGGCATCCGGGGCGCCCTCTGGATGGTATTCGCCACTGCCTTGGCCGTCGTCTGCGCCGCCGGCCGGGCCTGCGCCGGCTGTGCGATTCGGCCCAGCTCGCCTTCGGCCTTCCACTCGCCGATCATCTTCACTTTCCGCAAATCCGTTCCGCGCAAGATAGAGTTGCGTGATCCCGCCAGCACCCCCGCCGGCGTGTTCGTCACCACGCCCTGCGCCTGATTCACCGCCGTGCCCTTCAGGGTTTCACTTGGCGCGCGCGCAACCCACCCAATCCCGGTCGGCGTTGTCGCCCAGAACACCGTCGCGGGACTCCATGCACCAAACCCCCCCGGTGCCCACACCCAGCCGTAAATCGGCGAAAACACCCATCCGCCGTAGTGATACGGCAGCCAGCCCCACGGCTCGTAGCTGATCCACGTGGGTCCGCCCAGTAGCCCGAAGCTATCCCAGTAGCCGTCATAGAAGGGTGACCATCCGGGCCCCACCCCAAACGGCTGCCAGCCCATCCCGAACCCCGGCACATTCACCCATCCGCCGTAAAAGCTGAGGTCCGCCATTCCGTAGCCGACGGGCGCGTTCAGGAAATCCGTCGAATTCACCTGCGCATCCTCCACAGATGTGAACCGGTCGGAGACCCAGCGGTCCCAGGCGTCATTCCGCGGACTGGAGCTCATCACTCCGCTGCCCGAAGCGTCGGCGCGCAGCGCCAGCGTCGAATGTTTGCTCAGGCGCTGCGTGGCACCGTTCGCTGCTACGCTCACAGACCCCTGAAGCACGCTTACCGCCGCGCCGTCCTCGAACGCGTCCACACGGAAGCGGGCATTTTCGGCCGCCTCAATTTCCAACCGGCCGGCCTCGACTGTAAACGAATCGTGCCGTCCCGGCTCCACGTAGAAAGTCGCTGTGCCCTGCTTCACGGCGAGCTGCGTGAGTTTCGCTCCATCCTCTAGCGCGAGCTGCGGGAATTCGAGCACGGTGCTAGACGAGATCCAGGCCATCGCGCCGGTTTCGAATTCCACCTCCGCCCGCCCGTCGCCGGTCGCCAGGCTGTTTCCTTCGCGCAGCGGGGTGTTCGCAATCGCCTTGCGCCAGTCCGCCGTCCCGTCCGCACTCATCCGCACGTCCCCTAGTGAGTAGCTGAGCCGGACGATTCGCGCGTGGCTCACCTCGCCCGCGCGCGCGGCAGGCAGCAGAATCAGGCAGGCAATCGCGGACAAGAACGTGGGGAAGGAAATCGCCCGGCGGGACATAGCCACCTCCCAGAACAACTCGAACGCCGCAAAGACGGCCACGGCGGGCCGGCACGGCTGCCTATCGTGCCATGCTGCTCCTTAGCGGGCCACGCGTCAAGCGCCGCGGCGCAGCCTCCCGATCCCGGCTGCGCATTCCTCCTCCATTATTGACTCGCGCGCCCAGCCGCCCCATTTTATCCAGCATTCTGATCGCGTCCCGGCATTTTCCGCCTGCAATTCTATTTTCCGCCTCCGCGGATAAAATCCGCGAGTGCGCGACTCCGCTGCCGCGCCATGTCCAGATACCGCGAGTCACCGGCAATCTGTTCGAGCAGCGGCAGGAACCGTTCCGGCTGCGCCACGGCCTGGTGGCGCACGTCCTGATCCACCTGCACCAGCACTTCGTTCACGCCCAGCCGGTCGTACTTCATCCGCCGCGCGAGCACTTCAAAATCCTCCTGCTCCCGCGCGATGGCTTCAAAGATTTGCAGCAGTTGGCTGGCTTTGGCGTTGATTGTGTAATTGAATTTCACCTCGTTGGCCTCGCCGCCCTTTTCGTAGCGAAACGTCTTCTCGCCCAGGTTCGCGATCCGCCGCTTCACGTCCAACGAGATGCCGCGAAAATCGTCCAAGTCCCCCGCCAGCGAGAAAATCTTCCCGCGCAGCGCCGCTCCAATGTCCACCGGCTCCGGGTTGGGGTCCTCTTCCAGCCCGCGCAGTTCGCAACTGCCCGGTCCCGTCTCCGGGACGCGGATTTCCGTAAACTCCGGCGAACTGGATTTGAATATTTTTCGGAATACCACCACGGCGTGGCCCGCGCTCGCGCCGTGCGTTTGTCCCTGCGCGCCTCTCCCGTTCCCCACAGCCAGCGCGGAAAGCGCCAGGATCGCGATGCGTAACCGGCGCGGCTTCCTTAGAGTTTGCGCCCGCAGGTTCCTGGCGGAAAGCTCGAGCGCCGAAGGCCTGCGAACCCCGGTTTTAGTCCCTGAATCCATGCCTCTCGTCACCACCGTGCCGCTTGAGGTCCAGCTTGTTTTCGTGGATGCGCTCGTGCGGGATATCCGCTCAATCACCGCGCCCGCGGCCGTTCCCGTTCTGTTCCTTCGCCCGCCAAACCGGGCGGGCGCCCCGCCGCGGCGCGGCATCGGAACCTATTGCCATGGCCATGCGCATCTGTGCCTGCCGGCTGTGAATGTGGCAGAGCGCCACGGCCAAGGCGTCGGCGGCATCGTGGGGCTCGGGCAGCTCGGCCAGCCGCAGTTCCGAGCGCACCATCACTTGCACCTGCTCCTTCGTAGCCTGCCCGTAGCCCGCCACGCTCGCTTTAATCTCCCGCGGCGAATAGCTCTCCACCGGCACGCGGCCCTGTGCCGCGGCCAGCAGCACCACGCCCCGCACTTCCGCCAGCACCATCGCCGACCTCACGTTCAGCGCCGCAAACGGCGCTTCCACCGCCACCGCGCCGGGCGAATAATCATTCAGAAGGCCGGCCACCAGACGATGGATAGCTTCGAGCCGTGCGGCCGGGTTCGCGGAGCGTGGCGGCCGGGCCGCGCCGTAGTGCAGCACCCGGCATGAGCGCCCGTCCGTTTCTATCACGGCGTATCCGGTGGCGCCCGCCGCCGCCGGATCAATCCCCAGCACCCGCACCCGCGCCTCGCCCGCCATGCGTGGAGTGTACTGCGCGACAGGATTTGGGCAAAGCGCACGCCGCCGCCGGTGTGTCGTAGGGGCACGACAGCGTCGTGCCCCGTCTTGGCACGATCTCCCGTTTTCAAGTCCCTGTTTGCCGGGCTTGTGTTGCGCGGTGCGTCGTTTCAGTTGGCGCCGACTACGGCCTGAATCTCTTTTTCGTCCACGTCGAAGTTGGAATACACGTGCTGCACGTCGTCGTGCTCTTCCAGGGCTTCCATCAGCCGCAGCATCTGCTGCGCTTGCGTGCCCGAAAGCTTCACGTAGTTCTGCGGAACCATGGAAATCTCCGCCGAAGCCGGCTTGATTCCCGCTTTCACCAGCGCGTCGCGCACGGCCTCAAACGCTTCCGAGGGCGTGATGATTTCCCACGACGAGCCGTCGTCCCTCAAATCTTCCGCTCCCGCGTCCAGGACGATGCCCATCAACTTGTCTTCGCTGGCCGCTTCCTTCGGCACGGAAATGTCCCCCTTGCGGTGGAACTGCCAGCCCACGCTGCCCGTTTCCGCCAGGTTTCCGCCGTTCTTGCTCATCAAGTGCCGAATTTCACCCACCGCGCGGTTCCGGTTCGCCGTCACCGCCTGTACCAGCATCCCCACGCCCCCGGGACCGTACCCCTCGAACGTCACTTCCTCATAGGTCTCGCCCTCGAGCTGCCCCGTTCCACGCAGAATGGCGCGCTCGATGTTGTCGCTGGGCATGTTCTCGTTTTTCGCCGCCGCGATCGCTGTCCTCAGCCGCGGGTTCGTGTCCGGATCGCCTCCACCCTGCCTCGCCGCGATCGTGATTTCACGGATGAACCGGGTAAACATCCGGCCGCGCTTCGCGTCGGTCGCGGCCTTCTTGTGCTTGATGGTTGCCCATTTCGAATGCCCAGACATGGTTGCGCCTCAAATCGAAGATTTCCGAAGTGAAAGACCTGCTTTGCCCATCCAGCCTAGCATACCCCAGCCCCGCGCGGTAGCGCCCGGCCTCCCTGCTCGCCCGAGGCGGTGTCTCCGTCCGCGCGTTCGGCCTGTGCGCGCTCTGCCCCTTTGGCTCCGCTCGGTGATACAGTATTTTGCGCTTTTTCGGGGAGCGGGAGCGATGCAGAACATCGGCCGCTACGAGGTCATCGACGAGCTGGGCCGCGGCGCCATGGGCGTGGTCTTTCGCGCCCGCGACACCCAGATCGGCCGCATCGTGGCCATCAAGATGATCCTCACCACCAACGCCTCACCGCAAGACATCGCCAAGTTCAAGCAGCGGTTCAATCGCGAGGCGCAGGCTGCCGGACGCCTTTCCCATCCCGGCATCGTTGCCATCCACGACATTGCCGAAGACCAGTACGGCCAGCCCTACATCGTTCAGGAGTTTGTCGAGGGCCGCCCGCTCAATCTGCTCCTCGGGCCCACCGTCCAGCTTCCCCTCGAGCTGCTGCTCGACATCGGCATCCAGGTGGCTCAGGCGCTCGACTATGCCCACCGCAACGGCGTGATCCACCGCGACATCAAGCCGCCGAACATCATCGTCACTCCCGACGGACACGCCAAGATTGCCGATTTCGGCATCGCGCGCATGGAAGGAACCGAACTCACCCAGGAGGGCATGTCCCTCGGCACACCCTCCTACATGTCGCCCGAACAGTTCCGCGGCGGCGCCATCGACGGCCGCAGCGACATCTTCTCGCTCGGCGCCGTCCTTTACTGGATGTTCACCGGCAACAAACCCTTTCCCGGCGACACTGTCACCATCACGTCCTTCCAGGTCGCCTTCGAAAATCCCGTTCTGCCCAGCGTCGCCAAGACGGATTTGCCCAAGGACCTCGACGCCATCCTCATCCGCTGTTTGGCCAAGAATCCTGAGAACCGCTACACCAACTGCGCTGATTTGGCCGCCGATCTCGAAGCCGTCAAGGCCGGGCGTCCCTTGCCTGCTCGGATCACTGCCAAGACGGAAGGCACCGAGCCTTTTCCATTGCCGTCGCGGCGTGCCGAACTGGCGTCGACAGGCGGCGCGGCTCCCGTTCTCGCCGACCCCGACGCCAAGACGCGCGCCGTCTCTACCGACCAATTCCGGTCTCGCCATCCTTCCCGGGCGAAAGCCGCTTCGCCGCGCAAGAGTAGTCCCAGGCCGATCCTCGCCGGTGTCGGTGTCGTGCTCCTTCTGGTTCTCGCCGTGGGCCTCTGGATTCGCACGCATCCCGCGGTCGAGCAGAACCCGGCTCCCGCTTCCGTTCCAACTGCTGCTCCGGTCGAGACGCCGCCCCAGCCGGCCTCGGCAGCGACTGCGGCGGATACCACCTCTGCAACTCCCACCGGCACTCCTGCCGCGCAGGTGGCAGAAGAAACCAAACCGGCCGCGGAACCTGCGCCCGCTTCCGCCGCTCCCAGGAAGCGCACGCGCGACAACTCCGCGCCGGCAAAAGCCCCGGCCTCCGCCGCGGCGCAGCCCAGCACTCCCCCACCGGTGCCGGTCGAAGAGAAGTCTGCGGCTCCCTCCGCCGTACCTCCACCCGCCGCACCCGCTCCCGCCGACTCCGCACCCCCGCAGCTTTCAAACCTCGATGTTGACTGCAAATTCCCCTTCAAGAAAGGCACCCTCGTGGTCTACGTGGACGGTAAACCGATTCTTCAAGGGAAGCTCGAGGAGAAGCGCAACAAGTTTACCCTTGCCACGACCGCCGTTCGCGAGTTCGAGAAGAAGGAAATTCAGGTTGAGGTCGGCCAGCACGCCATACACATCCACATCGAGGCAAGCGACGGCAAAGGCGTCTGGGATCGCGAAATTGCCGGATTGATTGAAAAGAACGTGACCAACAAGCTCAAAATCGTGGCCAAAGAAATCGCCAAAGACAATCCCGGCCCGCCCGAAATCGAAATTAATCTCGAACCCGTGAAGTAGCCTGCTTCCGGACGCTTCGACTTGCAGCGCGAAGCCCTTTGAGTGCGAGAGGACATCCGTCTCGGGCGCGTGTCCTCTCGCCTTTCCTGATCCTCGAATTTCTCTGCCGCTCTTACGCCGCGCTCAACTGCGACGTGCAGTGCCCGCACCGCTTCGCCGCGAGCGGCACGTCCATCAGGCACTGCGGGCAGGGCTTCGTCGTCGCCGCCTCCGGCGCTTTTTCCTCGCGCTTCAATTTGTTCACTGCCTTCACCAGCAGGAAGATCGCGAACGCCACAATCAAAAAATTGATGCACGCGTCGAGGAACACGCCGTAGTTGAGCGTCGGCGCTCCCGCTGCCTTCGCCGCCGCCAGCGTCTCGAACGATTTTCCCGAAAGGCTCAGAAACAGGTTGCTGAAGTCCACCTTCCCGATCAGCAGTCCCAACGGCGGCATCAGCACGTCCCCCACGAACGACGACACGATCTTTCCGAACGCGGCGCCGATGATGATGCCCACCGCCATGTCCAGCACGCTTCCCTTCATTGCGAATTCTTTGAACTCTTTGAACATTACTCTCCTCCTCGCAACGCGCTGCTGCGCGATGCTGCGTTCTGCGCCCTCAATTGTCAATCCCTGCGGTCCAGGTATTCGGCTCTGTCCTCACCCGCTCGGCGCCGGGCAGGCCGATTCGTGTGCCAGGAGCGCCGCTGTAAGCAAAAAGACCCGGGGTTTAGTAGGGGCGAGGCTATTCGCAGCGCAACGCATCCAGTGGTTCCACCCGCATGGCGCGACGCGCGGGGAAATAGCAGGCCAAAAACGACGCCGCAAGAACCACCAGCGGAACAGCAAGGTAAACCGGGACGTCCCAAGGGTTGATTCCGTAGAGTAGCGACCCCAGCATCCGCGATGCGGCAAGCGCGACGGGAAATCCAAGCGCAATGCCCGAGATTGCCAGCTCCGCGCCGCGGCCTACCATCAATTTGAGGATATCGTCTTGCGTCGCCCCCAGCGCCATGCGCATGCCCATCTCACGTATTCGCTGGCTCACCGAGTAGGACATCGTCCCGTAAATTCCGATGGCCGCGAGCAACAGCGCAAAAGAAGCAAAACCGGCGACGAACGAGGCAAGCAGCTCCGGTTCAGACATCGAATCCGCCACCACCTGCTCCATCGTGCGCATCCGCAGGACCAGCAGGTCGGAATCCACGGCGCGCACGATGCTCCGCGCGGCAGCGGCCAGCTTGGCCGGGTCGCCCTGTGTCCGGACGACAATCGTCATCAACGACCACGCTTTCTGCGCATGGGGAGCGTAGAGGCCTGGGACCGGCGCCTTCATCGGCTGTTGATTCTTGACCGAGCCCACGACTCCGACGATCGTCCGCCATTGCCCGTCATAATCGTCCTTGAATCTGCGCCCGATAGGATCGTCGTGGGAGAAGAATTGCGCGGCCAGGGTGTCGTTGATGATCGCCACGGGCATAGCCGCCGCCGTGTCGCGCTCGTTGAAGTCCCGCCCGCGCAGCACTGGAATCCCCAGGGAACGGAAATAGCCCGGGGTCGCGGCGTTGTACTGGACCATGGTGTCCATCCAATCCGCAGTCTTGGGACGGCCCTCAATCTCAAATGCGCCTCCCGTCAATTCTCCGGTCATGGGAAGCGTTCCCACAGCGGCTGCCGCTTCGACTCCCCGAACCCGTTGCAAACGCGCCAGGATGTCTGCGTACAACTCGGCCCTGCGTGGCGCTGTGGCGTACTTCGTTGCGCGAGAATCGAGTGCAAACGTCAGTACATGTTCGGCGTGCAGCCCGGTCTTCATTTGTAAGACGACCTGCATGTCCCGCACCAGCAAGCCGGCTCCGGTCAGAAGCACGGCCGAGAAGGCGATCTGGCCTGTGACCAGGAAGGACTGAACGCGGTTCCGAGACCGCGCCCCGCTCCAGGCACTGGCGTCGCCCTTCAGCGCGGCGTTGAGATCCGTCCTGGAGCCATACCAGGCAGGAGCCAGCCCGAACACGATCCCAGTAGCCAGTGAAACCGCCAGTGTAAACACAAGCACCGAGGAATCGAGCCGTAGCGCGGAGCCCAGACCCAAATCCGCGGGCGCCGCATGGCGCAGAATGTCCATCAGCCAGTTCGCGAAGATAAGTCCGGCCGTTCCGCCGGCGAACGACAGCAAGGTGCACTCCGTCAAGAGTTGCCGGACGACGCGCATCCGGGACGCGCCCAGCGAGACCCGGATGCCAATTTCCTTGGCTCTGCCCGCAGCGCGAGCCAGCAGCAGGCTGGCTAGGTTCGCGCATGCCAGCAGCAAAACGAAAACCACGATTGCAAAAAGCAATAGCGATGGCCTGCGAGCCTCATCCGCAAGCGCTTGCCGGAGAGACAGGACCGCTACGCCCCAACCCGTGTTGGTGTCCGGAAAGTCCTGTGCCAGGCGTTCCGCGATGGCAGTCATGTTGGCTTGCGCCTGCGCCTGCGTCACGCCGGGCTTCATCCGCGCGACCACTTCATATTGGTGCTGGTGGCGGCTCAGCGAGGCGCTCTCACGCAGGGCCGTATAGAAATCGCACGTCTCCGTCCCGGGAAAGACGAACTGTTTCGGCAGGATGCCGATCACGCTGAACGGCTCTCCATCGAGCGTGATCCCGCGCCCAAGAACATCCGTATCGCCGCCGAGGTATTTCTGCCACGCGGTGTAGCTCAACACAGCCACGCGCGCCGCGCCGGGCTTGTCCTCCTGACGCAGGAAAAATCTGCCTTGCGCCGGCTGGACTCGGAGTACGCTCAGAAATTCGGCCGTTGTCGCCCCGCCGACGAGACGCTGGGGCTCGCCGTGCCCGGTCAGGGTGTATGTGCCGGTCCACGGCACGATGGCCATGTTTTCAAATACGCTGTTCTGCTCCTGCCAGTCTAGGAAGTCGCGGTACCCCGTGGCGCTGTTCTTCCCGCTCACATGGCGTGCATCGAGCATCACCAGCCGGCCCGAATCCGGAAAGGGATAAGGGTTCAAAAGCAGCGCATTGACTGCGCTGAAGATCGCCGTATTCGCCCCGATGGCGAGCGCGAGCGTGACCACTGCCACAAGCGTAAAGCCGGGACTGCGCGCCAGTATCCGAATCGCATAACGCACGTCGTCGCACCATTGTGGCATTTTGCTGTGCGCCTCCTTCGCGAAACATCTGCTGCCGATCGCCGCCTTCCGTCCGCTGTCAGATCCCCCCGCGCCGCGCCAGGCGTGGAATCAAAATCAGCACCACTCCGTAAATCAGCAGCGAGGCGGCCAGAGATTCCGTGCTGCCAATTCGCAGGTCTTCAACCACCAGCTTCAGGCTTCCGACCAGAGCCGCTGCGTACGCCATCCACACCAGTTCGCGCTGTTCGAACCGTGCCCCCGCAAATGCCAGCGCGAGCGCCGCTGCTCCCGTCACTACCGTGCGCACCACGGCTAACGTCGGTAGCTCCGGTACTCCACCGCGCGCCACGAGCGCAACGATCCCGGCCACCGCCAGAGCCGCGACGGCATACACGGCCAGAATTGCTGGCAGCAGCCGCAGCAACCGCTCCGCCGCATGCTCGCCACGGTAGCGCGACATCAAGGCCGTCGTAAGAACTGCTGTCGCGGCGGCCGCCATCACGAGTCCTCCGGGCGCGGGGGGATAGCTTCCCGCGAGTGCGCTCCAGGAGTAAGCCAGCAATCCCGACGCGCTGGCGGCTCCGGCCAGATACACCACGCCGTGCACATCGAGTGTGGGACTCCTCATGCGGACTCCCAGCCCGGTTGCGCTCAATGCCGCAACACACAACCAGATCACCACCGCGGTCCCCGATATTGCAAAAAAGCTGCCCGCCGTCACGAACGTCACGCCGCACGCGGCATAGAAATGGAAATTGCGGCGCTCGTTGTCCCGGGCGAGACGTGCAAACGCCGCGAGATAGCACGCGGCGCCTGCCGCCAGGCAAAAGACCCCCAGCGCGAGCGCCCCTGCTCCGTGCGCGATCCGCAAGAATCCCCAACTCGCCAGCAGCAATGCGGCTGCGAATTGCACAATCTCAAAGCCGGTAACCCGCAGCCGCTGGCCCAGCGTCCGGGCTGCCATGCTCACCACAAAAACAGAGAAGAAAGCGCCAACGATCGCAATCAGCACCCCCGGGTCGGCGGCGTGATAGTCCTCTGGAATCGCACTCGAGTCCCCCAGGATGAGCAGCAAGATAGCCACGGTCATGTCCGTGGCTACAGCAACAATCGCGCGCAGCACGCGCCACCGGCCTTTGCACGCCGCCGTCTCCGCCAGCGCCGCCATCGCGACGACGGCCCATGTAAACGGCACGAGCGCGCGCGTCGCCACCAGCAGCACAACTGCCGTGCTGACTGCGGTCAGCATCCCCACCCAGACAATCGCGGATGCATTCGCCTGCCACGCCAGCGCCATGGCCAGCAGCGCGAACGACGAAACGAGCGCTGCGGTCACCGCCGGCTCCAGCGTCCGGAACCGCACGGTCACTTCCCAAAGCATGGTGGAAAGAATCAGCGCGGCAGTGATTCCGTAAATGTAGCGGTCCAACTGGCCGCGCCTCTCGGGTCGGGCCGACCACACCAGCCAGCCTGCAGCATAGGCCAGCGCGAGACTCACCGAGAGCCGGGGCGCAAGAATTCCGGATTCAGCACCGGCGCGCAGCACATACGCGCCTGCAATCCCAAGCACTGCTCTCCCGAAT
>JASHSV010000043.1 GCA_030038535.1 Candidatus Acidiferrales bacterium
GAATCAGTGCTCTTCCGCCACAGCCCCGCTGACATAAATGATGGGGAGCAGCGTGAAAACAAACGCCTGCAGGAACGCCACAAAGATATGAAGGGCTATGAAGGCGAGCGGTCCCAACAGGGGCAAAACCACGAGCGGATAGAAAAATACGCTGACGCCTTTCGAAAAAACGAACAATCCGAGCAAGAGCGTCAGGAAGATCGAGTATAGGAGTTCGCTTACAAGCATGTTGACCCACAGGCGGACGGTAAGGGAAAGCATGCGCGCGCAATTGCTGATGACTTCGATAGGAAACATGATGATGGCGAGGGGCAAAATGGGCCCGAGGAAGTGCTTGGCGTAGCCAACGCCGTTTTTGCGAAAGCCACAGAAGTTGTAATACACGAAAACAGTGAGCGCGCAGCCAAAAGGCACCGAGACCTGGGCCGTAGGCGACATGAAGCCAGGGATAAGACTGATGAGGTTGCAGATGAGCACGAAGATGCCGATGGTGCCGATCATGGGCAGGTAGCGTTCGAAGTGGTGGCCGACCATTTCCTTGAGCAGGTCGCGGGCACCGACGCCCATGGGATTGACCAGCAACATTTCCATGCACTGTTGCGTGGCTCCTGGACGTTCCACGGAGATACGGCGCTTAAACCAAAGGAAAAAGACAAGGGAGAGGAGCAGAATCACGAGCTCCATGGCGATGTGATTGGGAATCGGGAAATTGCGGTCGGCGGGAGCGATGTGGAAGGCGTTGAGCAGGGCCAGAGCCGCGCGACCCAGGATGCGATTGATGACCTCAGTAATCCAAAGCCGGTGTTCTTCCATCGACCTAGCGAGCGCTCCCGGGCTTCACTTCGCCCGCGGCGCATGACCACGGGCCAGCTGGTAGATGCATTCCAGCAAAACGGCAGCGACCAGCGTGAAAAGGCCCGCCACCACCGCGGCGGCGGGAAACAAAGAGTAGAAAAAACTAGCACAAACCGCGGAGAGGAGCAATGCGAAAGCCCCGAAGAAACGGACGTAAACCTGGCTGGGCACGCGCGGCTTTTCGGCACCGGCCTGGGCTTTCGAGAGGGCTTCGAGCGTCAAGACGGCGCTCCGCAACCAGCGAAAATTGAGCCAGGCGAGAAACGCTCCAGCGGACACACCGATAGCAGCGCGTCCGTAGCCACGAGCGGCAATACACAAGGCGGCAGCGGCGCCGAGGGCGACGGTTCCCCACTCGATCCGGCGCTCCGGCGGGCTGGGGGGCACAGCGTTGCGGCTCACTTAGCGCACATCCTTCGATAGACGCCGCAGAAGTTCGCGAATTCCAGCAGCAAAGCCGAGTGCGCCGCCAATCAGAAGCCCAAATGGCCTAGTGTGCAACCCGTAGTCCACTGCATAGCCGAGCAGGCCGCCTGCGAGGACGGAGCCCAGAAGCACAAAGGGCAGCTCCATTGCAGTGGCCACTTGACGGAGCACCCCGGCTGCTTCCGTGGGGCGTTTTCCAGTGCCTGGTTGCTCGCTGACCGCCATGGATCGCTCGGGGCACAGTGTAGCGCAGCACCCCCAAACGCAGGAAAGCCCTGCCGGGTGTCCAGCAGGGCTTTCCGGAGAAGGATGCGATGGATGGCGTCGGTGACTGGGGCTAAGCGAGAACCCCAGCCTTGCGTTTGTAGAAGAGACCGAGCACGAGCAGACCCGCGCTGAGCAGGGACGAAACAGCGGGTTCCGGCGCCAGGATTGGGATGTCCACACTCAAAGCGCTGCCGTTGATGGTGATCGAGACGACGGAACCAGCCGGATCCGGTGTAATTCCCGAATCGCCGACCGACGACGGAACGATGGTCCAGTTCGCGCCGAAGTCGAGAGTGGTGAGGCCGCCGTTGCTGTCCGCAGAAAAACTCGTGATGGTCCCGATAAACTCATCGGGACCCCCAACCTCGGTGATGGAGATCGTGTCAGTGCTCGTGTTGAAGACAAGCGTAAACGGGTCGGAATCGTAGCTCCCGGTCACGCTAATGCCCGTGGAGTAGTAGGTTGAACCGGATTGCACAACAGTCCCGGTGCAGGGCTGCGCCCCCCCGCATGCGAAATCGATGGTGTCGGCCTTCGCACTTTGAACAAACAGGGTGACGAGCAATAAGGTGAGCCCGAGAAAAAGGACCCGCGGCACTACAGTCACTACTCTCAAATACACCTCCGGACCGACAGTAGGTTGCTACCGGGCGAAGGTCGCGCTGCGGGAACGACCGCGCTCGAAGAAGGAACAGCAATTGACGGGCCGACGATGGCCGGCTAAGTGTTTTACATGCAGCAAGTTAGGAGATGTTGCGTGCTCGATCGACTTGAAAACTGCAGGAGTTTGCGGCGATTTACTGCAGTGGTCGAAATAATTTCCGTCCGAGGCTCGAGACCCGACTCGATCGAGTTCTTGCTCGCTCCGGGCTTCAGGATACACCCTCTGCGACTGAGAGGGTGGATGCTGGCACTACAGTGAACTCGGGGATTCGAGTTGCCGACGGCGAATAGGCGGAAGACTAGAACGGAATGATCTTCCAGATGCCCTTTTTCTTCTTACTTGTGGATTCGTCTGGGGATGCCTTCTTTTTCTTGCTGGTATCGGCATGATTGGGGAGCTGGTCGACCAGCGTGGGCTGCTTGGGGGCGTCCGCATTTGCGGCATCGCCGCCTGCGCCTGTGTCACCCGTGGCGACGGCCCCAGCGGGTGCAGCGGTCTCCACGGGAGTCACTGTGCGAACGGGAGGCGGGCCTGAGCTGCCGGTCTGGGCACCACCGCCGCCGACGACGATCTGGCTGGTGCCGCCCCCGCTCAGAACTTCCCCCCCCTCCTGCCCGGGAGGACTCATCTGCGGCTCGCCCGAGTGCGCGGCAGCAGTAACGTCGGGGCCGTTCTTAAACATTCCCACGGCGCGCTTGGAGACGCTGGGCTTTTGCTTCGGCCGGGCCTTCTCGCTTTGCTCGCGGGCCAGGGCTTCCGGATTGGGCTGGGGAACGGGCACACCTTCCTTCTCCAGCAGGCCCTTGGCTTCCTGGGCGTGTGGCGAGAGCGGATAATCGCGCACGATGCGCTTGTAATAGTCGGCGGCGAAGTGTTTGAGAGGCTCATATTTCTCCGCGGACTGGGCGAGAATCCAGAGGGCCTCGTCGGCGTGACTATAGAGTGGATAGCGGTCCACAATTTCGGTCATACGCGCGGCTGAGGCGTGGTAAGAGCCCTTGGTGTAGTAATACCTGGCGACGCGGTAGTCGGCTTCGGCAATCACTTCCTGAACTTCGCGGAGATGCTGCTCGACCTCGGCGGCCTGCGGGCCCTGGGGATATTTGAGCAAGTAGTTTTGAAACTCCTGCTCGGCGAGCTGGACTTGGGTGGCGTCGCGATCGGGTTTATCCATTTGGCGGAAATGGGCCATGGCCACGCGGTACTGCGCGTAGGCAGCCTCATCCAGGTAGGGGAAGAAGGTGATGAAATCCTTGTACTCGTTGATGGCCTGCTCGAGGCCTTCGGTGGTTCCGTCCTTGTAATAGGAGTCGGCGATGGCCAGCTTGGCCTTGGCCACGTATTCACTATCGGGATAGGTATTCAGAAGAGTTTGAAGGCTGAAGCGAGCGACAGTCTCCTTACCGCTTTGGATGTCGCTCATGGCGCGGTCATAGAGCACTTTGTCGGGCTCGGCAGTGGTGTCGGCGCCCTTGGCGGTGATCTCCTTCTTCTCGCAGGCAACACAAATCAAGGTGGCTGCCAGCAAGAGCGCCGCTCCGAGCGATCGCGATTTGCAGATTGTCATCACACCCTCTGGGCCAGAGCGTCCAGTGCGGATTGCCTGAGCCTGCGCACGGCCTCGGCCGGGTCTGGCTCGTGGAAGACCGAGGTTCCGGCCACGAAGATTTCCCCGCCGGCGCGAGCGATGTCGGGAACAGTGTCGAGGGCAACGCCGCCGTCCACCTGAATCCTGAATTTGTATCCCTCGCGCTCGCGGAGTTCGTGGAGGCGCCGCATTTTCCCGAGCGACCCGGGCAGGAACTTCTGCCCGCCAAAACCGGGATTGACGCTCATCACAAGCACGACATCTACCTCGCCGAGCACTTCGGCCAGCGTAGCGACAGGAGTGGCAGGATTGATGGCCACGCCGACACCCAAGTTGCGATGACGGATAGAAGCCAGCAGCCGCTGCAAATGGTAGTTCCCCTCCTGGTGCACAATCAGCGAGTCCGCCCCTGCGTCGGCAAACGCGTCGACATAACGCTCCGGCGCTTGAATCATCAGATGCACGTCCAACGGGAGGCGGGTTGCCTTGCGGAGCGACTCGACCACGGGGATGCCGATGGAGATGTTGGGGACAAAATGGCCGTCCATAACGTCCACATGGACGAGCTCGGCCCCGCCCTGCTCGATGGCGCGCACCGCGCCGCCCAGAGCGGCAAAATCAGCGGCAAGAATGGAGGGAGCGATAGCGAGCCGGGGCATCATCCAGCAAACCCGGGACATTCTAACACAGGCGCTATCCCCCTAACTGTACATCGACAATCGTGCCGGAAACGACACGGCTGCCGCGAGGCACGGACTGCCCGACTACGGCGCCGCGCTTTTCCGGGGGAGACGGGACGGTGAGAAATTTGCCGAGCACCAATCCCGCGCCGGCCAGGCGGCGCTGCGCGTCCACGGGCATGAGCCCGATGAGATCGGGCATCAAGTAGCTGCCCTCGGGAGGACCCTCGGAGAGAAGCAGATCCATGCGGGGGCTATGCGTGGATTTGACGCTGCCGGGAGGGTCCTGGAGAAGGACAGTGTCCGGGTCCTGCCCATCGAGGTGCACCGAAGAGACATGTCCAAGTTGCATGCCGGCCTCGAGCAATCCGATGCGGGCGGCCCGTTCGCTCTTACCGACCAGATCCGGGACGGGCAGAGCCTGAGGGCCAAGGCTGGTGACGACGTGCACGCGCTGGCCGATGCGCACGCTATCGCCGGGCTTGGGACTCTGGCGGATCACGGTATCGCGAGGGGCGCCGCTATAGACACGGTCTTCGATGCGGATGCCAAGCCCGAGGGTTTCGAGCCGCTGCTGTGCGTCGCCGGCGCGAAGCCGGGTGACATCCGGCACCTTGACTTCCCTGCCGTGGATGGTGAGCTGGATGGCCGCGAGCATGCTGAGAAATGCCACGGCCAGCAGCACGAATATCCGGACCGCCACGCGCGTCCAGAATTGCAATGACTGACGAAGCGCCATGTGCCTTTCTTCTAGGTAGCACAGGAGTTCGCAGGGACGCAACAGAGGAGAGGAAGCAGATGACGCTTCGGGAGCAATGAGTGGTCGAGGGCGAGGAAGGTCTAGCGTGAAGGCGGAACCTCGATGACCGCGGCGAAAAAACCGTCGGTGGCATCGCGGCCGGGCAGGGTCTGGAAATATCCAAGAGCGTCGAATAGTGCGGCGGCCTCGATGCGCGGAAGCAGATGAGGCATCAATGCGGCTTGCCCGCCTAAGATGCGTGCGCCCCTCGATTCGGCGAGTGCCGCGGCCACGACTTGGTGGTTTTCCTCCGGCTCGAGGGAGCAGGTGGAATACACCAAACGCCCGCCGGGGGCGAGATACGCCAGTCCGTGACACAGGAGCGCTCTCTGCTTCGCGGCGAGTGCCGACAGATCCCCCGGCTTGAGGCGCCAGCGTATTTCGGGGTTGCGAGCGAGGGTGCCGGTGCCGGAGCAGGGCGCATCCAGCAGGACCCGATCGAAGCAGACGGCAAAGGGCAGAGGGCGAGTGGCGTCGAGCGCGAGGAGGCTGACGTTGGTGATTCCCAAGCGCGACAACAATTCCCTGGTCTGCCGCAAGCGGTGCAAATGCAGATCGGCACCCACGACGGTTCCCTGCCCCACGCAACACGAGAGACGCGCGGTTTTGCCTCCGGGCGCGGCGCACAAATCGAGCACACGCTGGCCCGGCTGCGCGTCTGCGAGGAGGGGAATCATCTGGGAAGCCTCGTCCTGGAGAATCATGCGTCCGGCGCGAAGCTCATCGCGCAGGCGCTGGATGCCGCCGCGCGGTAAACCGCGGAATTCGAGAGCGAAGGAGAGGCAACGTCCGGGCGCGACGTGGAATCCTGCGTTGGCGAGAGCGACGCGAAGCTCTGCGACGCGCTCCGGGTCGAGCACGGCTGCAGTGAGACGAGGAGGGCGGTTGTTGGCCTCCAGTAGCCGGCGAGTTGCCTCTTCGCCATACCGCGAAAGCCATCGTTCGACGAGCCAGGTGGGATGCGAATAGAGAATTCCAAAACGCTCCGCGGCGGCCAGTTCGGGAGGCAGCAAGGCTTCGGCGGGGCGGCGAATGCAGGGATCGCGCGCGGCTCGACGGAGCACCGCGTTGACCAGCGCTGCCGCTGAACTTTTGCGCGCGCGCTTGACCAACTCCACGCTGTCGTTTACGGCTGCGGCGTCGGGCACGCGAGAAAGAAAGCGGAGCTGGTAGATCGCCAAGCGCAGAGCGAGGAGCACTTCGGCATCCAGCGAATCCAGGCGCTGCTTCGTAAACCGCGAGAGGAAAAAATCGAGCAGGCGCTGCCAACGGAGCACCCCGAGGGTGAGTTCGGTGGCAAGGGCAGAGTCGGCGCGCTTTTCGAGCGCCTCGAGCCGGGAATCGAGTGCGTCCGTGGCAAAGGCGGCGTCGCGCTCGACGCGGCACAAAGCATCGAACGCGGCCGCACGGGCGGGTGAAATTTTCATGTCAGACGCTCGCCGGGCGCCAGGCGGGCGCCAGCGAGAAATTCCACGGCAGTCATCCGCTTGCGCGCTTCGGGCTGGAGATCGGTAATTTCCAGCCAAGTGGAGTCTCCGCAGGCGGCGAGGAGAGCGGAACCGAACCGGCGCAGGGTACCCGGCGCGGAAGCATCCTCCGGAGCGCGCTCCCGGGGGCGCGGGCGGCCCCACAACCGCAGGCGCAAGCCCCGGAACTCCGCGAACGTACCGGGCCAGGGCTCGAAGCCGCGGCAGCGGTTGTAGATTTGTTGAGCGGTCAGCGTCCAGAGAATGCGGCCATCTTCGCGTTTGAGAAGTGGAGCGTAGGTGGCTTGCGAGTGGTCCTGCGGCTGAGCGAGCAGGGTGCCGCGCTCGAGACCTTGAAGCGTTTCGACGACCAGAGGCGCGCCCGCCTCGGCCATGCGTGCGGAAAGTTCCGGCGCGGATTCTTCCGGCTTGATCTCCATTTCCAGCCGCAGAAGTAGGGGACCCGTGTCCATGCCGGCATCAATCTGCATGGTGGTGATTCCTGTCCGCATTTCGCCGTTGGCAATAGCCCAGGCAACGGGAGCGGCACCACGGTACTTGGGGAGCAGAGATGCGTGAAGATTGATCCAGCCGAGGCGGGGGATTGTGAGGAGGCGCGCGGGGATGATCTGCCCGTACGCAATCAGGACAATTACGTCTGGCGATTTGGCCTCAAGCCAAGCCTGGGATTCAGGTGCGCGAATCTTCTCGGGCTGGAAAATCTCGAGCCGAGCCTGAGACGCCAATTTCTTGACTAGAGATTCGCCGGCGGCCATACCGCGGCCGCGCGGCCGGTCAGGCTGGGTGATGACGCCGACGACGTGGTAGTCCGAGTCAGCGAGCAAACGCCGGAGGGCCGGGATTCCGAACTCAGGCGTACCGCAGAAGACGACTCGCATGGGCAATCCGCGCGGGAGGATTACCACTCACCGGCTTTGCGGAGTTTCTTGATTTTCCGGCGAATGAGGTCGCGCTTGAGCATGCTGAGGTGCTGGATGAACAAGGTGCCATCGAGATGATCGAGTTCGTGGCAGAAGGCACGAGCGAGCAGTTGCTCGCCGCGCATCTCGAAGGTCTGGCCCGTGGCGTCCTGAGCGCGGACGGTGACGAACATCGGCCGCATGACGTTGCCGCGGAAGTTGGGCAGAGAGAGACAGCCTTCCTCCTCGCGCTGCTCGCCTTCGGCGTGAATGATTTCCGGATTGGCGAGGACAATGCGGGCCTCGGGCGTTTTTCCGGAGCTGACGTCCACGACCGCCAGGCGGAGGGAAATGCCCACCTGCGGAGCGGCCAGCCCGACGCCGCGGGCCGCGTACATGGATTCGAACATATCGTCGGTGAGCTTGCGCAGTTCGTCGTCGAATTTCTCAACGCGCGGGGTGGGCCGCTCGAGTACTTCATTGCCGTATTTGATGATTGGATATATCATCGAACGAAGTAGTCCATCAGAACTCCTGCAACTGCTTTCGGTAGCCTTCAAAATTCCGGCGAGTCTCAGCCATAGAATCTCCGCCAAATTTCTCCAAGAAGGCCTGCGCGAGCACGAAAGCCACCATGGCCTCCCCGGCCACGCCGGCAGCGGGCACGACGCAGACATCGGAGCGTTCGTAGGCCGCCTTGACGGGCTTCTTTGTCTCCAAATCCGCGGTCTCGAGGGGCCGGCGCAGCGTGGAAACCGGTTTCAGGTAGCCGCGCAGCACCACGTCTTCGCCGTTGGTCATCCCGCCTTCGATTCCCCCCGCCCGATTCGAGCTCCGGACGAACCGGCGTGAGGCGGCATCGTAGCCGATTTCATCCTGAACGGTCGAGCCAAGAGCTGTGGCATTCCACACGCCCGAACCAATCTCGACGGCCTTGACAGCCTGCAGCGACATGACGGCGGCGGCCAGCCTGCCGTCGAGCTTTTCGTCCCACTGGGCGTGGGTGCCCAGGCCCGGCGGCACGCCCCGAGCCACAACCTCAAATATTCCGCCGACGGAATCACCTGCGCGAAGCGCCGCATCGACGGCCGCCTTCATTCTGGATTCCGTGGTGGGGTCCACACAGCGAAAAGGGGAATCAAGATTGGCACAGGCGGAGACAATTTCGTTCCATGAAGCTTCGCGCTCCAATCGCTCCGGCCCAACGGCCACCACATGACTTAGCACGCTGATGCCGAATTCTGCCAACAGCAACTTTGCCAGGGCGCCGGCAGCGGAACGGGCCGCCGATTCGCGGGCGGAGGCGCGTTCCAGGACGTAGCGGGCATCGTGGAAATTGAATTTCAGCGCGCCCGCGAGATCCGCATGACCCGGGCGCGGAGCGGTGAGAGTGCGCTTGGAATCGAGGAATTCCGGCGAGTCCTCAACGGGAAGGGCCTTCTCCCAGTTCTGCCAGTCGCGGTTTTCAATGCGGATGGCGATGGGAGCGCCGATTGTCTGTCCGTGGCGGATTCCGGCGAGAGCTTCAGCATGGTCGCGCTCGATTCTCTGCCGCGCGCCACGGCCGTAGCCGAGCTGGCGACGATGCAACTCGCCATTCACGAAGTCGAAATCCACCCGAAGGCCGGCGGGAAGTCCGGAAATCCAGGCCACGAGCGCCTGACCGTGCGACTCGCCCGCAGTAAAAAAGCGGAGCATCCCAGCACATCCCCCCGTGAGCGAAACAAACCGGAAATTGTAGCATCTTTGAAGTCGCCGCCTTCCTGTGGGCGCCCGTGTGGCACAGATGCGCCTGCCGTGGATATGCTTGCGCCCAACCAGAGAACCTTCTGATTGACCAGGTGGCGCAGGCCCGGTACGCTGCCAGTTGACGGAATCTCGATTTGACGGGGGCACCTATGCGCAAACACTTTGCAATTCTTCTTTCCGCTTTTCTCTTCACGCTGGGATCCGGCGCGGGGTATCGGCTGCGCGCTCAGCAGCCACAGCAAGAGGGTCCTCCGGAGCCAACAGTCAAAGTCGGGGACGAGGCGCCGGATTTCACGCTGCTGGACCAGAACCGGAAGCCAGTCTCGTTGCACGATTTTCGCGGGAAGAAGACGGTGGCACTCGCTTTCTATGTGTTCGCTTTCACAGGAGGTTGAACCAAGCAAATGCAGAACTTCCAGGCGAATTTGCAGCGCCTGGAAGCTGCGGAGACCCAGGTCCTGGGCATCAGCATGGACAGCACATTTTCGAACGCCGCATGGGCCGAAAAAATCGGGGTGACGTTTCCACTGCTGAGCGATTGGGGCGGCGAAGTGGTGCGCAAGTACGGCCTCTACAATCCAAAATACAAGGCAGCTCGGCGGGTGACCTATTTGATCGATAAGGACGGAAAAGTGGCGCAGATGCAGATCGACAGCGAAGCCATCGACCCAACCAAACTTGTGGAGTATTGCGAATACCACAAACCAAGCAAAAAGTAGGGTGCGAAAGGCGATGCGGGCTGTGCCGCGGGCGAGCTGCGGACAGCATGGCAGGACTCAAACCGCGAAGCGCATTAACTGCTGTACTCTGAGGGCGTCGGAGCGCCCATTTCTCGAAGCCTAAAAACCGAATTTAGCGTCAGGAGCGGCGCCGCGGTCGTGGGGGGCGCGCTGCTGCTTGCCTGGCCCGCAGTCTATAACGGCTATCCGCTTCTCTATCCCGACTCCATAACGTACATCGCCAGCGGGCGCCCCGTGGCGCGTGCATTGCTGCTCCACAAATTTTCGGAGTATTACGGGATGCGCTCGCTTTTTTACGGCCTGGGTATCTTTCCCTTTCACTGGAACCTCAGTCCCTGGCCGGTTGTTGGCCTACAAGCGCTTCTCGTGGCCTACATGCTATGGCTGGTGGTTCGTTCCCTATTTGAACGGCGAACGGCCGCGTACTACTTGGTGCTCGCTGGCCTGCTCGGCGTGCTGACCAGCGTGAGCTGGTACGTGAGCGTGGTTCTGCCGGACGTTCTAGGTCCGCTGCTGTATCTGGGCATCTATCTGCTCGTTTTTGCCCGGGATACGCTCTCCGGTACCGAGCAGTGGACTGTAGCCCTGATCGCCTGGTGGGCCGCCGCGTCTCACATCACCCATCTGGCGGTTGCGGCAGGGCTGTGCATTCTGCTGCTGGCACTGCTTGTGCTGTGCAGTGCGCAGATGAGAGAGCGAACACAGGGAATCAGGGCAACGGCGTTGATTGTGTTGGCAGCGGTGGGATCACAGCTTGCGCTACATGCGTATCTCTACGGCAAGCCGTCCTTGATGGCGGACCCTCCGCCGGCAATGGCTGCGCGCGTAATCGCCGACGGGCCGGGCCGGTGGTACCTCGAAAAACATTGCGGCGAAATCCACCTTGCTCTCTGCGAGTCCGCCGAGGAACTCCCGGACAACACTGACAAATTCCTTTGGGATCCGAACGGGATCTGGTCGACCGCGTCACGAGAGGGTGATGATCGAATTAGAAAAGAAGAGACCACATTCGTCGTGGCCGTTGTGCGCGCCTATCCGCGTGAAGAGCTGTCACTGGCCGTCGCAAACTTCTGGCAGCAACTGGGCGCCTTCGGACTGTGGGACCTGGATCGCAACAACTGGGTCCTGGAAGCCTTCGATACCGCCCTCCGGAAGGGGAAATCGAGCTACCTCGCAAGCCGGCAATTCAACGATGAATTGCCGCTCGATTTCTTTAGTGAGATCCAATTCTGGACGGTGGTGGCGTCACTGGTGATCGCGGGCATCGGCGCCTCCTCACCACTTCTGCGTCGCGACGCTTCCGGACGGTTGCAAGGCGTCGCGATAATCATCCTGCCTGCGCTGACTGCAAACGCATTTCTCACCGGAGTCTTTTCGAATGTGGAAGAGCGCTACCAATGCCGCGTTGTGTGGACGCTACCGCTACTGGCCGGAATCCTGATTCTGGATTGGCTCGACCGGCGAAGGGAAGACCGACGAGCGCAAACGACGGAGCAGTGATTCTGGCCCCGTTCAGGCGACGGGGGGTTCGGCGGACTCGGGCGCCTCATCGCCCGCGTCCGGCTTGCACGCAATGCCGTAACGCTTGAGTTTGCGGTAGAGCGTGGCCCGGCTAATGCCGAGCAATTTTCCGGCCAGCGCTTTGTCGCCGCCTGCCTCCTTGAACACGCGCAAGATGGTCTGGTACTCGATATCTTCCAAATCGGTGGAACCGGGACGGCGGCCGGGCGCCGCGGCGGCTTCCGCCTGGCCGGGAGATCCGGCGGCGTCGCGAATACTGGGTGGCAAGTCGGTAACATGGACGGTGCGGCGATCGCCGAGCACGATGGCCCGGGCGATGGAATTTTCCAGCTCGCGAATATTGCCGGGCCAGTCGTACTCGAGGAGAGCTTTGATCGCCTCCGGAGAGATGTGGATGTTCTCGCCGGGCGCGTAGCGGTCGAGAAAGGTATGGGCGAGGATGGGAATGTCCGAGCGGCGTTCGCGCAGCGCAGGCATGTGGACCGTAACCACATTGAGGCGGAAATAGAGATCTTTGCGGAACAGGCCGCTGCGATAGGCGGCCTCGAGATCACGGTTGGTGGCGGCAATCACGCGGACATCCACCTGCAAATTCTCGTTGCTGCCCACGGGACGGACTTCTTTCTCCTGGAGCACGCGAAGCAATTTGGCCTGCATTTCGAGGGGCAGCTCCCCAATTTCGTCGAGGAAGATAGTTCCGCCGTTGGCGGTGCGGAACAGGCCGGGTTTGGACTTCATGGCGCCGGTAAATGCGCCCTTTTCATAACCAAATAGCTCGCTTTCCATCAGGGTGGGCACAAGAGACCCGCAATCGACGGCCACGAAGGGCATGGTGGCCATGGCACCACCGTAATGAATGGCCCTCGCGACCAATTCCTTGCCGGTGCCGCTTTCGCCGGTGATGAGCACGGGGGTGCGCGTATCGCGGAGACGAGCGGCGATGCGGAGCACGTCTTGAATCTTTGCGGAGGTGCCGACGATACCGCTGAATTCCTCCTGCGCACTCACGCGCTCGCGGAGGAACTGGTTTTCCGCCACGAGGCGGACCTTGTCTGCCATGCGCTGGAGGAAAAGTCGCAGCGCCTCGACCCGGAAGGGCTTTTCGATGTAGTCGTAAGCACCCAGTTTCATGGCGGTGACCGCAGACTCCACGGAGCCGTGGCCAGTCATGATGGCGACTTCGGTGCGCGGCAGGACCGTTTTGACATGGCGCAGCAGGTCGATTCCAGACATTTGCGGCAGCTTGAGGTCGGCCATCACGATGTCGGGCGCTTCGCCCTCCAGCCGCTCTACAGCAGCTTCGCCGCTTTCGGCCTCGGTGCACTGGAATCCCAGCGAACCGCCGATGGTCATGCAGAGCTTGCGAATGCTCTGCTCGTCGTCAACGATCAGGAACCGGATTCGCAGATCGTCTTTCATGGGGCACCAAAGGTTTGTTCCACGATCTCGAGCAACTGCCGGACGCGAAAAGGTTTTTCGATACACGGCGCGCCGGTGCGGCGGAGCAGCGCAATGGTCTCCGTGTTGGCCACGTCGCCCGTGATGAACACCAGACGGGCGGCGAGCGCGGGACGATTCCGCCGTATCCAGGTCTGCACGTCGGCGCCGCTGACACCACCTGGGGTGCGGATATCGGAAATCACACCGGCGTAGTCACCGCTCTCCAGCATGCGCAATCCCTCCACGCCCGATGCCGCCTGGGCGACCTGATAACCGCGCCGTTCGAGGGCAGCGCGGAGCAGGGCGACCACGCCGGGCTCGTCCTCAATCACAAGCACGGGCCGCGCCGTCGGGGCATCTTCGCCCGCCTCTGACGAGGCAGCCGTCATGTTGCCACCTCCGCGCGAAGCGTGGTGGCCTTTGGCAAGGCCAGCGGCAGCCGAACGACGAAGGTACAACCCGGGGCGCCTGCGTTGTTCTCACAGAGGACCTCTCCTCCGTGCTCGCGCACGATGCCGTAACAGATGCTGAGCCCGAGGCCGGTGCCCTTGCCGACCTCCTTGGTGGTGAAGAATGGGTCGAAAATCTTGTCGGGCTGGGAAATGCCGGTGCCGTTGTCGCGGATGCTCACTTCGACCCAATCGCCTCTGCGCGCGGTTTCGATCTCAATGCGGCCGGGACGGCCGGCCTCGCGGACGGCGTCGTAGGCATTGTTCAGAATGTTGAGGAAGACCTGCTGCAACTGATGAGGATCGCCCAAAATCTCCGGCAGACGGGGATCGAAGCGTTCCTGCACTTCCACGCCGTGGCTAGCAAAATCATAGCTGCGCAGCTTGAGGGTATGGCGGAGCACGCTGGTGATCTGCACGGACTGGCGCTGCGCGGGTGCCTGGCGAGCGAAGCTGAGCAGATTCTGCACGATGACTCGGGTTCGCTGCGCTTCGTGCAAGACCACCTGCAGGTCTGCCTTGGCGCCTTCGGGAATCTCGGGGTTTTCGAGGAGCAGGTCCGTGAAGCCCAAAATGGCGGTGAGGGGATTGTTGACCTCGTGTGCCACGCCGGAGACGAGATTCCCGACCGTGGCCATTTTTTCCGCGTGCACGAGTTTGGCCTGAAGGCTGGCAGCATCGGTGATGTCCGTCATGACGGTGACGACGCTGTCCACGGTTCCCTGCTCGCCGCGCATGGGGCTTAGGTTGACGGAAAATTGGCCGGTCTTTCCGTCCGGACGCAGTACTGGGATTTCGAAGTTGTCCATAAGGCGGCCATGCAGGACCAGCTCGAGGGCCTCGGCCAGCTTGCGGCGAGCGGGCGGAGGAACGAGGTCGGTGAGCGGCCGACCGAGCAGATCGGGCTCGGTGTATCCAGTCTCGAAGCAGCGACGGTTTGCGTAGGTGACCAATCCGGCGGTATCCAGAACCAGAATCATGCTCGCAGTGTTGTTCAGAATCTTACGGTTGAAGTCGCGCTCGCGCTGCAACTGGGCCTGATAGGTTTTTTGCTCAGTGACGTCCAACATGAGGCCGCGGTATTGCACGACTTTGCCCTGTGAGTTACGCACGGCGAGGATGTTCTGCAGGGTGTGAATGACGGTGGTGTCTTTCCGGCGCATCATCACTTCGTAGTTGCGGAGGATGCCGGTGCGCTCGATGGTGTCGGAGAAGCGCCGCCAGTCTTCGGCGTGGACGAAGACCTGCCGGGCCAGATCAGTTTCGAGGACTTCTTCGCGGCTGGAATAGCCGAGCATGCGAACGAGCGCGTTGTTGACCTCCAGGAAGCGACCGTCGGGAGTGGCGAAGAACAAACCCTCCTGAATGTTGTCGAACAGCTCGCGGTACCTGCGCTCGGCCTCGCGACGATCCGTGATGTCCTTGAGGACGTGGATAGTGCGCACGCCTTCTTCCGGGGTGCCGGGAATCCGCGAGGTGGAGA
>JASHSV010000044.1 GCA_030038535.1 Candidatus Acidiferrales bacterium
AACGAACGGTGAATCCCCGCGAACCGTCACCGTTTCCGCAAGCCGCCCTCGCGCGTCCACCAGCCCATCGAGAACCACTTCGCCACCGAAGATGGATTGCGAGGGAAATGGGCAAGCCACCAGCGTCAGCGGCGCGGGCGGTGCAAACACCTCGTCCCCGGGCGCGGAGCCGCCGGCGGGCTTCGCCGCGTCATGCGCCGAGTGCCATCCAATTCCCTTCTGCAAAAGCAGAGCAATCACGTAGTGCGCGGGCACGGCCGCTCCCACTCCTGGCGTCTCCCCGTCGGCGGCCGTGGCCAGCTGCACCAGCGTGGACCGCAGCCATTGCCCTTCCACAAATCCCGCCACTTCCTGCGTCTCCGTGGAAATCACCGGTGCGCCGCTTTGTCCCCTCCGCACCTGCGGATTGAACAGGAACAATTCCGCCTGGCTGTGTCCTCTGTAGAGCTGCGAAAACTGGAAATCGAACACCTGGCCCGCCGTGCGGTCGTCCACAAAACTATCCTGCGTGTAGGCATGGAGAGGATCCGAGGGATGCAGCGAAGCCGTCACCAGCGCCCCGCCGGGCGCCGGCCACGCCGTGCTCAGCCGGAGATAGCCGACTCGATATCCGCCTTCAAACGGGTTCGGCGTCGCCTTCAAGACAGCCACGTCGTGATCCACGTCCACCGCCACCAGCGTCGCGCGCACAAACCGCGCCGGTCCCGCCGGCGGACGAAGCAGAATATACGGCTGCCCGCCGCGTATCTGGCTCAGCACGTGCGCCGCGGTCACCAGATAGCCTTGCTCGTTGATAAAGAAGCCGTTGCCGTAGAAAAGATAGTGATACCCGCGCTCGGAGGGCGTCTGATCCACCGGATAAACGATCGAACACACCGAGGCCGTCAACACATCGTCGTCCGCACCACCGCCGCACGTCGCCCGCGCCGCCACAAGCCAATAGCCGCAGACGAAAACGGCGGCCGCACCGCTCAGCCATCGGCGCTCGCGCTTTCTTCGCATAAAGACACTTCTACTCTAGCCGTTTCGCTGCCCCGGGAAAAATGTGGATCGTGCTCTGTGCCCGTTCGGGAAGGCTCTCCGGCTACTTTGCACCGGGCAGCTTCACAATCGTCATCGCCTTCACCATGCGCACCCAGCGTGCCGGCCTCTTGTCGTGCGGCGCCACCAGCCGCACTGGGCCGACGCCCTCACGGAGCGGTGCGCCATCCATCGTATCCGCCGCGAGCACCTCCGAATCCTGAAATCCGGAATCGAGCTCCGCCAGCGAATACACCACGCGATAGCCGTCCGCGGCCTCCACCAAAAGGCAGGATGCCAGCGCCGCTCCCCGAAGCTGCTCCCCATGCGGCACACCCGCTTTTTCGAGCAGCGTGGCCAGCGCCACGCCTTCGTACGCTTCCATCTTCTGGCTGTGTGGATTCATCACGCGCAGTGTGGTGCGCGGCATCTTCTTTAGATCATCCAAGAAAATCGTGAGCGGCGTGCTCACTGTGCCGCCGATGCTGAACTGGGCGGGACTTGCCGTCGCCGCCTTCTGCGCGCCCGGCGACGCGGCGCAAATCACCCCCGCGCTCGCGCAGAGCGCAGTCGCTGCAATTCCAAGAATTCGGCGCATGCCTCCCCTCCGTCCAGAATCGTCTAGAACCGTATCACAATGGCGGAAAACCATCACAAAATCGATTATACGCCGCGCTGCTGCGTCTCGTCCGCAGGCGCCTAGGACCCCTCCCGGCAATGGGCCTCTGCCCCGCGAGTCGCTCGAAACCATCGGTCGTGTCCGGCATCGAACAATAGTTTTATACTTCCACGTCTGGAGGAGCGATGTCGTCATCTCCGTTGCCGAGCGCCCTCGACGCTCAGACGCAAACTTTTCCGACGCTGACCCCCGCGCAGATTGCCCGCGTGCGCGCCGCCGGCAAAGTCCGCAGCGTCGAACGCGGTGAAATACTCTTCGAGCCCGGACAGACCAACATTTCCTTTTATGTTGTGCTGTCCGGAGATTTGGCAATCGTGCAACCGAGCTTGGACGGCGAAAAACCCATCACCAACCACGGCCCGGGACACTTCACCGGCGAGCTCAACATGATCTCCGGCCGTCGCTCGCTGGTCAGCGGCCGCATCACGGAACCCGGGGAGATCATCGAACTCAACCCGGAGGAGTTCCGCGCCTTGATCTCCCGCGACGCGGAGTTGAGCGATGTCTTCATGCGCGCCTTCATCCTCCGCCGCTTGATACTGGTTCAGAAAGGTCTTGGAAATCTGGTTCTGCTCGGCTCCCAGCACTCCGCGCAGACGCTTCGCCTGCGCGAGTTTCTGACCCGCAATAGCCACCCTTACGTGTACATGGATCTGGACGCCGATTCGGACGCCCAGGAGCTGCTCGACCGTTTCCACGTCAAGCGCGAAGAGATTCCTGTGCTCGTCTGCGGCGGCCACAACGTGGCCCTGCGCAATCCTTCGATTCAGCTATTGGCCGATCGCCTGGGCCTCAACTCCAGCATTGACCAGACTCTGGTCCGCGACCTCGTCATCGTCGGGGCCGGCCCGGCCGGGCTGGCCGCCGCCGTTTACGCAGCTTCCGAAGGACTGGACGCCCTCGTCATCGAAACTGCCGCCCCCGGAGGCCAGGCCGGGTCGAGTTCTAAGATCGAAAACTACCTGGGATTTCCGATGGGGATCGCCGGACAGGAACTGGCCAACCGCGCCATCGCTCAGGCTGCCAAATTCGGCGCCAAAATGATGGTCGCGCACAGCGTGGCGCGCCTCGATTGCGACAGGAAGCCCTACAAAGTCGTCCTCGACACCGGGGCCGAAATCGCTGCGCGCACTTTGGTCATCGCCACGGGAGCGCAATACAACAAGCCGCATATCGCCAATCTCGAAAAGTTCGAAGGTCTCGGCGTCTATTACGGCGCCACCAACATGGAGTCTCAACTGTGCAGGGGAGCGGATGTCGTCGTGCTGGGCGGCGGCAATTCGGCCGGACAAGCGGCCGTCTTCCTCGCAGACAAAGCACGAAAAGTTCACATGGTCGTCCGTTCCAGCCCGCTCGCCGACACCATGTCGCGCTACCTCATCCAGCGCATCGAGGAGAATCCCGCTATCGAGATGCATTACTGCACGGAGCTGGTCCGTCTCGAAGGCGATAAGCAGCTCGAGCGCCTCGTTTGGCGCGATAAGAACACCGGCGAGACCTCCGTTCACGACATCTGCCACGTCTTCGTCATGGCCGGCGCCAACCCGCGCACGGAATGGCTTCGCGGCTGTCTCGCGCTCGACCCCAAGGGATTCATCCTCACCGGGCGCGACCTGGACTCGGCCAATGGCTCTTCGCCCTGGAAACTCAAGCGCGTTCCGCAGATGTTGGAGACGAGCCTCCCCGGCGTCTTCGCCGTCGGCGATGTCCGCTCGGGAAACGTCAAGCGCGTGGCCGCCGCGGTTGGTGAAGGAGCCATCTCAATTCACATGGTTCACCGCGTACTGGCCGAGGCGGACTAGCCGTCCTCCCAGCCAACGGGAGAGGCCATGAAAAAGTGCACGCACACAAATCAGATCCGCGACGTCAAGCCTCAGACCGACGGCTGCGCCGAGTGCCTCAAGATGGGCGATTCCTGGGTCCATCTGCGTCTCTGCATGATCTGCGGCCACGTGGGCTGCTGCGACTCCTCCAAAAACAGGCACGCCACAAAGCACTTCCACGCCGTCAAACATCCCATTATGCGTTCCATCGAGCCCGGTGAGAACTGGGGCTGGTGTTACGTGGACGAGGTCGAGCTGGATTTTCCGTAAGCCGCGCCCGTCCGGCGTTTCAGTGGGAGCCGTGCCCGCCCGATTCGATGCGTCCGGCCGTATGGCGGTAGAGAAACACGAAATAGCCGCTGGCCAGCGCGATCCCGATCACCCACCACACAAATCCAACGCGCAATCCGTACGCTGCGGCCGATGCGTTGTAGATGGTGAGTGAATACGCCGGATTCGTGCACGCGGGCAGGACGTAGGGATACACCCCAAACACCACGCTCGTCAGCATCCCCGCCAGATACGCGCACGACGCGAGAAACGCTCCAAGGTCCGCATTTTCCCGCCGTACCTCCGCGATCACGCCCGCCAGTCCCCCCACGGCCAGCAGCGGAAACACCGCGCCCCACGGATGTGCCGCGAAATTGCGCGGCACCTGCGGCTGGATCGAAAATGTGGCCCAGGTCACCAGCAGCGTCAGGATCAGCGCCCCCCACCCGCTCCATCGCGCCACCCGCCGCGAGCGCTCCCGCAGTTCGCCCTGCGTTCGCAGCGCCACCCACAGCGCGCCGTGCTGCGTCAGCGCGAAGTAGGCCGCTATCCCAACCAGGATCGTGTACCAGTCCAGAATCCCGGCATCCGCTCCCAGCCGGAAATTCGTCCACAGTGGCTCGAAGAACCATCCCGACGCGTCCAGCGGCACGCCCCGCACCACATTCCCCAGCGCAGCGCCAAAAAACACCGCCAGCAGCGCGCTCGCGCCGGAGAACACCACATCCCAGAACGGCGCCCAAACCGGACTCTCCATGTGGTTGCGGAACTCGATCGCGCACCCCCGCAGGATGAGAAGCCAGAGGACAATCATCAGCGGCAGGTAGAATCCGCTGAACCCTGCGGCATACAGCCCCGGAAAGGCGAAATAGAGCGTTCCTCCCGCGGCCAGCAGCCACACTTCATTCCCATCCCACACGGGCCCGATCGATGCCAGCACGGCCCGCCGTTCTGCGTCCGTGCGCGCCACTCCCAGGTGGATGATCCCGGCTCCCAGGTCGAATCCGTCCAGCACCACGTACACCGCGATCATCAGGGAGATCAGGCAGAACCAGGTGGTTTCCATGTCCCGCTCCTCACCCCTGTGCTTCCGGCTCGGGCCCGTGCGCGATCTCGCGGCCCACCAGCAATAAGAACAAAATCCCCAGCACCATGTACAAGCCCATGAAGCCAATCAGCGTGAACCAGGCATTTCCTGCGGACACCTTTGGCGAAACTCCAGCCGCCGTGCGCATCAGCCCGTAAATCAGCCACGGTTGCCGGCCCGTTTCGGCCGTGATCCATCCCGCCGTGTTTGCGATGTACGGCAGCGGGCATGAAAGCAGCAGTGTCCACAGCAGCGCCCGCGACCCGTAGAGCCTGCCTCGCCACAGCGCAATTCCCGCGAGTGCGAGTATCGCCACGAAAATCGTTCCCAGCCCTACCATCACGTGATAGCTGTAGTACACCACCGGAATTCCATCGGGCCAGTCCTTCGCGGGAAAGCTGTCCAGTCCGCGCACTTCCGCACCCCACCGGCGGTACGTAAGCATGCTCAGCATTTCCGGCATCTCCAGCGGATTATCCAGCTTCCGTTTCACAACGTCCGGCTGGCCTAGGATCACCAGCGGCGCGCCCGGCTGCGTCTCAAACAGCCCTTCCATCGCAGCGAGCGTAGCCGGTTGGTATTCCGTCACCAGCCGCCCCTGCGCATCGCCCGTCGGAAAGAGCTGCGCCAGCGATGCCACCAGACCCGCAATCACACCTACGCGCACGAACGTCCGCCCATAGCTCTCGTGCTCGCCCGACAGCAGGTAATACGCGCCGATTGCCGCCATCACGAAACTGGCCGTAATCACCGAACCCGACATGGTGTGTGCGTACTGCCACAACGCCCACGGATTCAGCAGCAACCCCCAGAAACTTGCGAGCAGGATTTCGCCCTGTGCGCCCATCGTGTATCCGACAGGGTGCTGCATCCACGCATCCGTCGCCACAATCAAGTACCCCGATGCCCACGACCCCAGAAATACCATCAGCGACGCAAACCAGTGCCCGCGCGGCCCTAGCTTCTTCTCTCCAAACAGCAGAAGCCCAAGAAAACTCGATTCCAGGAAAAACGTAAATATCCCCTCCATGGCCAGCGTCTGCCCAATCACGCCCCCCGCGGCCCGCGAAAACTGGGCCCAGTTCGTCCCGAATTGAAACTCCATCGGTATGCCCGTCACCACTCCAAGCGCGAAGTTGATTCCGAACACGCGCGCCCAGAACCGTGCCGAGCGGTTGTAATGCTCGTTGCCCGTCCGAATCGCCAGCGTTTTCAGAACGAGGATCAGAAGCGCCAGGCCCATCGTGAGCTGTGGGAAGAGATAGTGAAACGTGATGGTAAAAGCGAAGTGCAAGCGGTGTAGCGTCAGGGCTTCTTCCATCGGATTGCTCCTCGACCGCGGTCCCGCCCTCCCGCCTCACGCGGCAGCACGGATCTCGACCGGGCGCTCACCACTTCTGTTGGGCCACATCCAACGCCACCTGCCCCGCGTCCGGCTCCGCTTCGAGGCCCGTGATCTGCGTCATGTGCACGCAAAAGACTACCGGAATCGGGTCGCTGGCGTGCTTCCGGACTTCATCGGAAGCATATGCCCCTTCCCACCAGGCATCTCGCTGCGAGAACAGGGTGACCGCGTGTTTCCGGGCCTGTTCGTGTTCGGCGTCATCAAGCAGCTCTTCGTAGCGGCCGAACACCACCACGCTCTTCCAGTCGTATCGGCTGCGGATCTCGTCCGCTTGGATGCACACGCGCGGATTTGCCCTCATCCACTCGATTTTTCGGCCCAGCGTCGCAAAGCAGAACAGGCTGTCCCCTTCGGCCACAAAATAAATCGGCACGATGTAGGGCTGGTTGTCCAGCGCACACCCCAGCCTGCCCCATCCTTGACGCGCGAGCAATTCACGGCATTCCTTTCCGCTCATCTCTGAGACTTGCATGCACACCTCCACCTGGCGCCGCGGGCCACCCGGCGCTCCGCCCGCAGATGGCCGGCGTCGCTCGCCCCGTTCTCCTCCGGCGCGCTCCTAGGACTTCTTCTGGAGCTCCCGGATGTACGCCACCAGAGCCTTCACCTGCTCGTCGCTCACGCCCTTTTTGGAAAAGGCGTGGGTTGCTTTCTTTTCCTTGCCTCCGTTCGCGATCATGTCGGTCAGATCCGCATCGGATAGTTTCTTCGCTTCATCCGACGTGAGGCTGGGCGCCTTCAGCGCCGGCTTCCCTTCCGCGTTGGCCCCGTGGCACACCGCGCACTTCGCCTTGAACAGCGCACCTCCGTCTTCCGCTGCCCGTGTATTCCGAGGCGTAAAGATCAGAATCGACCCCGCAATTGCCAGTGCCGCGGCTCCTATCGCTCGAGTGCTCATTTTCCCCTGCTCCTTTCGGTTTGCTCGCTCCTTGCCTTGCCCGCTCTCCCGCCGGCCTCGCCTGCCCTCCAGCGCGGAGAGCTCAAATCAATCTTGTGCATCGGATCTTTTAGCAGCCTCGCCCCCGTCCCGTTTCTCCTTCTTCGCTCGCTCCTCTTCCTCCTGCTTCCTTGCTTCCTGCTCCTGGATTCTCTTCAATTCCTCGTAGTAGCCGGGCCGCGTGTGCCTCAGGTGGTCTGCGGACGCCATCCCCGTCAGCCACGCACGGTCCATGGGATACACGTCGGGATCGAATACCACCGTGTACATGTGCCAGATCAGAATCGCCAGCGTGGCCAGTATCGCCTCGTAGTAATGCAGAGCGGTGGCCGCATCAGAGAACCATTTCGGGAAATGCCGCAGCGCGAAATTATTGAACCAGAGCGTAAAGCCCGTCACAGCCATCACTGCCGTGCCCCACAAAAACGCCAAATACTCGATTTTCTCCACGTAGCTGAATTTGCCGAAGGTCGGTGGCGAATCCGCCAGCCCCAGGTTGTAGGCGAACATCCGCCCGAGCGCTCGGATATCGTCCAACCCGGGGACCATTTCTTTCAGCATGGCTCGGTCGCGCCGCACAGCCGCGAGATGCACCAGGTGATACCCCAGCCCGGCCAGCAGCGTCGCACCCGCCACGCGATGCAGCAGCCCGCGAAACGCAATGGATCCTTCCCAGATCAGCAGGGGGCGCGCCCACCACGTCTCGGGAAATTTCAGCGCGAATCCCGTAATCACCAGCACCGGAAAACTCACCATCACCAGCCAGTGTGCCATCCGGAACTGCAGGTTCATCCGCAGCAGCACTTCCCCGCTCTCGTGGCGTGGCGCCGTGCGCCCCAGCTTCTTCAGAAAATCCAGAAGCTGATGCAGAAACATGAATCCCACCGCCGCGGGGATCATCATCCAGTACAGCAATCGTATCCACCGCACCACTTCCGGCTCGCTGGCCGAACTCGTCCGAACGTGCACCGTCCCGATCGCAAACGACTTCCCGGCTCCCGGATGGCATTGGCCGCACGTATGGGCCAGGTTGGCCGGATTCACGGTTGAGCGCGGATCGCTCGAGGGCAGAATGTTGTGGATGCCGTGGCAGGAAGCGCAATTCGCCACCGTCTGCCCCCCCGCCCGCGATTCCAGTCCGTGGTAACTGTCCGCGAACGATGGGACGCGGTCTGCTGGCAGGTTGTACCGCGCGTCCAGCCTTGTGTCTCCATGGCAGCGCCCGCACGTCGCCGTGGACACCCGCGCCGGGTTCACCAGCGAATCCGGCTCCTGCGGCGCCAGAATCCTGTGCTCCCCGTGGCAATCGGTGCACACCGGCGCCCCCGGGGCTCCCCGCGCCACCGCCTGCCCGTGAACGCTGTCCTCATAAATTTTTGCCACCGCCGGGTGACACCCCGCGCATGTTTTCGGCACGTTCCAGTGGTTGATCTTCGAACGAGCATCCTGGTCGGGATAAATCGCGTGGCTTCCGTGACAATCCGAGCAACTCGCGGCCGCCGTGTTTCCCATGGCCACCGCCCGGCCGTGCACGCTTAACCGGTACGCCTCCACCGGATGTGCAAAGGGAATCTCGTGTCGGGCCTCAAAAGTCGGGTTCGAATGGCACGCCCCGCAGGTGTCCGGCAGATTCTTTTTGGCCACCTTCGACTTGGGGTCATCGACGGGAAGAATCGAGTGAATTGTCCCGTGGCACGACATGCACGATGGGCTCTGCGTGTCCCCGTTCTTCGCAGCCTCTCCGTGCACACTCGATTTCAGCTCCTTCACTTCCGCCGCGTGGCATTGCGCGCACAGATGCGGCAGTAGCGTGGCACCCGGCTGCGTATAGTGCGCCGGGCCGTGGCAGGTCTGGCACGCGCCAGGTCCTAATACGGAGTGCACGCTCTGTGGCAGGGCGGTTGCCACGTCGGCGTGGCAGGCAGCGCAGTCCACCTTGCGTACCTTCGCTGGGTGTGGGAATTCGTGAATCTCCGTGTGGCAGGCCACGCAAGGCACATCTGCGTGCACGCTGGCCTTGTGCTTGGCAGCGTCCACGTGCACGCTGGCCCCTTTTTCCGACTTCAGGTCCGGCTGCGAGTGACATGCCAGGCAGTCGTCATCCTTCGGCTTCTGGCCGGCCGAAAGCAGCGGCGGAAATAGCACGGCAACCAGGAGGAACAACGCAGCAGAAAGTCCCCAGGAGCGCCGCGCCTGTGGACTGGCCGCGAATCCCGTGAACGCAGCCGGGTTGAACATCCAGAAATCTCCTCGCACCTTTCCCGGCGATCTCCTATCGGTATGCGAACACCATCGCGTACACGATCCAAATGACTATGCTGAACCCGATTCCGAGCGCCGTCCACGCAAAAGCCCGGATGGTCTTCACCACGACCTCCGGTTGCGGTTCCTCCAGGTGCTTTTCAAGCTGTCCGCTGGCCACCAGCGCCGCGTACTCCCGCGGCTTGTCCCGCTTCAGCTCCGCCAGCGGCATGTGTCCCGTAAAGATGGTGGTGTCCATCGGAAATTTCTCTGGCCGCAGATGGGTGTTGAAGAAATGCACCGTAAAGATGAATCCGGTGGCCAGCAGCGCCTCGTCGCTGTGAACGATCGTGGCCACATTGAGAAACGACCCTGGCAGGAACCTCGTAAAGAAAACGGGAAACCACAAGGTCAGGCCCGTCGAACCGATAATCAGAATCCCCCAAAACACCGCGAAATAATCGAACTTCTCCCAGTACGTCCAGCGGCCATACTGCGGCCTCGGCCCCGCGCCCACAAACCACTTCATCGTCGCCGTGAACTCGTAGATGTCCTGTTTGACCGGCAGCATCGTGTTGGGCCCGAAAAGAAAATTCCGCCAGCTCGTCTGGCTTTGCTTTCTGCGCTTGTACAGATCCACCAGGTGGGTCGCGAACGTGCCGAACATCACCACCGCGGCGGTACGGTGGATGAATCCGGCCGTCTCAAATCCCCCCAGCAACCGCGACAGTGTGACGGCCCAGACCGTGTAGGAGAACTTCAGCGAAAGCCCCGTCAGCGCCAGGGTGATGAAGCTCACAACCATACAGGCGTGCAGCGTGCGATGGAGCCGGCTAAATCGCACGAACTCGCGATGGTTCCTCGGACCCGCAGCTTTTCTCTCGGTCCCCTCGCTTGGCGGCGCGTCCTGCAAGCCCACAGGCTCGGGAGCGACCGGGGCGGCGCTGACAACGACTTGGTCCTTACCGTCCGGCATTTTCACCATCCTCGGAGCCGGGCCCGCCCGTCTGTCCCGAGCCGTTATCGCCCTTTCCGTTTGTTCTTGCTTCGGCCGCGCGAAGTTCGCGCCGCATTTGGAAGGCGCGGGGGAGCCACAGCACCGTGTGGATTCCGCTGATCACAAACGTGCCCACAAGCAGCGTGGTCATTCCCCAGAAGGCCCAATAGAGAAAAGGATATTTCTTCGGGTCGTGATGCGTCGCGTGAGTCAGGTACCCCGCAAACCGCCGCGTGGCATCGTGATGGCACTTTTGGCAGGTTGCCACCACGTTGGCCCGGCTCAAGTGCGACCTCGGATCGGTCACCTTTTGGATGTCGTGCGCCCCATGGCAGTCGTAGCACTTGGCGGTTTTTGTGTAACCCAGCCGCGAAACCTTGCCGTGGTAGGTGTCGAAGTAAGTGCTGGCGATCTCCGCGTGGCACCGTCCGCACTTGCCCATGATTTCCAGTCGAAACTGATCCTGGTCGGCCCGCTGAATTGCATGAGCCGTGTGGCAGTCATTGCACACCGGCAGCGGCTTGTCCGTCTTGTTGACCTTGGCGGAGTGCACGCTCTCGATAAACTGCTCCTGGATGCCGTGATGGCACTGCCCGCAAGTCGACGGCACGTTCCTCGGATTCACCGTCGACTCGGGATCGGAAGCGGGCAGCTCGCCATGAGCCGTGTGACAGCTGGTGCAGGTCGCAGTCACAGTCAGGCCGCTCTTCAGCAGCCCCTTGCCGTGGATGCTTTCTGTGTACCGGTAGACGATATCGCGCTCGGGGCCCGTATACCTCACGGCCGCGCTCTGTCCCGCGCGATGGCAGCGGGCGCACAGGTCCGGCACATTCGTGGCAAAAGTCAGCGACTGAGGGTCGTGCTTTCCCAGAATGCCGTGCGTGCCGTGGCACTCCTTGCACGAGGGCGCATTGGTGTCCGACTTGGTCAGCAACTTGCCGTGAATGCTCCGCTGATACTGCTGTCCAATTTCTTCGTGGCAGGTCGTGCAATCCACCTTGTGTGTGATGGTTTCGCAGGGCCGGATGCGCGAGGCATTCACTTCCGAGTGGCACTGGCTGCAGGCTACCCGGGCGTGTCTCGATCCCGATAGCTCTTCCGTGCGCACAAACATCCGCCTGCCATCGGAGGTCTGTAGGCGCTGGTTCTGGTGGCAGCGCATGCAGTCAGCGTCAGCCATGCCTTGTGAATAGAAGAGCGTTCGCACCTTGTGCGGTTGGTGGCAATCCACGCACGCAGGCAGCGTGTTGGCCTGCTTTTCCCAGAGTTCCCCCCGGATAGTCTTGCGATGCACCTGCTCGATCTCGGCGTGGCACTTGGTGCAGGTCTTGGCGATGTTGTGCCGCGCGATCGACGAGTTCGGATCGTTGTGCGGAAGAATCGAGTGCGCGGTGTGGCAGGAAATGCAGCTCGGCGCCACCACCAGCCCTTTTTTCAGCAGTCCCTGTCCGTGGATGCTCTCCGAAAAGTTCTCCAGTATGTTGTGCTGTCCAATATTTCGGTTCATCTGCACCGGCGTGCCTTCCTGATGGCACTGCCCGCAAACGAACGGCACCTTCAGTGGCGCGACCGCCGAACCCGGGTCCTTCACCGGAACGATGTCGTGATTTCCGTGGCAGTTCACGCACCGCGGCGCCAGTGGGTCTCCCCGGGCCAGAGCCTTGCCGTGCAGCGAGCGCGCATGCTGCTCCTGCTCATCGCTGTGGCACGTGCCGCAGTTCACCTTCGCCAGGGGGGTCGAGTGCGGCAACTCCTTGCCGGCCAAATCGGCGTGACAATTGGTGCACGAAAGCGAACTGTGAACGGAATTGTTGAATTTTTTCTCATCCACAAACAGGGAGACCGTGCGTCCGGCCCGCTTTGTGGTCATTCCTTTGTCGCCATGGCAAGCCAGGCAATCCGAATTGGCCGGGTCGTCCGCTGCTGCATGAGCCGGGGGAAACAGCATGAAAACAAACGGGAAAAGCACGGCGATCCACCACAGATGTGCGGAGACTGGTCCAGCGGAAACTCGTGGGAATCCCAGTTTGTCGCGAGTCCTCATTGCAGCAAGCCACGCACGCGCGTAAACGATAGGCTTTCAAATCTCAGCGCCGGCGGCTGTGACTGACCACACTCGCCGTGGTGATAAGAATCACGCTGGATCCTTGAAGAAGGTAGATTGTCTCGAGATGGAACGGCCGGAACTTCCCGGCTCCTCGCCCGTTCCTGCTTTTGCTGGCGAATTTACTTGGCGGGTTGCTGCACCCCCAGATCGGTTAGGATCTTGGGATTCGGCTCTTCCATAGCCAGCAGCGAATGGCAGGTCGAACAGTCGTTCGGAATCGTCTGTCCGTCCGCGCTCGTGTGGCTTCCGTCGTGGCAACGAAAGCACCCGGGCGAATCCATGTGGCCCAGGTTATTGGGATGAGAGCCCCAGGTAAGCTTCATCTCCGGAAACACATTCCTCATGTAAATAGCCGCCACCTCTTCCGCCGATTGCTGCACCAGAGCGCGCCGCGTGGCATACACCTGCGGATAGCTGGTTCGGTAAAAATCGTCCACTCCCCGGATGATGTTCTGCCGCGCCGTTTCCTGGTCGGGATAGCTCACTTTCAGCAGCTCCACCGCCTTTTTCTTGATGAACGGCAATTCCGGGCTGATTCGTCCCGTCGCCATCTGCTTGTCCACGCCCGATTCGGGCAGCTCGAAGGCATGAGTGGGCCGGTTGTGGCAATCCACGCAATCCATCTCGCGGTGCTCGCCCTTGGCCAGTTGCTCCGGAGTGGTCTTGATGTCCGTCGAAACGAACGACACGGTTTTCCCCGCGTCGTTCAAGTAATCCACCACCGGAATGATGCTTCGCTCCGGATCAATCGAGATGTAATGGATCCTTGAACCCGTCTCCAGATGCCTTCCGTGGATCCCCACGCGGCCTTGCCAAGTCACACCGCCGACCTTCAGCACCAGCACGGTGGTCACCTTCGTGTTCTTCTCGTCGTCCTGGAATTTGTCCTTCACCAAGAATTTGTCGCCCGTAAATCGCTGCGGCCAGTGACACTGCTCGCAGGTCTCCCTCGCGGGACGCAGATACTTCACCGGCGACGGAATGGGTCGCGAGTAGGTGCGAAACGCCACTGCATACACCTGGCGCACTCCGGAAAGCTTCGACCGCACAAACCACGACGCTCCGGGCCCGATGTGGCAGGCCACGCACTCCACCCGCGAATGCGGCGAGTTTTGGTAGGCCGTGAACTCCGGTGTCATCACCGTATGGCAGGTCTGCCCGCAGAACTGCGTCGAATCCATGTACCCTACGCCGCGGTACGACGCCGTTCCGATCAGCACAAAATTGATTCCTGTGAGCGCCCCCACCAGCCAGAAAGTCCGGCGCACTCCCGGCTGCGAAAAATCCACCTGCGGATACTCCGCACCGAGTTCCCCGCTCGCCCGCAGGCTCCTCCGCCGGAGCCAGATTCCCAGCGGGATCAGGACGAGGCCCGCCACGAAGAATCCCGGCAGGATCAGGAAAATCAGAATGCCGATGTAAGGATGCGGCGGGCCAGGCAGCAGGACTTCGTAAAACCAGAACGCCACCAGGGTCACTGCCGAACTGGTGGTCAGGACCACCCCCGCCATCGAGAAAGCGTTCTGCGACATGTAGAAAATCGGTCGCAGCCACCGCTGTAAGGTCCCGGGCGCTCTCATGCCAGGCCTCCAATCGAGCGCATTCTACCCCTCATAGGCACAAATCTCCCTCCGCGCCCTTTGCGGGCCGGAATCCGCGAGCGGGCGCACATGCCCCTCTCGCTCTCGCGCGCTGCCTATCGGCCGCGCTTTCTCCCTGGTGCTTACTTTTTCTTGGCGAGGTCCCGGACGTACTTCACCAGGCCCTTGATCTGCTCGTCGGTGAGCTTGCCCTTGTAGGCCGGCATTTTGTTCTTTCCGTTCGTGGTCGTTTCGATTAGCTGCGCATCCGTCTTCTTCTGCACCTCGTCGGAGCGCAGGTCGGCGACCTTCATGGCCTTCCCGGTCGGCGTGTTCCCGCTTCCGTCATCGCCATGACACATTTTGCATTTGGATTGATACAGGGCCGCGGCGTCATCGGCCTGAGCGACCGGGAGAACCAGAGAAAAGAGCGCGAACACTACGGCGACTGCCAGTACACCTCGCACCAGACTGCGATTCATGTACACTTCCTCCTTTTAAGTTGGTCTGACTTTCCTTCGTTTCGTACTCTGTTCCCCAGTCTCGTCCCGCCTGCGGGCTGGGACCAGACTCCCTCGTTTGCTGTGCTCCCGCCGGAGCTCTCCCTCTCCGGCTAAAACGCGTAACGCGCCGAAAGCGTCACCGTATTACCACGAAAGTTCCTTGGTGCATAGACGTCCTGCGGCACATTCGTAAAATCCTCGTGATAACCGTAATAATTCCAAAAGGCCCGGCCCGTCCATCTCTTTGTGAACGCGTAGTCCAGGCCTCCTGTCGGGCTCAGCCATTTCGAATTGAGCGGCCCCGGCTCCTGATTCGGGTTCAGGAACAGCGCGCTCCCGCTGTTCCCCGTGAAATTTCCCCCCAGGTGCGTCGTCAGCGGCCGGAGCGGTTTCCACATCAGGTCGAATCCCCCGTAATTCGAGTCGTTCCTGTACACCGAAAGCTGCTCCACCAGTCCGGCTACGTTCGCGCACTTGTTGATGCCCGGCCCCGACGGCGTCCCCGGATAGCACACCAGAATCTGCGAAAAAACATCGTTGTAATCGTACGTAAAATCCAGCGCCCATTTCTCACCCGGCTGGAACATCACGGAAACTCCGTACGACCGGTCGTGCTGCAGGTTGTCAATTTGCGTCACGTTGTCCCGCCCCTCCCAGATCCGCACCGTCCCGCTGATGTTCACCCAGCTCGCCGGTTTGTACACCGACCGCACCCGGTATTCCTGCCACTGTCGCGGGCTGATCCGGGTGAACACGTTGTCCGCGCTCATCAGTTCCGTGTCGAAACTGATCCGCCAGTTCTGCACCGGTCGCGCCCATACCCCGAACAGGCCGGAATATTCGTTGATCAGCACCTGTCCCGGATTGAAATTCACCACCGGCGTGATGAATTCGAACGCCCCGTCCCCAATCGGCGAGCATCCCACCGGCAGCATGCCGCCCACCAGCGCGCAATCCCCGCGGTTTGCGTTTGAGGGGAAATAGAACTCCATATTGTCCGCAAACGATTTGTCATCGATCTCCCGGTGACGGTACCGGAACCCCACGCGCGCCCCGAACTTCGACGATGCCTGGTAATCGATTTCCGCCAGATTCGTGTTCTCTGCCTGCTTCAAGAACCCGCCATCCACATCGATCGCCAGGTCCGGCTCCGAGCTGCTCGTGTGCGTGGGCGTCCCCGCGGCCGATCCTATCGGCCCCGTGCAGGTAATCGGAAGCGCGCTCGTCGGCGAAAACACGTTCGGTGCTGTCAGCAATCCCGCCGAAAAGAATGAGCAGTCGTCGAAGCTGAATTGCATGGGATTGTGAAACGTCGAGAAGTGGTAAGAGTCCAGAAAGCTCCAGTAGTGGTTGATGTGCCAGGTCAGCCCGAAATCTGCGTTCGACGCCACCCGTTCTCCATTCACGCTTCCGTTCGTCTGCGAATTGTAAAGATTCGATCGCGCCTCGCGTCCCAGCATGTCTTCCACGTACCCGAATTCGTCCGCGCTCCCCGCCGTGTACCCGAAGCGCGCCGAAATCTCCACAGGCTTCCAGTAATTCGATTGCAGGCTCACCTGCTCGGTCGGGGTTTTCGTGCGCACCCGGCTATGCGTCAGGTAGCTCAGAAACGCGCTGCACGTCGGGTTCACCGCGCCCGTCGCAAGAAACGTCGCGCCGCACGGCTGGCTCGCCGTCGAATTGAACGACGCGCCCAGGTCCACCGGCTCCCCGTTCGAGAGCTGGAAGATGTCCAGCGGCAGCCCGTTGTCCGGCCGGAAGTTCGGCTGTTGCAGTTGGTCCGTCGCTCCCGTATCGCCCTTATAGTCGTTCCAGATTTCGTCGTAGCTGATGTTCGTCCGCGGCAGCACCCGGTAATCCACTCCCACCCGGTACGTGTTCACCGTCGTCTTTACGTCCTGGAATAGCACCTGCTCCGTGCCCTGGTGCAGTGTGGTGAACGACGGGCCTTCGTCGATATTCCGCGAATATCCCAGCCGGAACCGCACCTTGGATTCCGGCAGCAGCAGCAGGTTGTAATCGCTCAGGTACCGTCGCGTGTCGAACAGATGCGGCGAATCCGCAAGTACGCACGACGTGCAGATCGACGTGGCCAGCGGCCCGAAGCCCGCCGGCCCGTTCGCGAATCCGGTCGTCGGGTTCAGCGGATTGTCCATCAGCGAGTAGTCCCAGAAATATTCGTCACGCCGCAACTGCACGTCGAAGTCGTACCACTTCCGCTTCGTCACCCGCAGCCGCGTCACGTCGTTCGGATCCCCCCCGTACCCGAAGCTGCTCAGGTACAGGTGATCGAACATGTCCCCCTTGTTGTCCAGCGCCCGCATTTCTGTCGTAAAACTCAGCAGCCGCATACCCTGCTGCAGGTTCACAAACGTCTTGTAGTCGTCTCCGTCGCCCGAGATGCTGTCGATTCGTCCACCGATTTCGATGGACTGCTTGATGTTGTACTTCGATCCGTCGATCCCCTCATACACCTGTCCGTCCTGGTCGGGATCCTGCTGTGCGCGCGCCGCGGGGGCCCAGGCGCACGCCAGCGCCGCGAGCGCGAGCGCGCGCAGCCGCGGACTTGGCCGCGGGGAGCACGTCTTCGGTTTTCTCGATGTTCCGGCCATCGCCGTCTCCCCCTTTCTACGGCTTGAAGAAATACTGGTTGCTGTTCGAGCCATGGATTGCCACGTGGCAGAGCGTGCAGGCCTGGTATTTCTGTGTCTGGTTGTGGAACGTCGGCACCGTCGGCGCGCCCATGTCCACCGTAAACGAATGGCACTCCAGGCACAGCAGGTTGATCTGGCTCCGCTTCAGTAGGTGCGGATTCGACGAGCCGTGCGGCAAATGGCACGATGTGCAGCCCTCGATCTTCACCGCCTGGTGCTCGAACACGAACGGGCCGGCCTTGTCCGCGTGGCACTTGAAGCACACCACGTCCTGCGCCTCGGTCGATCGCAACTGCCGCGTCAGCGATCCCCCGTGGGGGTTATGGCAATCCGTGCATTGCACCAGCCCTTCGTTCACCCGGTGGTGGAATGTCCGCGTGAAAAGCTGCTTCATCTCCGTGTGGCAGCCGTAGCAGAGCTGCGGCTGTGGCTCCCGCATCAGGTGTTCTGCTTCTCTGGGGTGGTGCGGCGAGTGGCAGTCCACGCAGCTCACGTTGTTTTGCACGTGCACCGAGCGGCTGAAGTTCGCGTGCTCGTTCCCGTACTCGTGGCACTTCAGGCAGCGATCGCTTACGTCTTTTGCCGACGCGTTCTTGAACGTGAAAATCTTCGTCTTGTCGCCCCCGCCCTCTACGTGCGCTTTTCCCGGCCCATGGCACGCTTCGCATCCGTGGTATTCGGGCCCTTTCTTCGTGTCCAGCGTGGTCACATAGTGGCGCGATTCTTCGAAGTTCTTGTAGAACCCCTTCGACGGCATATCCTCATGGCAGGTCTTGCAGGTTTCTGCGCCCACGTAGTCGGAGGTATCGGCCGCTGCCGGCGCCGCCTTCTGCTGCCCGCTCGCTCCCGCGCTCCAAACCGCCCACCCCAGCGCACACACCGCCGCGAGCAGAGGCCGGGACTTTCCGGCCACCCCTGTAGGTAGTTTCATCCCCGCCCCCCGCCGCTCCTCACCCCGCGCCTCAGGGCCCGACCCCCTCCCCCTTGCATAAGCGCGGAGTATGCATTCCTTGCCAGGGCACCGCTGTGACTGATATCACAACCCGCGGTGGTCTTCGTCTCACCTATCTATCGGCTTCTGAAGAAGTTTCTTCACTCCGATTCCTTGCTGCTGGAATTGTTATGGAGATCCTTCGGGAAGGCGCAGCGCGTGTTCTCCGCGCCCGGGCTTTGCGTGGCCCGTCGCTGCGAGACTCCGGCCTGAATTTCCGTTCGTCGGGGGAGATGGTCTTCGGTTATCGTTCCACGAGTTCTTCGAGGCCCGGTCGGTTCTTCAATATCACGCTCGAACCGTGCACCTCAACGAGCTGGTTCTTCTTGAAGCTCGCAAAAAGGCGCGTCACCGTTTCCCGCGAGCACCCGATCATTCCCGCGATCTCTTCGTGCGTCAGCGTCAACGTTGCCCGCACCGGGCTGCCCGCGTCCTTCCCCGGAATCGGTTGCAGGTCCAGCAGGAACCGCGCCAGCTTCTCGGCCGCCGAGTGCGCCAGTCCCAGATACCGCACCTCCTGCGTCATTTCGTGGTAGATCAGGCTCAGCATCTCCGCTACCTTCAGCGCCGCATCGCCGTGATCCTTCAGGAATTGCAGGAAGTCCTTGCGCGGTACGAAATTCGCCTGGATTGGCTCCAGCGCCTCTGCCGTAAGTTCATAGCTCTGTCCTGAGATCGTTCCGGGCAGCCCCACGATTTCACCCGCGTCCGCCACCCTTACGATCACCGATTTACCGTCCGCCGCCGTCGCCGTCAGTTTCACCCGTCCGTTGCAGATGATGAACACTCCGCGGGGCTCCTGGCCCTCCACGAACAGCACCGCGCCTCGTGGATACGTCGCCGATGACGAAATCGAATCCAGATCCGCCAGCACGGACGGGGCAAGATTGCAAAACAATCTCTGCGTGTGTACCGGACAATTCAAGCAGTTGTCGATCACTTTCAATCCGTACGGGGTCTTCATGGCTTCACCGCCGTGGGGAATTATACGTCGTTTTACTCTGGGGATGACCAGCATGCGCTGAGGCATCTGCGCTCCTTCCGGCAAGCCCGCCCTCGGGGGCGTTCCTTTCGCTCAGTAGCGTCACATGAGACCTTGTCGAATTCCCGTGACGGACCACACCCGAAAACGTGACCTGCGTCACAGCGGCCGGAACGCCGTGCGACGCAAACTCGGCCTGCCTGGGAGGCGCTTATGGAAAAAGACGAACGGGACCTGCTCGATGTGCTCAAGTTTGAGCTCAATTTCGTCGAAAAAGGCGGTTATAGCCCCTCGCCCCGCGAGCCCCGAAAGATGAACTTCATCTTCGAGGATTCGCCCACCTGCATGAATTACGACTCAAAAGATAATCCCGGCCCCTGCGGCGAGTGCGTGCTGATGGGCCTTGTACCGCCCGGTCAGCGCAGCCAAACCATCCCCTGTCGTCACATCCCACTGGATGCCGCAGGCCAGACCCTGGACTCCCTCTACCGCCAGGCCGAGCCCGCTGAAATCGGCGAGATTTACGAAAAGTGGCTTCGCGCCACCATCGCCAAGCTCAGCGAGGAGCGCGAAAAGCGGGCCGCGACGCCAGCGCAGGCGCCGGCTGCGCCTTCCGCGCCTGCTGCCGCCGAGCCCCTGTTCGGCAAGCTCCATCCCAAGTGCGCCAATCCCGCGTGCACGGCCGCCTTCCACTGGCTGGCCGGCGGCAGGTTCTACCGCTTCGTTCCGGGCGAACTCACCGATTCCACCAAGGCCAATGCGGCGGAGCAGTCGGGCAGCTCCGTCACTGCCAAGCATTACTGGCTCTGCGAGACGTGCGTGCAGTCTCACACGCTCAACTACAAACCCGATTCGGGCGTCGTGGTCGAGCGTCGCTGGCCCGAGCTTCCCGTCAGCGAGCCTCCGAAACAGCTCTCCGCGGCGCGCCACTGATTCCGGCGCTCCGCGCCCTCACACCAGGCTGGCCGGTGCCTCCCAAGCGCAAGACGGCCAGCCTGGCCTCTCTTCCCAACTCAAGAGTCAGCGACTTCTCGACGTTTCACCCAGGTTCGTTCGGATTGCAGCGCGAGGCCCTTAGACCGCGAGACGCGGTCGTCTTTGGCGCCTCTCGCCTCTGCCGGCCTATTGCAGTGCGCGCTCCACCATCCCGCGCAGAGCCGCCAGCGGGATTCTCCGGCTCTCCTCGGCTGCGTTGTCACCCCCGCGCACGCCGGGCGCCAGCGTCCTGGCGCTGTCCTGAAGTACTTTCTCGATCCCTGTGCGCCGGCTCTTGCGGATTCGGAAAGTCCCCTGCGCCCACCCCACGATGTTCATTTGCCGTCCGCGGTATTCGGTGAAGAACAGCACCACTTCTTCGCC
>JASHSV010000045.1 GCA_030038535.1 Candidatus Acidiferrales bacterium
CGGCGGATTTCCGTCGAGCTGATTGCCGCGTTCGCCGGACTGGCTCTGCTGCTCGCCTCGCTCGGAATCTATGGGGTGATCTCCTATCTGGTGGTGCGGCGGCATCACGAGATCGGCCTGCGCATCGCCGTAGGGGCCCAGCGCAGTGACATCCTGCAACTCGTGCTCGGACAGGGCGCTCGGCTGGCGGGAATCGGCGTGGTGCTGGGACTGGTCGCCTCCATCGGCGCCGGCCGTGCGCTCTCTTCCCTGCTCTTCCAGGTGAATCCATTCGATCCGGTTACGCTGGGCGGTGTTTCGCTCCTGCTTGCCGGCGTCGCGCTGCTGGCGTGTTACCTGCCGGCGCGCCGCGCCACACAGGTTGATCCGCTGGTGGCCCTGCGGCACGAGTAGTGGAGGAGCGGGATGGGCACGTTGATCCATGACCTTCGATATGCATTGCGGACTCTGGTGAAGAACAGCGGGTTCACGTCTGCCGCGGTGCTTACGCTGGCGCTGGGCATCGGCGCGACCACTACTGTGTTCAGCGTCGCGTACGGCGTACTGCTGCGAGCGCTGCCCTATCCGCAGGCGGATCGAATCGTCGCCGTCGCAGAGGTCCAGGCGAATGGCCGATTGAATGACTTCGCGGATCCGAACTTTTACGATTTGCACGATCAGAATCGCAGCCTGGCCGCCTTCGCCGAGTACACCAACCGGATTCCTCTATCTATTTCCGGGGGCACCGAGCCGGTGAACGCGGGCGGCGTCATCGTCTCCAGGGAGTTCTTCGACGCCCTGGGGATGCATCCCGTGCTGGGCCGCGAGTTCGCCAACGACGAACTGCGCGAAGGCGGCGCGCCCGTCGTAATCGTCAGCCGTGAGTTCTGGATGCGCTATCTGGGCAGCGACCCCGACCTCGCCGCTCACCGGCTGGTTATCAGTGGAAAGGCATATAGCGTGGTCGGAGTCATGCCGGGCGGCTTTTCCTATCCTCAGGACACCATGGTGTATCTGCCGCGCGAGCAGTACGAACGCGGCACCAGCCGGACAGCCCATAATTTTCAGGGAATCGCGCGGCTGAAAGAGGGCGTGACGCTGGCGCAGGCACGCTCGGACCTGCGCGCCATCGCACGGAGGCTGAAAGCGCAGTTCGGCGACGACACGAACATGTCCGATGCCTCTACCCTGCCGCTGGTGGATCGGCTTGCGGGAAGCGTCAGGCCAGCGCTTCTGATGCTGCTCGGAGCGACCGGAGCATTGCTTCTGCTGGCATGCGCCAACGTGGCGGGACTGCTGCTGGCCCGCACGGTAGGACGCCGGCGTGAATTGGCCGTGCGTGTGGCGCTCGGAGCGACCCGCTGGCGGGTGACCCGGCAATTGCTGCTCGAATCGGTGTGCCTGGCTATGGGTGGTGGCGCTCTCGGCGTTCTGGCAGCCTACTGGGGAGTTCAGGGAATCCTCGCGGCGGCAGGGGCGCACCTTCCGCGCGCGAACGAGATTCAGATGAGCTGGCCGGCGGTGGCATTTGCGGCCGGAGCCGCGCTCGTCACCGCGGCTGCGATTGGCCTCGCCTCGGCATGGAGGGCTACCCGCACCGATCCCAACGAGGCCCTTGGAGAGGGCCAACGAGGCGGCACGCCCGGAGAATCAGCGCGGCGCGTGCGCGGATTGCTGGTGATTTCGCAGATGGCCGTATCCCTGGTGCTGCTGTCGGGGGCGGGGCTGCTGGCGCGCAGTTTTCTGCTGCTGCTCGACGTGGAGAGGGGCTTCCGCGTTCAAAACCTCCTGACGGTGAATCTCGCGCTCGAATCCAGCGACGGCCCGGCCGCAGGCGTCCGGCGCGCCGCTTTCCTCGACCGGCTTCTGGCACGCGTGCGCGCGCTTCCGGGCGTTGAGGCGGCGGGAGCGACCGACAGCCTGCCGCTCACGGGCAACAACCGAAACGGCACTTTTCTATTGATGGCGCCGGGCGAGGAAATGAAGAGCTTCAACGACTTCCAGGACAGATGGAAGGACCCATCGAGCTCGGGATTCGCGTATTACGAGATTGCCAGCGCGGGGTACTTCGCCGCGATGGGCATTCCGCTCGTCCGGGGGCGGATGTTCGATGACCGCGACGTTGCGGATGCGCCTCATGTCGCCCTCATCAGCGAGTCGCTCGCCCGCCAGCGCTGGCCCGGCGAAGACCCCATCGGGCAGCGGATTGAATTCGGCAATATGGATGGAGATTTGCACGTGCTCACCGTAATTGGCGTGGTTTCCGACGTGCATGAACTTGACCTCTCCCGGCCCGCGCCCGCGGCCGTCTACTGCGATTACCGTCAGCGGCTTCAGGCCACGAGTGAGTACACCATTGTGGTGCACACGGCGATGGACGCGGCCTCGCTCATCCCGGCGGTGCGCGCGGCGATTCGTGAACTCGATCCTTCCCTTCCGCCCCAGTTCCAGACTATGGAGCAGGTTTTCTCGGCCTCTCTCGCGGACCGCAAATTCAACCTGATGTTGCTGGGCCTGTTCGCAGGCTCGGCTCTGCTGCTCGCGGCAACGGGAATATACGGCCTGCTCGCTTACACGGTGGCCAACCGAACGCGTGAATTCGGGGTGCGCATCGCTCTGGGAGCAGCGCCCGCAGACGTGGTTGGCATGGTATTGCAAAGCGGGGTGCGACTGGCGCTGATGGGGATCGCCATTGGCTTGGCGGGCGCTCTGGCACTCTCGCGCGTCATGGCGGGGCTGCTCTACGGAATCCGGCCGAACGACCCGATGACGCTCGCGGGCGTCTCTGTGGTCCTGACCGGCGTGACTCTGGTGGCCTGTTACCTACCGGCCCGGCGCGCCTCACGCGTGGATCCGCTGGTCGCGCTGCGATACGAATGAGAGGGCGGTGGACAGGTGCCCGATAGTTTCGGGAGGAGGCTGACTGTGGACACCCTGCTGCAGGACATTCGCTACGCGCTGCGGTTGTTGCGCAAATCGCCGGGCTTCACGCTGGTGGCTGTGTTGACGCTCGCTCTCGGCATCGGCGCCAACACCACCATCTTCACGCTGGTGAACGCCGTCCTACTTCGCCCCTTGCCGGTGGAGGATCCCGAGCGACTGGTGGCCGTGCTGGGCACGGACGCGAAAAACAGCACCGCGCAGTTCCAGTTCCTGCCGATTTCCTACCTCAACTATCAGGACTTGCGGGACAAGAACAGCACGCTATCGGGCCTGGCGGCGCTCACGGGCACCGGCGTCAGCCTCTCCGGCACGGGCAATCCCGAGCAACTTAACGCCACGCTAGCCTCGGCCAATTATTTCGATGTGCTGGGCGTTCGCGCGCTCATCGGCAATACGTTTGATGCCGACCAGGCGAAGAAACAGGGCGGGTACCCGGCGGTTGTGCTCGGCTATGGGTTGTGGCAGCAGCGGTTCGGAGGCGACCCCTCGATTGTCGGGAAATCAATAACGCTGAACCAGCAACCGTTCACCGTGATTGGTGTCACGCCGAAGAATTTTCAGGGAACGTTTGTGGGACCCGCGCCCGATCTGTGGATTCCGGACGCGATGCACGACCAGGTTCTGACCGGCGCTTTCAAGGATTGGTTCATGGAGCGCCGGCCCGCGATTATCTTCGCGTTCGGCCGCCTGAAACCTGGAGTAAGCCGGCAACAAGCACAGTCGAACCTGCAGGCGATCATGACCAACCTGGCCAAAGAGTTTCCCAACGACAACGAAGGGCGGAGTGTGAACCTGCTGCCGCTGGCGCAGACCACAGTGGGCGCCAACGGGCGCGACGTGTTTGTGAAAGCCTCGGTAATGATGATGACGGTTGTCGGCCTTGTCTTGCTCATTGCTTGCGCCAACCTGGCGAATCTTCTGCTCGCGCGCGGATCGGATCGCCGCAAGGAACTGGCCGTGCGCATGTCGCTGGGTGCCTCAAAATCGCGGCTGGTCATGCTGCTCTTCTCGGAAAGCTTCCTGCTGGCATTGCTCGGCGCCGGCACCGGACTTGCTGTGGCCGCTGGCTTCCGCAGAGCATTGCTCGCCTTTCGCCCGCCGTTCCTGAAGCCCGAAAACATTGACCTGAGCATGGATTGGCGTGTGGTGCTTTTCACCGGAGGACTGGCGCTTCTCACGGCATTCGCGTTCGGTATGCTGCCCGCGTGGCAGGCCATGCGGTTCAGCGTAAACGATACGTTGAAGGAAGGCGGCGGGCGCTCGGGTTCGGCGGGCGGAAGACATGCCGTTCGGAGCGCGCTGGTGGTTGTGGAAGTGATCCTCTCTATGATCGCTCTGGTGGGGTCGGGATTGTTCCTCTCCAGCCTGCGCAACGCGGAGCGGATCGATCCAGGCTTCGAAACGAAAAACATGCTGATCATGAACTTCGACCTGGGAGCGCAGAATTACAAGCCTGAGCAGGGTCAGGAGTTTTACCGGAGGCTGATGGAACGTCTTCGTGCGATTCCGCAGGTGAAGGAAGCCTCGGTAGCCGACGGCGGGCCGCTTTCTCCTGGACTCTTTCGAACCGTATTTCCCGAAGGCGTGGACTCGAGCGACCGGAGGAACGGCATCCTCACCGCAGTCACGGTGGTCGACACGGACTATTTCCAGACCACAGGCACTCCCATCCTGCGCGGCCGTGGCTTTGCGGAAACAGACCAGGAAGGCGCTCCACTCGTGAGCGTTGTGAATCAGGCTTTCGCGGACAAATTCTTCCCGAACCAGGACCCCATCGGCAAGAGATTCCGTTGCTTCGGCGAAACCTGGATTTTGGAGATCGTGGGAGTTTCTCGAACCGCGAAAATCAATACGCTGGGAGAAGACCCCACGCCGGCCTTCTACCTGCCCATGAAACAGCATTACTCTCCTGCAGTGACGTTGCACGTGCGCACGGCCGGCGACCCGGAGGCGGCGCTGCCCACCGTGCGAAGCACCGTGCAGGAACTGGATCGGCAACTTCCCATCGTGCGGGTGCTGACCATCTCTCAGTCGTTGGACCGAGTGCTGTGGGCGGCGCGTTTCGGCGCCTCGCTGTTGCTGATTTTCGGTTTGGTGGCGCTGTCGCTTGCCGCCATCGGGATATATGGCGTCATGTCGTACAGCGTGCAGCAGCGGCGGCGGGAAATGGGAATCCGCATCGCGTTGGGCGCGCAGCAGCGGGATGTGCTGCGCCTTGTGCTGGCTCATGGTTTATGGCTGGCAGGCGGCGGTGCGATTGCGGGACTCGCTCTCGCCTTTCTCTTGGCCCGCGGAGTTTCTGCCCTGCTCTTTGGCGTGAACGCGCTGGACCCTGCGACATTCACCGGAGTGCCGCTCTTGTTAATCGCTGTGGCCATGCTGGCCTGCTACATTCCCGCACGGCGAGCCACGAAAGTGGACCCGATCGTGGCGCTGCGGTACGAATGAGCGGAAAGGCCTGAGTCGCGAAAGGAGGAGGGTGCCGTGGACAATCTGCTCCTGGATTTCCGATACGCCCTGCGGCTGCTGCGCAAATCGCCGGGATTCACGCTGGTCGCGGTGCTGACGCTGGGACTCGGTATCGGCGCCAATACCACGATATTCACGATCGTGAATGCCGTTCTTCTCCGCTCGCTGCCGGTGAATGATCCGGATCGCCTGGTGAGTGTGCTGGGGACTGATTCGCGGAACAGCGCCTCCCAGCAGCAGTTCATGCCCATGTCTTACCGGAATTACGAGGATCTGCGGGACAGGAATGGGTCTCTTTCCGAGATGGTTGCCCAAATATTTACGGGGGTCAGTATCTCCGGAAGCGGCAACCCCGAGCAGCTCAACGCCACCGTGGTGAGCGGCAATTACTTTGACGCCCTGGGCGTGCGCGCCCTCCTGGGCACGACCTTTGATCGCGAGCAGGCGAAAAAGCCGGGGGCGTATCCGGTGGTGGTTCTGAGTTACGGGTTATGGCAACGGCGATTCGGGGCCGACCCATCCATTCTTGGAAAAACTCTCACGCTCAACCAGCAGCCTTACACGGTAATCGGCGTTGCTCCAAAGGATTTTCAGGGGACCTTTCCTGTGGGCTTCGTGGATCTGTGGATTCCCGACGCGATGCACGACCAGGTGCTCACAGGCGTATTTCACGATTGGTTTCTCCAGAGAAGCAAGCGGATGGTGTCTGTATTTGGACGGCTGAAGGAAGGGGTAGGCCTGACCCAGGCGGAAGCGGAATTGAAGACGGTTGCCGGCCAACTGGCCCGCGAGTTCCCCAATGACGACGAAGGGCGCAGCGTGCGGCTTGTATCGCTGTCGGAGGGGTCCTTGGG
>JASHSV010000046.1 GCA_030038535.1 Candidatus Acidiferrales bacterium
GCCCGCCGTATTCGACGAGCTCGTCGCCGCATTCGCCATGCTCCCGCTCGCCGCGGAAGCCGATCGCCGCGCGTTCGCCGCCTTCCGAAGATTCCTTGAGGAATGGCAGGCGGCTCATCCCGCCGAACGCTTGCGTGAGTTTCTCGAGTACTTCCGCTATTTCCAGCAGGCGGGAGGCAGCGTGTCCCTGGACGAAGAGCATCGCGGCGAAGAATCCCTGGAGACCGAAACGTCTGCGGGCGAGGCCGTGCAATTGATGACCGCGCACGGTGCCAAGGGGCTCGAGTTCGACCACGTCTTCGTCATCCGCCTCTGCCGCGGAAGATTTCCTGTGCGCAATCAGAGGCCCATCTTCGAATTTCCCCTCGCGCTGATGAAAGAAGAGCTGCCCAAGGGCGATCACCACATCCTCGAAGAGCGGCGCCTCTTCTACGTCGCGCTCACGCGAGCGAGGAAGCAGCTCACGCTCACCACTGTTACGCGCGAGCGGATGAAGCCCTCTCCGTTTCTCGAAGATATCGAGCAGGAAATGGGCCGCCTGGGCAAAGACGTCCAGCGTCTGGCACCGAAAGTGGCCACCGAGACGACCACTCGCGCCCCGGAACCGGCAGCGCAACGGGCCGGATCGGAAATCGAGCTGTTCCCCGGCGCCACGGGGGGCAATTACGAGACTTCAGCCATCGGAAAGTGGGCTGGCTCCTATCGTCCGCCACTTGCCGTCCCGCTCGAGCTCAGCCCGGAGTCGATCGACACGTATCTTCGCTGCCCGCAGAAATATCTTTTCGGCTATCGCTGGCACGTGCGCGAGCAGCCGGGTGCGGCGATCACCTTCGGCAGCGTCATGCACACAACGATTCAGCACGCCGTTGCCGAGATGCGCGAAGGCCGCGCTCCCACGCTGGATCGCCTGCTCGCGCTGTTCGAAGAAGAATGGCGCACGCGCCGCGGCGCAGGCTTCGAAGACGAGTACCAGGAAGCCACACTGCGCGAAGCGGGCCGCGAACAGCTCCGGAAATTCCACGCGCGGCTAGCCGCGTCTCCCCCCACCGTTCGCGAGCAGGAGAAGACATTCAGCCTGCCGCTTGCGAACGATATCGTACTCACCGGCCGGATCGACCAGATTAATTCGCTCGGCGGCAGCGCCTCAGAGATCGTGGACTACAAGACGGGCACGCCTCACGATGAGAAGTACGTGAAGAAGAATCCCCAGCTCAGCTTCTACGCTCTGGCCGCTCGCGACGCGCTCGATCTCGGCCTTCCCGCAGTGGCCTTTCATTACCTCGAGAACGACTCTGTCATCTCCAGCCGCCGCGAGCCGAAGGATCTGGCGGAAGCGGAGACAATCGCGCAGGAAGTGGCCGCGGCGATTCGCGCCGGGCAATTTCCCCCGCGCCCGCAATGGAACTGCAAGTTTTGTGACTACCAGTTGATTTGCCCGGCGTTTGAGCGCGGCTCGGAATCGTCCGGCGAAGCGGCCGAGGATTAGCTCGAATACATCGAGGTGCGCCACGCAGGCTCGCGCGGCGCACCTCTTCCGGACTGGTTGAACGGGTTTCCGAAATCGAACTACTTAAGCACCGTCAGCACCGCATCTACTCTCAGAACGTGGCCTGTAACTGGATCTGTGATCGAAGCGGTTTCCCCGGGGCGTCCATCGCGCAGGAGAAGTTTCTCATTGAAGCGCAACTGCTGGAGCACGGGCGCGAGATCGGGCACGGAATCCCCCGGCACCCATGCTCGCCCCTCGACCCTTCCCTCCTTGTTTTCTTCGCGAACATGGAGCGAGGAACGATCGAGGGTCAGCTCCAGCTCGTAGCGCTCGTTGTCCACACGCTTCACCCTCAGGTCCAGATTCGTACCGATGTCCAAGTACTGAATCGCGCTCTCGCCCGACTTCGCGCTCCCGTTAATCGGGACGCGGATCCCCACGCGCACCGAGCCTTGAGCTCGCGGATCACCGCTGACCGCCAAAGGAACGGTGTACGGAAGGCTGCTGATTTTTGTCGCACCATCGTACTCGGCAACCACCACCTGCACACGGTAAGCGATCGCTGAATCCGGAGCGGCGTCTGCAGGCTTCTGCTGAGCGCGCGACGGCGCCGCGAGCACAAACGCAGTCACCAAAACCAAGCCAAGACTCATGAATTTCATGGATTCATCCTTTCCCGCTCTTGGGATCCAGTGTTCATAGCAAGGACGCCGCTGCGGAAAGGCTTGTTCAATTCCGATCGCCCTCATCCGCATTCGCCGCCTTCACCGCTTCCTCTCCGGCAGAAGGTGCCGCGAGGGGCTGTATGTCCAAGGCTCTCCAATCGAGAGGTTCGGCGCTCCGCTCGGCTAGCCGCGCGAGTTGCCCGCCATCGATCCTCCCCGTGCTCACACCCTCGCTCAACAGCAGCGCCGCGGCCATCTGGCCTTTGGGCACCAGCACCTCTGCAGGGAAGAAGTCCGGCCGACCGCGTGCGCCCGCCGCACGGTGGCCGCGCAAGGCGGTGCCGTCCACCGATGGGTGTTCGAGCGAAGAGGTTCTCGAGACTGCACTTTGCTGCCCCGTGTTCGTCAGCGTGACCACGGCAACCTCAGCCGGACCGCGTTCCCGCCCTGCCGTGCGCACGAACAAAATCGCAACCACAACCGCCGCGGCGGCCAGCGTTGCCAACCCAACTCGCCGAAATGCGACGAGCGGCCGCGCTGACCGGGCCGGCTCCTCGGCGATTCTCGCGCGCAGCCGCGCGACAAATTGCGGAGACGGCCCGCCGGCCACCATCGCTTCCACGCCGCGATCCACAGCCGCAGCCAGCGCGCGTATCATCTCCCATTCGCTGCGGCAGTGGCTGCAGCCTGCAGCATGGGCGCGCAGCTCCGCCTCCTCCGCATCGCCAAGCGCTCCGAGCGCCGCTCCCGTCAGCCAACCGGAGTATTTTTCACAAGACATCGCAGGCTCTCCGCCAATTGTTTGCGCGCCAGGAACATCCTCGACCGCACAGTTCCTTCTGGAATCTCAAGCAGCGTCGCCACCTCGCGGGTGTTGTAGCCCTCGATCGCCGCAAGGACCATCACCTGCCGCAATTTCTCCGGCAACGCCTCCATTGCTCCTGCCAGTCGTCGCTGGAATTCATGCGACTCCACAAGGTCTTCAATTCTCGCCTCGGGGACGCATTCCGCGGCCGCGCTCTCGCGTTTTTCTCTGCGCCCCGCGGCTCGGAGGCGGTCGAGCGCCAGCCGCCACGCTGTGCGCGCGATCCACCCGCGGAAGTGCGCCCTCTCGCGAAGGCGATGGAAGTTCCGGTAGGCGCGCAGCATCGCTTCCTGGGCCACGTCTTCGGCATCGGCGCCGTTCCGCAGCACACCCAGGGCCACACGGTAAGCGAGCTGCGGGCAATCCGCCAGGCACGCGTCGAACTCACGGGCCAGCGCGGCGCCTTGGTTCACCGCGGTCCCGGGAAGGCTGGCAGCCAGGGCATCCATGTGCGTCCCATACAGAAAGACGCCGCCCGCCCGGTTTTGGCTCAGCTATTTTCGGAGTGAAGAGCAACCGTGATTTCGGACATCCGGGCAATTAGCCCATTGAGGAGACGCGCTCCGGCTCAATCACGTAGCGCACGCGCACTTCGCCCGGCCGGCGGTAAGGATACTTGTCCTTGTCGAGGTATTTCTTGGCCATCTTGTCGATGTGCTGGTCCGCGCCCGCCTCCGTCACTTCCACGACTCGTCCGCGGACTTCCAGATAGCGGTAGGGATTATCCGGATCGATTACGGCGATCGAGACGCGCGGGTCGCGCCGCATGTTCTTGTCTTTGGCGCGGCCCTTCGCCGAATTCACCACCAGCCGTCCTCCCTCGAGATCGATCCAAACGGGGGTCACCTGCGGCCTGCCGTCGGGCATCAGCGTGGCCAGACTGCCGAAGGCGCGCTTCTGGAAGAGGTCAAGGTAGTTCTCAGGAATTTTGTCCGGCATCAGTTTCTCCTCCTGCGACTGGATCTCGCTGCAAGGAACAGTCCAAAACAGAAGCGGGGCGGCCCGTTTCCGGATCGCCCCGCTCACATTTGACTCGCGCCTGCGGGCTCAGCGCCTCGCTTCGCGGTCTTGCTTGGGCCTGCTTACGTTCCACTTACGCGCATTACTTTTCAGGACTGGCCCGCGTCGCGCTCCCCTCTAGGGCGCGCGGCGCAGCGGTCACATTCATCTATACGAGCGCGGCAATTCGATGTCAAGAAAAAAGATAGTGCGCGGCGAAAAGAAAAGCTTATCGCAGCGATCGCGTGCGAGGATCGCGCCGCGCCGGCGTGCGCGCTCGCCTCACTTCTTCGCCACCAGAACGTAATAGCCGTCGCGCGCTGTCACCTTGAGTCCCGGCCGTTCCACGCGCACTTCGATCGCGTGAAATTCCTTGGAGCGGTCCGTGCCCTGCGGCGTGTAGGCGAGCGTGTAGCGGTTGCGCGATTCCTCGAGGATGTGCGTGTAATCCTCCTCGAGCGAGTTGCGGCTTGCCGCGTAAAAGACGTCGCCGCCGGTCGCGGCCACGTACTTGCCGATTGCCGCTCGCTTGCGGTCGAGCACCGCCTCGCTCACGCCCACCCCATAAACGGAAACGTCCGAGGAAAGCAGCGCGCGAATTGCCTGCCCGTAGCTCGCCGTATTGTTGTGCGAGTTGCGCCCGTCGGAAACGATCAGCAGCAGCTTGCGGCGCTCGCGGGGCCGGTCGTGGAGCATCTGCGCGCAGTAGAGCACGGCGTCGTCCAGGTCTTTCGAGATGCGTCCGCGAATCTGCGCGGACTCCGGCACGCCGACCTCTGAAGCCGGGCTGTTGGCCGGGGTCGGAGCCGAGGTCATTGCCTCGCCCGCGGGAACTGTAAAGTGATGGCCCACATCCGTGCGCTTCAGCACCTCGTGAAGCTTGTCCTGGTCCGAGCCGAAGTCCGCGACGGTCCGGGGATATTGTGCGAACAGCACCACGGCCATTTCGTCGGCGTCGGCCATGCCGCCCAGAACGGCGCCCAGGCTGCGGTCCACCATGTCCGCGACGTGTTCGGGCAGATCGTCGTCCACCAAAAAGACCACAGACAGTGGAATCGGCTCGTTTGCAAAGCCGGTGATCTTCTGCTCGACGTCATCTTCGAGAATCCGAAAATCCTTCGCGCCCAGATTCAGCACCGGCTCGCCCGAATGGTTGCGCACCAGCACGGGCACGAGGACTTCTTCGGCACGGACGTGGAACACGGGCGACGGCTGCTGCGCCGGCGCGGGAGGATTTTGACCGGCATAGGCCAGCGCCGCGCACGCCACGGCCAGCGCCGCGCAGGCACACGCGCCGCGAATCCCGTGGCGCGTTCGCTTCTCAGCTTTCGTTTTCGCTCTCATCCCGTACAATAGATGCCTGCCGCCGGACAGCGGTTGGGCGGCGAGGGGCATCCTAATCCTCGCATAGAATGGACCGGAGAACCCACATGGCCATCGGCACAGCGCATCGTGCTCTCGCAGCAGGCCTGCTCGCGGTCCTTCTCGCCGCGTATCCTGGAGCGCGGGCCCAGGCCCCCCAACTGAATCAGCCTCCGCCGCAGGAGCAGGAGAAGCCCCAAAAGATTCAGCAGCCGTTCAAGATTCAAGCCAACGTCGTAAACCTGTTCGTGACCGTTCGCGACAAGCGCAACGCGATCGTCCCGGACTTGAACAAGGAAGACTTCCACATACTCGAGGACGGCGCGGAACAAAAAATCGAATTCTTCAGCAAGGAAGTCAATCTGCCGCTCACCCTGGGCCTGCTCGTGGACACCAGCGGAAGCATGGAGCGCATGCTTCCGGCCGAGCAATCCACAGCCTCCATGTTTCTCGAGCGGGTGATCAAGAAAGGCGACCTGGCGACGCTGATCAGCTTCGACCAGGATGCCGACCTGCTCACCGATTTTACCGGCAGCGTGGCCGAACTCGAACGGGGATTGAATCGCGCGCGAATCAACGAGCCGTTCGCTCCAGTGACTCCCGGAACCGTGCCCGACACACATCCGCGTGGCACCGTCTTCTACGACGCCGTCTATCTGGTGGCGCGCGAAAAGCTTGGAATCGAGGTGGGACGCAGGGCGATCGTTGTTCTGACCGATGCGGTGGACGAGGGCAGCCGGGTTCGCCTGGAAGAAGCGATCGAGGCGGCGCAGCGCGCCGATGCCGTGGTCCACATCCTTCTGATTGCTGATCCCAACTATTTCTTTGTGCAGGGCTCCGGCGCGGGCGTGGCCCACAAGATGGCGGACGAAACGGGAGGGCGCATGATCGAAGTGAGAGGCGCCAAACACCTCCCCGAGGCATTCGAGCAGCTTGCCGAAGAGCTGCGCAGCCAGTATTCGCTGGGCTACTACTCCTCCAACCAGTCTCACGACGGCCGCTACCGCAAATTGAAAGTGGAAGTCGGCCGATCCGACATGAAAGTGCTCACCCGCAAGGGCTACTACGCCCCCAGAGACTGATAGCCCAGTGGCTGGGCTATTGGTTCTGCTTCGTGGCGGGAGAGGCGGACTGCTCCGGCGCGGTGGCGTAATAGCCTTTGCGCGCGCGCACGACCAGCCCCTTGCGGGTCACGTCGACACGAATCTTGCGGTAGGAGCCGTCGACAGGACGGCTGGGCGGAACGTAGGCGAGGGAGTATTGATTGCGAAGCTCCTCCCCGATGTCCTGGAAGGATTGGCCGAGATCATCCACGCTGTAGGGGAAAAAGGCGCGGCCTCCGGTCTGCGAGGCGAATTCGTCGAGCACCAGGTCTGACTCGTCCTTCGCGTATTTCCGTTCGACGCGCCGCTTCGATTCCGTATATTCCTCGGGAGCGACCCACGAGGTGCTGCTGCTGATGCAGTAGATGGCCGCGCCGGCGCGCTCAGCGGCCTCGATGGCCGCGCCGCGCGCCCCGGTGGAAAGGTTGTCGTCGCCATCAGTGATCACCACGATTACACGGCGCACCGCGGAGCGGTCGGCGGGCTGGGGCGCATCGGCCAACTTCGCCGAGGCCTGGATGATGGCGTCGTAAAGCGCGGTGCCGCCGCCGGCGCGCTGGTGCTGGATCGCTTGGGTGAGCGTACCGGCGTCATCCGTGTAGCTCTGCACCACAGCGGGCTCGTTGTCGAAGATCATCAGAAAAGCCTGGTCCTTTTTCCGCCGCAGCGTGTTGTGAAGAAATTCGATGGCCGCGTCTTTTTCGAATTCCAGGCGCTCGCGAATACTGTTTGAGGTGTCCAGCAGCAGGCCGATGCGCAGCGGCAGGTCTGTTTCGCGAGCGAAGAAGGCAATCTTCTGGTCCACGCCGTCCTCGGAGACCTTGAATTCCGCCTTGTCGAGATCGGTCACCAGCTTCTCCCGTCGCGTGACCACCGTGGCGATGATGTTGACGAGGTTCGAGGGAACGCGGAGGGTCTGTGCCGTGATGCGCTCATCGGGAGGAGGAGTTTCCGGAGCCTGCGAAGGCGGAGGAGGGGTCGCCTGCTGCGCGGCGATGGAAGCGGCGATGAGAAGAAACGCGATCGTTGCGGGCGCCCGGCTCATGGCGAAATTATAGGTACGCTTGCAACACCGCGTCAATTCTCGGTTCGGGGTCTGCCGTGGCGGCGCGGAGCGCGTCGAGAAACGCCCGAAGCTCCGCGGGCAGCGGGGCGCGCACCTCGAGCCGCCGGCCTGTGCGCGGATGCGAAAAGGCGAGCCGCGCTGCGTGCAGGAAATTCCGGCCGAGCGCCGGCAGCGGCTTTCGATTCGCCACGGCTACCTTGGGCGCGCCGTAGAGCGTGTCGCCCGCCACGGGATGTCCGAGCGCCGAAAAGTGCACGCGAATTTGATGAGTTCTGCCGGTATGCAAGATAGCTTCGACGAGCGTGAAGGGCCCGAGAGCGGCAAGCGCGCGCCAGTCGGTGTGCGAGGCGCGGCCTTTGCGCGATCCGAAGTTTCGGGAGCGCGTGGTCATGCGCGTGCGCCGGCGGAGATCGCGCGCCACGGGGAGGCGGATCGAGCCGGCGGCCTGCTTCATGGTTCCGTGCACGAGCGCCAGATAGGTTTTCTCCACGGTGCGCGCGGCAAATTGTTCGGCGAGCGAGTGGTGGGCCTGGTCGTTGCGGGCGACGACGATGGCGCCGGATGTGCCTTTGTCCAGGCGGTGGACGATGCCGGGCCGGTCCGCTCCTCCCAGCTTCGAAAGCGCGCCGAAGCGATGGACGAGTGCGCCGGCCAGCGTCGCGGCGCCCGGCGGAGTTCCCGCGCCCGGATGCACCGGCATTCCCGCGGGTTTGTTCACCACGACGAGGTCATCGTCTTCGTAGAGAATCTCGAGTGGTATTTCAACGGGTGCGGCGTGAAGCGGCGCGCGGGGCGGGATGTGCACCTCGACGCGCTCGCCGCCCGCCACACGGCGGGAAGGACGCGCTTTTGCACCATCCACGCGCACCAGTCCCTGCCCGATGAGCGCGGCGAGCCGCGTGCGGCTGAGCGAGGGGAATTGCGAGGCGAGATAGCGGTCCAGGCGCTGGCCAGCGGCGGAAGGAGGAACCTGCAGCGTAGTGTCCTGCATGGGCTCGCGGAGGAGGCGCAGCCCCCATGGGTCGGGAGAGGGCCCCTGCGGCGGGAATGATATCAGGCGGTGGCGGGACCGGGGCTGCTGGGGGCCGGCCGGGCCACGCCGAAGCGAGGGCGAAACCACATCCAGGCCCCGAACAGAATCAGAACCAGGCTAACCACCTGCATCAAGGAGAATTCACCGCCGGCCAGCATGGTGCGGCCCGGGTCGCCGCGGAAAAACTCCACCGTGCCGCGCGTCAGACCGTAGAGAAACGCGTAGGCGCCGAGAACCTGCCCGGAGGGTCGCTTGCCTAATCCCAAACGGAAGAGGAGGAATACGTTGACGAATTCCCAGGCGGATTCGTAGAGCTGCGTAGGATGGAGGGGCACGCCCAGCGGCGTGCCCACCAGGTCGTGCGCGTACGTGCTGGTGAATACGACGCCCCACGGCATAGTGGTAGGTTTTCCGTAACAGCAGCCGGCGCAGAAACAGCCGAGACGGCCGATGGCGTGGCCCAGTGCGAGCGGCGCGGCGTACACGTCTCCCAGCTTCGAGTAGGGCAGCTTGGCCTGGCGCGCGTAGAAGAACAAAATCACCGCGGCCGTCAGCAGTCCGCCATACCACACGCCGCCGGCCTCGAGCGTGCTCCAGCTGAAAATCTCGCCGGGATGCTGCCGGTAGTAACTCCAGTCGGCGAAGATCAGCCAGACCTTTGCGCCGGCCAGCGCGGCGAGAATCATGTACACGCCCAGATTCCACACGCGATCGGCATCGAGCCCGGCGGCGGGCGCGCGCCGCTGGGCCAGCCAAAGCGCAAGCAGGATGCCGAACGCCAGCAACGTTCCGTAGGCGTGAACTGTGAGTGGGCCGACGCGGAAGAGGACGGGATGCATCGTCAGGCCTGCTCCGTCTCCGGATGCCGCGCCAAGAGCAGCTCCAGCAGCACCAGGGCGGCTCCGATAACAATGGCGGAATCAGCCACATTGAAGGCTGGCCATTCGAAGCCGCGGAAGTAAAACAGCAAAAAGTCCACAACGCCCCCATCCAGCAGCCGGTCGAACAAATTGCCGGCCGCTCCCCCCAGAATTAGAGCGATGCCGGCGCGGGAACGTTGCCCGCCGGCGCGTCCCGCCAGGAGCAGCCAGGCCATCGCTGCCGCGGCCACCACGGAGACAATGATCAGCGCGCTGCGCATCCAGGGAAGCCGGGTATCTGCCAGCAGGCCGAAGGCGATTCCGGGATTTTGCGTGTGCACCAGGTCGAAGAAGCCGGGGATTACTGCGCGGCGCCAGCCACTGACCGTCAGCCGCTCCACGAGAGTCTTCGTCAGCCGGTCGCCCACCAGCACGGCCAGCGAAAGGATGACCCAGGGAATCGAGGATCGCCGGTTCATGAGGTCCGCGCTCCCGTGATTTCCTCCAGGGCCGCTACGCACCGCTCGCACACAGTGGGCCACTCCGAATTCTCGCCCACGCGTTCGGAATAATTCCAGCAGCGCTCACATTTTGCTCCGCGGGCGCGCTCGACTTCCACGACCAGGCCGCCCGCGCCGTCGCCGCCCGGCGTCTCTCCCGCCAGCGCGGCCAGCGCTACCTGTGAAACGATAAACAGGGCCGGAAGTTCCCGCACGAATTCGCGGAGCAGCTCTCCGAGCGCGCCGCCGGCGCGCAGCGTGACCCGGGCCTCTAGCGAGGCGTTGATCTCCTTGGCGGTGCGTTTGGCTTCGAGGGCTTTGAGCACCGCGTCGCGTACCCCGGCCAGCTCCTCCCATTTTCGGATGCGGGCTTCGGGAAGACCGGTGGCCAGCTCCTGCGGCTGGGGGAAGAGCGTCATGTGGACGCTGGCGGGATCGTTCGCGCGCCGGGGCATATACTTCCACACTTCCTCAGCAGTAAAGACGGAGAGAGGAGCCAAAAGGCTAGCCAGGGCGCGCGCGATTTTTTCCACCGCGGTCTGCGCGGAACGGCGGGCAGAATTCCGCGGCGCGAAGGTGTAGAGGCGGTCTTTCAGCACGTCGAAATAAATGGCGCTCAGGTCCACCACGCAATAGTCATGAACGGCGTGAAACACGCGGTGGAATTCGTAGGTTTCGTACCAGCGCGCGCACCTTGCCGCCAGCTCCGCGGTGCGCTCGAGCATCCAGCGGTCTACTTCCAGCATTTCGCCGGGGGCCAGCGCGTCGCGCGCCGGCTCGTAGCCGTGAAGATTGCTGAGCGCAAACCGGAAGGTATTGCGGATCTTGCGGTAGGCGTCGGAAAGCTGGGTCATCACGCGCTCCGACATGCGCACGTCCGCGGTGTAATCCTGCGACGCGACCCACAGGCGCAGCAGGTCCGCGCCGTACTTGTCGCAGATTTCGCTCGGCAGCACCACGTTGCCCAGCGATTTGGACATGGGCCGCCCGTGCTCATCGAGCGTCCAGGCATGGGTCAGCACCTCGCGATAGGGAGCGCCGTCGCGCGCGGCCATGCCCAGCAGCAACGAACTGTGGAACCATCCGCGGTATTGGTCCGGGCCTTCCAGATACATGTCCGCGGGCCAGCGCTCGTCGCCGCCGGTGAGCACGGCCATGTGGCTCGACCCGGAATCGAACCACACGTCGAGAATGTCGGTCTCGCGGCGCCAGCGGGCGGCGCCGCAGCGGCATTTTGTTCCGGGCGGCAGCAGCTCTTCAGGCGAGTGCGCGTACCACGCGTCCGCGCCCTCCTTCTCGAATAATGGAATCGCGTGGCGCAGTTTGGTGACGTCCTCCAGGCGCTCGCCGCACGAATCGCAATAGAAAATGACGATGGGCACGCCCCAAAATCGCTGCCGGGAGATGCACCAATCGGGGCGGTCCGCCACCATCGAATGCATGCGCTCGAGGCCCCAGGAAGGCATCCACTTCACGCTGCGAATGGCCTCCAGCGTTCGGCGGCGCAGGTCGTTCTTGTCGATGCCGATGAACCACTGCTCCGTGGCGCGGTAGATCACCGGGCGATGGCAGCGCCAGCAGTGCGGGTAGCGATGGGTCAACTTCCCTTCGCCGAGCAGCGCGCCGCGAGAGCGCAGCAGGGCGACGATGGGTGCATTGGCCTCGAATACTGTTTTCCCTTTGTAGTCCGGCAGGCCCTCGATAAAGCGCCCGTCGTCATCGAGCGGCGCGTAGGTTTCCAGCCCGTAGCGCTGGCCGGTGTTGAAGTCGTCCACGCCGTGGCCGGGCGCAGTGTGGACGATGCCGCTGCCCTCCGCGGTGGTCACATAATCGCCGAGCACTGCGGGAAACGTGGTGTCCAGGAAAGGATGGCGGAATTTCAATCCTTCCAGTTCGCGACCCTTCCAGCGCGCGAGTTCCTTTCCCACGGTGATCCCTGTGGCCGCAGCGAATTGCGGCACTGCACCGACGGCCAGGAGCAGGGGGCCAGCGGAGGTCTCGAAAACCGCGTAATCGAGTGTGGCGTGGAAAGCGAGCGCGCGGATCTGCGGAAACGTCCAGGGCGTAGTGGTCCACACCACGGCGGCGACGTCGGGCCCAGGCATTCCGGCGGGAGCGCCGGGCGCAACGGGATATTTCGCCCACACCGAGGGGCTGGTGTGGTCCTTGTACTCCACTTCTGCTTCGGCCAGCGCGGTGCGGTCGTATATGCACCAATACACCGGTTTGCGGCCGCGATAGACGTAGCCGCGTTCGAGGACGGTGAGAAAGGTGTCGGCAATCACGGCCTCGTAATGCGGATCCATGGTGAGATACGGCTGGTCCCAGCGTGCGAAAATGCCCAGGCGCTTGAATTGCACGCGGTGCGCGTCCACATATTTGCTGGCGTAGGCGCGGCATTTCTTGCGGAAAGCCACGGGATCGGCCGAGCCGCGGCCGCCCATTTCCTTTTCCACCTGCGTTTCGATGGGCAGGCCGTGGCAGTCCCAGCCGGGAATGAAGCCGGCACGGAACCCGGCATGGGACTTCGAGCGCACCACCATATCCTTCAGGATTTTGTTCAGCGCGGTGCCCAGGTGGATGTGCCCGGTCGGATAGGGCGGGCCGTCGTGGAAGACGTAAACGGGAGCCCCGGCGCGCGCCTCCAGCACCCGCTCGTAGGTGCGTTGCGCTTCCCACTCGGCCAGTTGCCGCGGCTCTGACTGGGGCAGATTCGCCTTCATCGGAAAATCCGTCCGCGGCAGATTGAGAGTGTCTTTGAGCTTCAGGGTTTGCGGCATCGCGGCCAGTCCCAGCAGGACAGTCTGCGGAGCCGCACGCACGGCTCGATACGCAAACTCATGCTGAAACACCGTATGTTACAATGGTTTCCGGCGGGTGTCAGCCCGGCGTGGCTAGACATCCTTTTCTAGGCCGCAGAATCTAAGCTATATAACGCACCGCGGTAGTGGATTGCGCCCAGGTGACCGCGGTACAGCCGGCCTATTGCAAGCCCGGCGCGCCGAGATAAACTGGGCTTGGTAGAGCGGTAAACGGATGCCCACTTCTCTGAATCTTTCGGAGCCACGGCCTCGACGGGAGCCGGAGCCGAACCCGGCGGGACGAGCGCCGAAGCTGCTTTCCAGTGAAGAGCGCTGGGGCGGCACGTTTTATTCCCGCCTGATGGATTTCCTTACCGAACGTCCCGTGCGGCTTCCTTCCGGCCGCGGCCGGCTGCCCTTTACGCCGGAGGCGGCGCACGAAGGATTCTTCGACAACCTGAAAGTAGCGATGCAGGCGGAGCCGGCCTGGGCTCGGGGCGCGGATTCTTCCCCCCTGCTGGTCTGCCACGAATCCGGCTGGAAGATGTTCGTGCGCAACGTGCGCGATTTTATCTCGCCGCCGAAGCTGCCGCCGCTGAAGATAACGAGCCAGCCCGGGCCTCCGCCCAAAGACATCTGGTCGAGGGATGAAAACGCGTCGCGGGCGCAGTGGCTTTCGGCGCTGGTTCATGGACTGGTGGTGGCGCTGCTCGGAGTTCCTCTGGTCTGGAACGTCGCCATACCCACGACCCAGGCCAAGACCCCCGAACTGGTTTCCGTGGACATCGATAATCTTTCCGACTACGTCATGAAGCTTCCGAAAGGAAACCAAAAGTCGGGAGGCGGCGGAGGCGGGGGCGACCGGAATCCTATTCCCGCCAGCAAAGGCAAACTGCCTAAATTTTCGATGACGCAACTGGCGCCGCCCAGCGTGGTGATTCCGAACCCGAATCCTAAGCTTCCCGTCGAACCTACCGTGGTCGTTCCTCCCGAGATTCGGGTGCCGCAGCCGAATCTCCCCAACATGGGCGATCCGCTTGCAGCTATGGTCACCAATTCCAATGGGCCGGGATTCGGCGGGGGCATCGGTACCGGCAATGGCGGCGGCGTCGGAAGCGGCTCGGGCGGAGGCGTGGGCCCGGGCGAGGGCGGCGGAATCGGCGGCGGGCATTTCCACGTTGGCCAGAACGGCATCGGCGATCCGGTGTGTATCTACTGTCCCAGCCCGCTGTACACCGACGAGGCGCGGAAAGCACGCTTTCAGGGCACCGTGATCGTCGAAGTCACTATTCTTCCGGACGGCCGCACCGCGGACGCCCACGTGATCAAGGGTCTTGGAATGGGCCTGGATGAAAAGGCCTTGGAGGCCGTCCGCCAGTATCGCTTCAAGCCATTGATCGGCCCGGGCGGCAAGCCTGTGGCTGTGGACATTCCGATTGAAGTCAATTTCCGACTGCTGTAGGCCGATTCTCTGCGCCGCAAGCTGATTCCCTTTTTGTCTCCCTCGCTCGGATTTCTCTGCTAGGATGCCTTGCAATGGCGCGAAGCGTGGGACGCATCATCGCCCTTCTTATCGGATTGATCTTGGCGGCCGCCGGCGCACTCGCGCAGGGCGGTGCCGAGCGCGGACGGCTGGAATTTGTAGTTCGCGTGACGCCTGCCTCCGGACGGGCTGAGCCGGCGCGCGGGCTCACCGTCTTCCTTCTCACCAAGAGTTACCGTGATATTCAACACGAGGCCGAGGAAAATACGCCGGTGCCGGATCTGAACGCCTTCGTGGACGGGCTCAAACTCAGCACCGAATTGAAGGCCTGGATGAAGAAGAACCATACCGTGGCCATTTCCGGTGACGAGTTCCGCAGCCGCGTGAGCCCAGACGACCTGTTTCGCGTCCCCGAATTTGTGGATGCCTACGTCAACAGCAACATGACCGCCCTCAACCAGGGATTCCCGGAGCCCAAATACAATTCGGAAGACCGCACGCTGAACCCGCAGAAGTACGAGGCCAACCGCAAAGCCTACGAGGTGCAGTTGCGGAAGTATCTCGCGCTACATCCGGATTCAAGGGATGGAATGGATACGATGCTGGCGCAGCTCGATCCCTCGACCGCCTGGTCCGTGGAGAACGCGCACTGGCGCGAACGTACCCACGCGCGCGCCCTGGAAATGGTGCAAAAAAATTACATGGCCGCGAAAACGGACACTGATCTGGACGGCCGCGGGGCCTTTGAAGCCAGGCCGGGCGCCTACTGGCTTTCCACGCTGGATGGCGAAGCGCTGAGCGGCGAGCTCCATCTGCGCTGGAACCTGAGCGTTGAGGTGCACCCGGGAACGGCGAGCCGCATCGAGCTCACCAACCTGAACGCTGATAAAAAGCCCTGACCGCCAGAATCGGAATCGCTCATCCGCCATGAGTCCCTTGTTCTTCACTTCGGAATTGCGCCCGCTGGGCAGCACCGGAGGCTGCCCGTGACCGACGTGCGCGTGCTGGTGGACGAGCTCGCTGCACCAGAGCCCGGTCGGCGGCTAGCCGCGCGCTGGCAGCTCCATCGCGCCGGCTGCGCGCTCGTCGAGGATGTGTTCGCCGCCTGGCGGAAAGACCCGTCATTCGATGTGCTCGTCGCCGGAGAGCCCATCATCGGCATCGCCGTTCCTCCTGATCTGTTTGCGCGCATCCGCCAGGAAATGGATATGCCTCCTCTCTCTCGCGTTCCGGAGGAGCAGAGCACCGCGGAGTTCGAAATCCACGGCCGCGGCCCGCTTATGGACATCCTGACTCCCGTGGACAGCGAAGGGCCTATCCAAAAATTCCTGGACCGCTTCGGCCCCGGCATTCAGCAGATCGAATTGCCGGTGAGCGACGTCGAGGAGGCGCTGAAAATTCTCACCGGGCGGTTCGGCCTCTCACCCGTGTATGCCGAAGCGCGCGAAGGCGCAGACGGGACGCGCGTAAACTTTTTGCTGGTGGACAAACCGGGCGGCGGGAAAGTGCTTATTGAGCTGTTTGAGGCGCAGCGCTGACCGTGTGGGCCGTCCGCGGCGCACCCGCGTCCGGACCAACCCATGGTTCCGCAAGGGCCGCCTCCGCCGGCGGCCAGAGCAGCGGCTCCGTGAGCCCAATGCGGCTCAGAATGGGCGCCCCTTCCTCCCGCGTGGCCAGCCGAGGCGTCGAGTGCCATTCGATTACCATCGGGGTCGCCTCGACGCGCTCCACGCGCGCGCCTGCAAACGTAATCCGCGCCATCAGCGCCGTTTGCACTTCCGGCGGTGTGTACTGCTGGAATACGAAGTTTCCCAGCGAATAGAAAATCCAGCCATCGTGGTAGTGCTCGATGCGTTGCGGCACGTGCGGGTGATGTCCCAGCACCACGGCCGCACCCGCGTCAATAGCCGCATGGCAGAACTGCTCCGTCTCCGGCGCCACGTGGGCTGTGTACTCCGTCCCGTCGTGCAGGGAGACGATCACCGCGTCCGCCACGCGCAGCGCCGCGGCCACGTCGTCGCGCACGCGCTCGGGATTGCGGCCCGCAATCACCGGGTGCGTGGCGTCCGGCGTGTCGTTGCGGTCGGCGTAGGTATAGCCGAGGAAGGCGAAGCGCACGCCGTGGCGGACCAGAATGGCCGGGCGGTGCGCCTCATCATACGTTTCTCCCGCGCCTGCGGTGGCGATCGCCTCGCGGTGCGCCAGCTCCAGGCTGAATCTCATGCACTCGTCCCCGCCGTTGGCAAAGTGGTTGTTCGCCACCGAGAGCACGGCAATCCCCGCGTGCACAATTCCGGCAATCGTCGCTGGCCGCACGCGGAACACCATGCCCTCGCCGTAATAGGGCGGCTCTCCGCAAAACGGCCCTTCCAAATTCGCGAAGGCGATATCCGCCGCCTTTAGCTCGGGCTCGATGTGCCGGAACGGGTAGGAATAATCCTTCGTCTCCTCCATCAGAGTGCCCAGGGAACGTCCCAGCAGAATGTCGCCTACCGCGACGAGCTCGGTGTTCGGCGGAGCGGCCGGGCGCAACTCCGGCTTCTGCTCGGGTTCGACGGCCGAGAGAATCGCCCCGGCCAGCAGCAGGCTGGCGAAAACTAGAATTCGCCGCATAACGAGTGGAGTGTGCCGAGCCCTTTCCCGGCAATCCTCCGGCGGCGGGCCTCGAATGTCAATGAGCGGCGAGGTTTTGCGCTCCAACTTGTACACGCCGCCGGCGGGGTGCGGCCTGTGCTGCAAAAATCCGCGCTCCCTTCCGAAGGTTTGGTTATCCTTCACTTCGAGCTGTCATGGAGTCTGCCGCCCAACCCGCCTCCTCCGCACCCAGCGCGCGCGAATGGCGCTCAGCTCTGCTCCTCGCGGCCGCGCTGGCCACGCTCGCCATTTTGCCGATCCTGATTCTCGGCAACGTCTCCGGCCACGACGTCGAATTCCACCTCCCCAACTGGATCGACGTGGCCCGCCACTGGCACGAAGGCGTCGTCTATCCGCACTGGTCGAGTGGCGGCCATTTCGGTTACGGCGATCCGCGGTTCATCATCTATCCGCCCTTCTCATGGCTGCTGGGCGGGCTGCTGGCGCTCGTCCTGCCCGGAGCCATGCTGCAGGGCGCCTACACGTGGATTTGCGTTGCCGCCAACGCGCTGGGCGCTTATCGGCTGGCGCGTGAGTGGTTTTCGCAGCGCGCTGCATTGTGGGCCGCCGCGCTCTACGCGCTCAATCCTTATCTGATATTGGTGTATTCCCATCGCTGCGCATATTCGGAGCTGCTGGCCTCTTCATTTTTCCCCGTGGCCTTCCTCTGCGCCGCCCGCACCACGCGCGCGGCCCGCGAAGGCGTCCTTTCCGCGCTCGCCCTCGCCCCTTGTTTTGCCTGTCTCTGGCTCTCAAACGTGCCTGCGGCCGTTTTGGGCAGCTATGCGCTCGGATTCGTGTTCTTGTGGCTGGCCATTCGCGAGCGCTCGCCCGGCCCGCTCATTCGGGGCGCATGCGGCATGGCGCTCGGCCTGGCCCTCGCGGCCTTCTACATTCTGCCCATCGCCATGGAAATGAGCTGGATTCAGAGCGAAGGCGCTTTTGCCGGCGGACTGAGCCTGTGGAACAATTTTCTCTTCCATCGCAGCGACGACGCCGACCACACGGCCTTCAATCTTCTAGTTTCCGCTCTCGCCTGCGGAGAAATGATGCTGGCCGGTGCCGTGTTTCCCATCGCGCTGCGCCGACTGCGCACGGCAGACGCGCACCCCCGCGAGCCGCTGCGCCGCGGCCTGCCCGCGCTCCTGGCCGTCGCCTCGCTCTATGCCCTGATGCTCTTTCCCAGGAGCGAACCCATCTGGCGAATCCTGCCGCGAATCTGGATGGCGGAGTTTCCCTGGCGCTCGCTCTACATCCTGAATGTCGCGCTGGCGATGGCGGTTGTGGCCGCCATCCGCTGCGCCAGGCGACCCATCGCCTGGGCTGCGCTCTTAGCCGTGCTCTGGTTCGGCGCCGGAGGCGCCATTCTTTCCATCGCCCCGTGGGACCCTGACGAAATTCGCGATCTGGTCGAAGCGGCGCATTCGGCGCAGGGCTACGTAGGCGTGGTCGATGAATTTCTCCCCGTCGGAGTGGACCCCGACACCCTCGATGCCGACGCCCCGCGGCTGGCGGCCATCGACGCCTCGGGAGACGAAGCGGAAGATTCCGGTGTCACAACCACAATCCAACTATGGAACTCCGAAGAGAAGCAATTTTCAGTACGAAGCCCCGCACCCGCTCGCATCCGGCTCCATCTGGTGAACTACCGCGCCTGGCGAGCTAGTGTGAATAGCACCCCGCTCGTACCCCAGACTGATCCGGATACTGGCCAGATGGTGATCCAAGTCCCCGCTGGCCAGAGCGACGTACGTATTTGGTTCGGTCACACGCCCGACCGCACGCTCGGCCCAGCCGTGTCGCTCGTCGGCCTTGTTGTTTTTCTCGTCGCCTGTCGCACCGCTGCTCGAAAGCCTCACCGTGTGGCCCCGTAACCTGGTCGTTGCGGCTGTCATCCAATTCTTACAAATGGGTGAATGCCAGCCGTGATCGATTCTTCCTACTTTGTCCCTCGATTTGCCTCCGCTCTCGCCTACGGCTCTTACGTGCGAACCGGCACCGACGAACAGCAGCGCCGCTGGAATCAGGTGTACGAAGCCGCGCGGCTCACCCAACTCCAAAGACAGCTAGTGGCCGGATTTGTGCGCAGGATGAAGATTCTGGTCTTCAGCGGAATCTGGTGCGGGGATTGCATCGAGCAATGCCCACTGATCGAGCGCATCGCGGAAGCAAACCCCGCGAAGATCGATCTCCGCTTCATCGAAAGGCCCAGGGAAGGCGAACTCATCCCTGAGCTGCGCATCAACGGAGGAAACCGCGTCCCGCTGGTTGTTTTCCTGTCCGAAGACGATCAGTGGTGCGCTACCGCCGGCGACCGCACCGTCCACCGTTATCGCGCCATCGCCGTCCGCAAATTGGGCGCACATTGTCCGACAGGCATCGTCCCGCCGGAAAAAGAAGAACTGGAAGCCACGCTCTCCGACTGGCTCGCTGAAGTCGAGCGCGTGCAACTGATGCTCCGGCTCACGCCACGCCTCCGCGAGAAATATCAGGACTAGAAAAGCTCCCACAAACCCGCCGCGCCGGCTCCAATTTTCGTCCAGAGCCATGGGGCCGAGATTAGGCCTTCGATTTTCGGTTTTTCGTTTCTAGGTGTTTGGCTGGGAGGCATGGACTCGAACCATGATTCTCAGATCCAGAGTCTGATGTCCTG
>JASHSV010000047.1 GCA_030038535.1 Candidatus Acidiferrales bacterium
TCTTGTCGTCACCCACAACCGCCGCACTATGGAGATGGCCGAAGTTCTCTACGGCGTCACAATGCAGGAGCCCGGCGTCTCCAAGCTCGTCTCCGTCAAGTGGACCGAAGCTGACGCAGCGGATTCGCCTGCGGAACAGCCGCGTTCGCAGGCCGCCGGCGCCGCCGCCTGAGCTTGCCGGCTTCCTCGACCACAAATCGTTGCGCAAAATGTTTCACAGTTGCCCGCGCCGCGCGCGTGCACGGATTTTTTCCTCTGCCCTGTACCATTGACATTCTTCCCGCGTGCGCTATGATTCCGCCCCTCCCAGCCAGGAGAGCGCAGAGTGGTGGCTTCTCCGAAATTGAGTCCGGTGATTTTCGAAACAAATTTCGCGGGGCTGAAGCTTCGCGCGCGCGGGAAGGTCCGCGACATCTACGACCTCGGCGACCGCCTGCTACTGGTTGCCTCGGACCGTCTTTCCGCGTTCGACGTGGTGATGCCCACTCCCATTCCCGATAAGGGACGCGTCCTCACCCAGCTTTCGCTTTTCTGGTTCAACAAACTATCCGACGTGGTGCCGAATCATGTCGTCTCCACCACAAATTTCGATGGGGAGATGGCTCCCTATGCGGCCGTCCTCGCCGGCCGCGGCATGGTTTGCCGCAAAGCCGAGCCCTTGCCGGTGGAATGCGTGGTCCGTGGTTATCTGGCCGGCTCCGGCCTGAAGGAGTACAAGCAGAACGGCACCGTGTGCGGCATCAAGCTGCCCGGCGGCCTGCTGGAATCAAGCAAACTCCCCGAGCCCATCTTTACGCCCGCCACCAAGGAGACCAGCGGGCACGACATCAACATCTCCTTCGATCAGATGGCCAAAATCACCGGGGAGAAGCTCGCCGCGCGCCTCCGCGATACCAGCCTCGAAATCTACCGCCGCGCCTCCCAATACGCCGCCGGGCGCGGAATCATCATCGCCGACACAAAATTCGAATTCGGCCTCGAGAACGGCAACCTCGTGTGGATCGACGAAGCGCTCACGCCCGACTCCTCGCGCTTCTGGCCAGCCGACGGATTCCAGCCAGGCCGCGGCCAGCCGTCCTTCGACAAACAGTACGTGCGCGATTACTTGGAACGATTGGGGTGGAACAAACAGCCGCCCGGACCGGCCCTGCCGGCTGACGTCGTGGTGGGTACAACGGCCAAGTATCGCGAGGCGTATCGCCGGCTGGTGGGGCACGATCTGGACAACGGCCTCTAACTGGCCGGGAGTGGAGCAACTGCAATGAAGGACCAACTCGAGGGCCTGGTGGGGCAAATGGTCGAGCGCGGCATCATGTTCCAGGAGGCTGTGGGCGAATTTGAAAAGCGCTTCATCAAACGCGTCCTCGACCGCTCCAACGGCAATCAGTCCCGCGCTGCGAAAATTCTGGGCATCCACCGCAACACGCTCAGCCGCAAGATCTTCACCTACAAGCTGGATCGCCGCCGGCCGCATTAGCCGGCAGTCGTCCCGCTCCTTCATTTTTCAGCGGATTCAAAGTAAGTGTGAAGAGTGAAATTGCGGAATCCGACCGCGGAAGCGCATCAGAGCCGTCCGTCACTTGCCACTGCCTCCAGGGCTCGCCTTGCCCGGTTTCTTCGCCGGCTTCTTGCCCTTCTCTGCCGGAATATCTTCCGGATTGATCTTGGCGTCTTCGAAGTTCAACTGAAAAGGACTCGCCGTATATCCCGTCAGCTTCCCCGCGAACCGGAAGATGTCGTCTTTGGCCAGCCGCGCTGCCTCAGGTTGCGTGGCAATCGTCAGCGTAATGTCCGGAGCCGTGCTCGCGTTCACCTCGTCTTCCGTCGTGCCGACCGCGGCCGTGATCTTGATTGCGGCCGGATTGCTCGCATCCACTTCGTACGTCTTGGCAAGGAATGCTTCCGGAAAAACCCCATTGCAGACGGCAAGCCAGGTGGACTTCGAACCGTCTCCGCCCGCCCGCAGGGCGGCAATGAGCGCGGGGATTTCCAATTCCCGCTTCTTCGCAAGGTCTGCGGCGCTCGGAATCGCGTAACCGGCCGGCGGGTCCTGCGAGTTCTGCGCCAGGGTGAGCAGCTCGTTCACTTGCGCGTCCACGGAAGAATCGCACCCCGGCGTCTGGTATTCACTGATCCGGTCGTGCAGATACTTGGTCACCTTCTCCGCGTCCGGGACCTTCACGTCCACTGCGCGTGCCAGCGCCCAGAATCCCGCCGTGCTCTCCGGTGGATTCTCGCTTAGTTCCGCCAGGCCGAGCCGGTAATCATCCACCGGCTGCTGAGGGTCCAGCGCCAGCGCCGCGCGGTAGTTCTCCGCCGCAGCCTTGTAATCCTTCAAATAGTAGGAGGCGCCCGCCGCCGTGTTGTAAAACTGATTCGTGTACGTCTTCTTGATCGTGGCCCATTGCTCGTCGGTAGCCTGCTGCGGCTTTGGAAACGTGCCGATGATCTTCAGACCCTCCAGCGCTGCGTCCCGCGCTTTGGTCGACCCGTCCGCCAGGTCCGGGCTCTTCGGGTTGTAGGCGTACTCGAAGGTCGCCGCCCGCCGGTAATACGCCTCCAGCTTTCCTCCTGTCCCGATCTCCTGCAGCGCCAGGATCTTGTCCAAATATTCGATTACCTTGGTCCATTGTTTCAGCGCCGCGTACGCCTGCCAGTAGTCGTTGTACACGTAGGGCAGATATTCCGACGTTGGATACTTGGTCACGAAATCGTCGAGCAATTTCACCTTTGCCTGCGGGTCCTTCTCGGCTGCGGCAGCCTGATATGCGTTGTATTCGGCCACAGTCGCCTTCGACTTGGCCGCCTGCGGCGGCTCCGGCAACGCGGCAGCGCAGACTCCCGCGGCGCACCCCGCCAGCACGAGCGACACCGCCAGCGCCGCGATTCGATTTCGCATCGTCATCATTTGAACTGCCGCCTCCTGTCCGCCCGATTATCGCCCCGGGACCGCCGCGACTTCGCAGTCCTTAGCTTGCCTCATCCGGTCGGTTTGAGTCCGCGAATTATATGGAATGCGTCCGGCCCGCGCAAGAAATTCCCGCGCTTTGCTGCCCGCCGGCCGCCCCGACCCCGGCACCCGATTCTGCCATGTTACGATGCCCCGCGCGCCTTTCGTGCCGCCTGGAGGCCACCCATGCAAAACAAAGCGCCTTTGTCGGGCGATGTCGCCATCGTCACCGGCGGAAGCCGCGGCATCGGTCTGGCCATCGCCCGCTCTCTCGGACGCCTGGGCGCCCGCCTCGCCCTCTGCGCCACGACCGCCGAGTCCGCCGGCCGCGCAGCTTCCACCCTCGAAACCGATCGCATCTCCGCTCTTGGCCTCGCCGCCGACGTCAGCGACCCCGCCGCAGTGCGCCGGTTCGTCTCAGCCGTACAGCAAAAGCTGGGCGATGTGTCCATCCTCGTGAACAATGCCGGCCTCGGCGTGTTTCACCCCGCCCACCAGATCGAAGAAGCGGATTGGGACCGCGTCCTCGGCACCAACCTGAAAGGCGCCTGGCTGATGAGCCGGGAAGTCGCCCCGCAAATGATTCGTCAAAAGCGCGGCCACATCATCCACATCGCTTCTCTCGCGGGGAAGAACACCTTTGCCGGTGGCGGCGCCTACTGCGCCTCCAAGTGGGGGCTTCGCGGGCTGGCCGGCTGCATGGCAGAAGAGCTGCGTGGCTACGGCATCCGGGTGAGCGTGGTGTGTCCCGGAAGCGTGCATACCGAATTTTCTCCCCACGCCGGCAAGAACGCGGAGCGCATGCTGCAGCCCGATGACGTCGCCCACGTCGTTGAAATGCTCGTGCTGCAAGCGCCCCAGAGCTTCGTGAGCGAGGTGGATCTCCGCCCGACCCAAAAACCCTAGAGAGGGGGGCGCAAACATTCCTCTTGACAATAGTCGTTGTAACGACTATCATGCCCGACATGACCGGACGCATCCTGGCCGAACTCAAGCAGTCCCGGCCCTTCCCTTCCCTCGCCGCCGAGGCCACGGTCAACCTCGTCCGCACCGCCGATGCGGTCCTCCGCAGCATCGCCGGCGCCTTGAAACCGCACGGCATTTCCCCCGAGCAATACAACGTCCTGCGCATCCTGCGCGGGGCCGGCCCCGGCGGACTGCCCTGCGGCGAGATTGCTGCGCGCATGATCACACGCGACCCCGACATGACGCGCCTGCTCGACCGCCTGGAAGCCCGTGGCCTGATTGC
>JASHSV010000003.1 GCA_030038535.1 Candidatus Acidiferrales bacterium
GTGCTGGTGCGCGCGGGGCAAACGGAAGCGTCGGTGGACCTGGCGCGGGCCGCGGGCCTCGTTCCGGCCGGGGTGATTTGCGAGATCATGAACGACGACGGGACGATGGCGCGCGTGCCGGAGCTCATCGAATTCTGCCGGCTGCACGAGCTGAAACTCCTGACCGTGGCTGACCTGATCCGCCACCGCATGCGGCACGAACGGCACATGCGGCGCGTGGCGGAGGGCGTGCTGCCCACGCGCCACGGCGAGTTTCGCATGATCGTGTACACCAGCGAGGCGGACGAGGAACTGCACGTGGCGCTGGTGCGCGGCGAACTGGAAGGCCCCGAAGCTTCGGAACCGCCGCTGGTGCGGCTGCATTCGCACTGCCTGACCGGTGAAGCGTTTGGCTCGACGGCGTGCGACTGCCGCGAGCTGATCGACCGGTCGCTTGAGCGCATCGCTCAGGAAGACCGCGGGGTGTTCGTGTACCTGCATCACCGCGGGCGGGGATTCGGGATCGATACGGCCGGCGTGGCGGAGGGCCAGATGCCGGGGCTGCGCTACCACTCGCGCGGGCAGCTCGATGAAGACCTGGACCGGCAGCGGCTGGTGCAGCGGGAAAGCGGGATTGGGGTGCAAATCCTGCTAGACCTGGGACTGACGAAGGTGCGCGTGCTGACGAATCATCCGCGCAAAGTGGTGGCGCTGGACGGGTACGGGCTGACCATCGCGGCCCAGGTGCCGATCCCTATGGACAAACCTGAGACGCGCAGACCGACGCACCAACATTTGTGAGAGCCGCCGGAGAAATCCTTCGCGACTTAGCGCTGCTCGGTGTGGTTGGCGCCTGCCTGTGGCTGTTCCCCAAGACAGTGCTGGCGATCGAAGGCGTGTGCGGGCTGGGCACGCTGGCGTTGTTCTTCGTCGAGCGCCACATGCGATAGAAGGGCCCACGGTCGAAAAATCATCGACCGTGGCTACCGGGGATTCCCCACAAAAACATAAGGCCGGATGCGGTCGAGCGCACGGCGAGTGATGCGCGGGATGGCGAGTAAATCCTCTGGGCGGCGAATCGGACCGCTCTGCTCACGAAAGCGCAGAATTTCGGCGGCGGTTGCGGGGCCAATGCCTGGAAGCTGCTCGAGTTCGGCGGCGGTTGCCAAATTCAGGTCGATGGCGTGGTCGGGGTGTTTGTGGAAGCGGTCGGTGACGGAATCGCGCCAACCGGCAAGCGAATCCGAGATGCGGCCGGCGGCGCCGGGCTTCATCCAGAAAGCCACCGCAATATAGACGGCGATGGCGGCCAGGATGGCGAGCGGGCGAAGCCGCGTGCGGCCGCGAGAGCCGGCGCGTTCGCTGTCGGACAGAGCGCAGGGACAGGCGTGCCTGCGCCACCGGCCCACGCGGTCAGTCGGACGAGAGGAGCTTTCCGCGGGCATCGAACACCTGAACGTCGCCAAACAGCCGGGCTTGCGCCTCGATGTTGTCGGCATCGCCGGCGAGAACGATCTGGGCGTTGGCAGAATCGAAATGGGCGCGTGCGGCGGCAAGCACATCGTCCAAGGTGAGCGCGCGGATGCGCTCGCGATACGTTTCCAGGTAATCCTCGGGCAGTTCGTAGAGATAGAGAGTGGCAAGCTGGCCGGCGAGGCCGTCGAGGGTGGCGATGCCGAGGGAAAAGACTCCGCTCACATAGGCCTGGGCGTCGGCGAGCTCGTCGGCGCGTACGGGCAGCGCACGGATGCGATCTAGTTCGTAGAAGATTTCGGCGAGGGAGGAAGCGACCACGTCGTCGCGCACGGCGGCGTGAACGGTGAAGTAGCCGTGGCGGCGAAGTGCGGTGAGGCCACTGTGGGCGCTGTAGGTGTAACCCTTCTGTTCGCGGATGTTGGCGACCAGCCGGGAATGGAACGCGCCCCCGTAAATGGCATTGGCGAGCGTGAGACCCAACCAATCGGGGTGCTCGCGCGTGATGGCGAGATTTCCCACTGCGATCTGGGTCTGCACCGCCCCGGGCACGTGGACCAGAGCCACGTGACGCCCGAAATGACAGGGCAGCGGAGTCTCCTCCGGCTGCTCGACTCCGGCACCGGCCCAGCCTTCGAAGGCGCGCTCGAGCTCGTCGACGAGGCGCGGGGGCGAGAAATCGCCGACGGCGAGCAGGAAGGAATTGGCCGGCGAATAGTGCGCGCGGTGGAAGTCGATAATGAGCGGTCGGGTGAGCGCTTCGATCTGGGCTTCGGTGGGCGCGATGACGGCGTAGGGATGGTCGCCGAAGAGGACGCTGCGGAAGCGTTCGAGGGCGAGAAAATCGGGCGAAGCGCGATTGAGGCGGACGGCTTCTAGCGAATTGCGGCGCTCGCGCTCGAACTGCACGGCCGGGAAGACGGGATTGCGCGCGACATTGGCGACGAGGGCGCAGAGCTCAGCAGAAAATTCGGAGAGGCCGCCCGCGGCAATCCAGCTCGCATCGGCGCCCGCGCCCGCACCGAGGTCGGCACCGATACGGCGAAGCTCGTCGTCGATGGCGCGCTCGTCGCGCGTATCCGTGCCGGTGCGGAGCAGGCCGCAGGTGAGTCCGGCGACGCCGCGATCGCCTGGAAACTCCATGGCGGCGCCGCTGCGGATAAAGAGCTGGAGCGAGAACTTTGGGATAGTGTGGCGTTCGACGAGCCACACCGGGATTCCGCATCGCAGGCGCGCGTGCGTACGCTCGGGCCAAACGACGCGGCTTTCCGGCGCGAGCGGAGGAACCAGAGGAGAAAGCGCAGCTTCGGTATCGGCGGGCATGGGAGGCATCCTCACTTCGCCGCGGTCTGCGGCACTTTGGCGAGGGGAAGGCGCAGGACGATGGAACGATTTTCGCGCTGGAGCACGCGCCCGGCGGCGGAGTGGATTTCTTCTGGGGTCACGCGCAGAAACCCATCGAGGGCAGTGTTGACGAGGCCAGGATCCCCATCGAACAGCGTGAAGCAGGCGAGATAGTGCATGAGGCCGAAGCGGGGAACCTGGCTGCCGTAGCCGCCTTCAAGAGCGGAATAGTAATCGGAGCGCAGCTTGACCTTGATTTCTTCCAGCTCCGCCGGCGGCAGCGGGCGCTCGCGCAAATCACCGAGCACCTGTTCGAAGGCCTCAATCGTTTGCTCGGGAGAATATTCCGGCTTGTAGAGGATGCGCGTGACCATTTGCATCGGGCCGTTGTAGTCGAAGACATCGCCCATGGGATAGTGAATTCCACCCAGGACCTCCAGAGCCAATTGCCGTTCGAGGACGAGCGTGCGATAGAGACGGCCCGCGCGCCCCGCATGGAGCGCGCGGTCGGCCAGGGCCAGGGCGTACCAGTCGGGTGAACGGCGTGGCGGCACATGGAAGCCGATGGCCATGGCCGGGAGCGTGCCCAGTTTTTCCGAAACCTCGCCGCGGCGTTCCTCGGTCTGCGGCGGCTCAGAGACGTCCGCTTTGGGCGGAGGAGGCCCGGCGGGGATTGGGCTGAAATGCTTTTCGGCGAGCGCGAAGCCCGCAGCAGGCTCGACGTCGCCAATGAGAAGAAGAACAGCGTTTCCGGGAGTGTAGTAGGTGCGGAAAAAGGCCTGAACGTCGGCTAGCGTGGCGGCGTCGAGATCCTGAAAATCGCCGTAGAAGTTGTGCGCGTTGGCCCAGTTGCGGTTGGCGATGGGGGGGAGATCGAGCCAGGGGAATCCGCCGTAGGGCTGATTGAAAACGTTCATGCGGACTTCCTCTTTCACCACGTCGCGCTGGTTGCGGAGGTTTTCGTCGTCCACGCGGAGGGAGCGCATGCGGTCTGCTTCGAGCCAAAGGACGCGGTCGAGAGCGTTGGAAGGGACGGACTCAAAATAATTGGTGACGTCGTAGAGCGTGGAGCCGTTCAAAATGCCGCCGGAAGAATTTACGAGGCGGATGTGGACCATCTTCCCGGCATTTTCCGAGCCCTGGAACATCATGTGTTCGAACAGATGCGCAAAACCGCTGCGGCCGCGAGGCTCGAGCCGGAAGCCGATGTTGTAGTACACGCCCACGGTAACCACGGGAGCGGTGCGGTCGGGAGAAATGACCACGCGAAGGCCGTTTCCCAGCGTTCGCATCTCGACAGGAATTTGTAACTGCTGCACGCGTTCCTCCTCGAATAGACGCTCGCGATTCATGCACTGCCCGCAGCGCGCTGCTGCGGCGCCGCAGCGGATGCCGGCAGAACCGACTCGAGGCGAGCGAGCACTTCCTCGGGCGCGGAAGCCAGAAGGCGAGCGGCCAGCCGCGTCATGCCGGCGTAGGCAGCGCGAAACTCTGGCGGATAGTGAGCCAGCGACTGCCAGTGCAGGGCGATGGTGGCGAAATCGCCACGGGAAAGCGGCCCGGTCCAGGCGGCGCGCGGGCCGAGCACTTCCTGATTGTCGAGGACCTGGCGCGCCAGACGGAGCAGCGCGCGAGTTGCCTCGCGGCGCTTCATTCCCGCCGCCATGAGCAGTTGCACGCCAGCCTCGAAGGAAGCGAGCACGTGGGCAGCAGCGAACGTGCCCGCGCAGTGATACTCCGCCTTTCGCGCGGCCTGGACGCGGGCGGTATCCCCGCCAAGGCTGCGGACCATTTTGCGGATTACGCGCAGCGCCTGCGGGTGGCCCTCGATGCCAAAGAGTACGCCCTCGAGGCGGGGGCGCGTTCGCAAACCAAAACTCTGCATGGGGTGCACTACCCCGGTCCAGGCGCCGCGAAGGCCGAGGGGCTCGAGCACGGAGGAGCTGAGCGCGCCGCTGGTGTGCACCACGACTTTGCGGCGCAAATCGTCCCCGCCGATGCGTGCGAGTTCGGAGGCAACGCCGGCCAAGGCGTCGTCGGGCACGGCGAGGAGGATGATGCCCGCGTCGAGCACGCGCCGCGAGGGGCCGGCGCAGGGAAAGCCTCCGCGAATTGCGCGCACCGCAGCGCGGGCCGAGGGCATCCGACGCGCGACAACGGCGCCGATGCTCCATCCCGCTTCGCGCAACCGCGCGCCGAGGCCGCGAGCCACGCGGCCCGCGCCGACAATGGCGATGGCGCGATTGATGGATTCGTCAGCAGCGCTCATCTCGCTGGTGCATCTCCCCATGCTATCCTGAATCCGCGCAGACATTATCCTGCAGGACTCGGGTCGTTTGCAGAGTTAGAAGTTGCACTCCTCCATATTCCAAATCGGGCTCGCGGCGCTGTTGGGCGCTATTGCCTGCGCTTGGGCGATCCTGGCCATCGAGGCCCTACTCGGCATGCGACGGCTGGCCCGGATATCGGCAGTCACGCCGCTACCGGATGCCGCTCTGCCGCCGGTGTCCGTGCTTGTCTCGGCGCGCGACGAGGCGGAGAAAATGCCCGCCGCGCTGCGCTCCATGCTCGCGCTGGATTATCCGGACTACCAGGTGGTGGCAGTGGACGACCGGTCGTGCGATGCGACACCTCAAATTCTGCGCGAAATTTCGGCGGGCTGCAAACGACTAACGGCGTTGCGTGTGGACAAGCTGCCGCCGGGCTGGCTGGGCAAACCGCACGGCCTCGAGACTGCGTACGAGCATTCGCGGGGCGAATGGCTGGTGTTCACCGACGCGGACGTGCGCTTTGAACCCAGCGTAGTGCGCCGCGCGATGACGCTGGCACTGGAACAGGGGTTCCACCACCTGACGTTGATTCCTGGAATGGAAATCCGCGGCTTCTGGGAGCGGACGGCTCTGAACTTTTTCGGACTGGCCGTGCTTCTTTATTCCCGCCCGTGGACTGTGCCGGATCCGACTTCGCGGAGCTACATCGGCGTGGGGGCGTTTCAGCTCGTGCGGCGAAGCGCATACGAGAAAATCGGGACGCACCGGCGGTTGGCACTCGAAGTGGTGGACGACATGAAACTGGGCCGCCTGGTGAAAGAGGCGGGGCTGAAATCCGGCGCGGCGCTGGCAGACGACCTGCTGGAAATCCGGTGGCATTCCGGTATCGCCAACATCATCCGCGGGACGGAAAAGAACTTTTTCGCCACTGCGGGATTTCGAACGGGCTTTGCGCTGGCGCAGTTTTCGGCAGTGTTCGTCCTGAATGCCCTACCGTTCCTTGTGCTGCCGTTCGTCAGCGGCTGGGCGCTGGGATTCGCAGCCACCGCTGCGGGGATCGCGGTGCTGGTGAGCGGAGCGTCGTCAGTTCGCGGCCGCGGTTCGCCCCTGTACGGCCTGACACATCCCCTGGGGGCCATTCTGTTCGTCTATATGGGAATGCGCTCGATGGCCATCACACTAAGGCAGCGCGGGATCTACTGGAGGGACACGTTCTATCCGCTCGACGCGCTGCGGCGAGGCGCCGTGTGAGGGGCCAATATGCAATTTGTCCCTCCAACTCTGATTGCAGCCGCGACGGTCCCGGGCAACTCGCCCGGCTCAGGTCGAAATCGAACCGCGTGTGGGGATGGAATGCGATGCGGGCAGTAATCGCTAGTATCGGACTGTGGGCAGCACTGCCGATCTGGGCCGCTGCCTTACAGACGAAGACGAACGCCGCGAGCACTGCCGTCGCGGGCGGCGTTGCTCACCCGCCTGTCCTGCTCACGCCGCACTACACGCCGGGCGACACGCTGCGGTATCAGGTGGCGTTGCGTTCGCGGACGAAAAGCCTGGTGGGGGGCGCCGTGGAAAATCCGGAAGGCGCGACCGAGCTAGGCATAGCCGTGGGGCTGACATTGCGGCTGGAAGCGCTCGTTCCCGTTCCGATAGCCAAGGTCCCCGCAAAGCCGCCCGGGAAAGAGGCCGAGCGGGCGCCGCTGCGGCTGCGCGCGACTTACGAACACGTGGCGGCGGAACTGCTCGGCGACTCCTACGATCCTGCGGCGGTAAAGCTGCTGGTCCCTTACAAAAATCTCGAGGGCCGGTCCTTCGAATTTCAGCTCGGCCCTCACGGCGAAGTGGAGTACATGAAGGGCCTCGAGGAATTGGGCCAGGACGCGCGGACAATGGAAGCGGCACGGAGCTGGTTCGAACAGCTCGGCGCGGGTCTGGGGGCTCCGGTGACGGGAGTAGCGCCCGGCCAGACTTGGGAGCAGAAGCGAGCGGTGCCCGGGGCTCCGCTCGAGGGTACCGAGCTTCAATCCAAATCCACTTATCTGCGCGACGAGCCTTGCGACGTGGAGAAGCCGGAAGGCGAGCAATGCGCGGTGGTGCTGATGCAGTTTGCGATGGGACAAAAACCGGGAGGGAAAAACGCTACACCTGAGGAGTTCCGGAAGAGAGGGCTGCGCACCTCGGGCGAGTGGACCAGCCACGGGGAGAGCTTGGTGTACGTGTCGCTGGTCACGGGACGGACAGTTAGCGTCACGCAGTCGAGCGACGAATGGATGGATTTGAACATTCGCCATGAGAATGGGGGAACGCCGTTTCGCTACGCGGTCCGGGCGCAGAATGAGACTCACCTGCTGCTGCTCAGCGATCAACCCGCGCAGTAGCCAGACCGGCTGCTAAGCCCCGCAATCAGGTGCCAAGGACAGGTTCACACCCGGGGTATAATCGCGTGATGCGTGCCGGAGTTCGCGGCGCGCAGCAGCCATGCCATTCAAACTGGTAAGCGAATACGAAGCGCGGGGCGACCAGCCGGAAGCCATCGCCACGCTGGCGCGCGGAGTGGAAGCGGGCGACCGGCACCAGGTACTGCTGGGGGTGACCGGCTCGGGCAAGACGTTTACGATGGCGAAAATCATCGAGGAGATGCAGCGGCCGACGCTGGTGCTGGCGCACAACAAGACCCTGGCGGCGCAGCTCTATCACGAATTCCGACATTTTTTCCCCTACAACGCGGTGGAATATTTCGTGAGCTACTACGACTACTACCAGCCGGAGGCGTACGTGCCGGCCT
>JASHSV010000048.1 GCA_030038535.1 Candidatus Acidiferrales bacterium
CCAACGTCAGCAACCCGAATACCTTTGGAATCCTGGAATCGGCCCAATCCGCGGAGTATGGCGGCAACCGCACTGGGCAATTGGCCCTCCGCCTCGACTTCTAATCTTGGCCCCTCCCCGCCAAAGCCGCCTCGGGCCGCTCCGGGAGCCTGCTCGGTAGTGGGCTACTTTGAAGCCCGAGACGAGACTAGACTAGAGTAGAGTCCGAGGAGGGGCCGCCAAATGCCTGACACATCAGCCAAGCCGATCAGCGATACCGCGGCGAAGGACAAGGAAACGCTCGTCTCTATCGTCAAGGAGATGACCGAATCCATGACAGGAGCTCAAAGCACGCGACACTGGGCCGAGGATGCCTTATGGTTTGACATCCCACCCTTTGCCTCGCGGGGTATTCAGCCTGCACTGAAGTTTTTTGACAGGGTGTTCGGCAGCTTCCAGTCTTGCAAGGTGGAGATCCTGGAAATGGACGCCCTCGTGAACGGCGACATGGGCCTCGTTTGCACGATTCAGAGAGTGAACGTAGTGTTAAAGACTGGCGATGCGAAACGCCTTGTGGTGCGCGAAACGGATTGCTTCGAGAGGCGAAACGGCGAGTGGAAATTGATTCATCAACACGCCTCCCTTCCATCTGGGGGAGACTGGGACGGCAAAGTCACCACCGCCTAGCTCAGGGCCAGCAATTCAAAGTAGCCCACTAACGCCTGCTCTTTCCGCTTGCTTTCCCCAGCCGGCCGTGTTATAATCGTTGACAATTACCAAAGGAGGCCCCGCCACCCGATCCAAACCACATCTCGGCCATTCGGTGTCTCGCGCAGTTCCCTCCACCCTGATCCCCCCTCGCCCAACGAGGTTCCACCACTCACCAAGCTGGGCGCGCAGTGTGCGTCCCGACCGCTTCGGGACCTCCCAACAGGCTGAAATGAATCCGCTTCAGGCCTCCCGCCATGCCCCTCACCCGCTCCAATTCGTGTTTCCATCCGTGCCTATTTGCTTCGGCACCTTGCCGCCTCTCGCCAGTCGCAGAGGTCCATCTCTTTGTCCCTCCGCTCTGTCTCCAAACTCACCACTCACCCACAACCCCTAACCACTCTCCTTTCAATACTTTGTGCAACGGGGTCTCCTGTATCTCCCCTGTTTTCAGTCGTTTGTGCAACTTTGACGGGGAGGGGGGGTCCCCTCCCTCTAAACTCCACTCCTTCAATGGCTTAGAAAGGAATGGAACTATGTCTGCTCAACATCCAAACAAACCACACAAGCACCGTTCGCGTCGCCGGATGACGCATCCGACCAGGATGCGCGCTTTGTGCGTCCCGACCACCTCGGGACGTCATCCCGAACCGGGTCCATCGGTGAGGGATCTGCTTTCAGCATCCGACCAGGATGCGCGCTCCCGATGCCTCGGGATTGCGTCCCGACCGGCTCGGGACGTCATCCCCAGGCGGGTTCATCGCCGAGGGACCTGCCTTCACCTTCATCCCTCATATCCCCCGGGCCAAATACCCCCCGGCAGAACAAGACAACTCTCTCACCTCCAGCGTCCCCGAAGGCCTCGACCTGTGAGTTTCCTCCTCGCACGTCCTCCCGTTGCGTCGGCTCGCCGCGCGCGAAGGAGAGCCACGACTCCCCATCCGTGCTTCCCTGCCTCCCGGCTTCCGTACTTCCCTACGGGGGTCTCTTCTTGCGATTCCGTTCTCGCCTCTAACCACCACCCACTAGCCACTAGCCACTGCCTTTCGTACAATGTCGCGGCGCGCGGGCCATTCTCCTCGTCCATTCGCGGCCCGAGAAGGCGCAACTTCCAGCGCAGAGGACAAACCTCCCCATGCCGAAAAATGGCAATGTAAACCCCGAGGAAGAGCGGCTCGAAAGCGCACGCGACCACAAGGCCCACTGGAAGCGCTGGGGACCGTATCTCTCCGAACGCCAGTGGGGCACCGTCCGCGAGGATTACAGCCCGGGCGGTACGGCTTGGGATTATTTCCCGCACGATCAAGCCCGCTCGCGGGCCTATCGCTGGGGCGAAGACGGAATCGCCGGCATCTGCGACCGTCACGGCCTTATTTGCTTCGCACTGGCCATGTGGAACGGCCACGACCCGATTCTCAAGGAGCGCCTGTTCGGCCTCACCGGCAGCGAAGGCAATCACAGCGAAGACGTCAAGGAATACTATTTCTACCTCGACTCCACTCCCACGCACTCCTACATGAAAATGCTTTACAAATATCCGCAGCGGGCGTTTCCCTACGCCTGGCTCGTGGAAGAAAACCGTCGCCGCTCGCGCAACGACCCCGAATTCGAGCTCTTTGATTCCGGCGTCTTCGCCGAGGAGCGCTATTTCGACGTCATCGTCGAATATGCCAAAGCCGCCCCGGAAGATATTCTGGTGCGCATCACCGTGGAAAACCGCGGTCCCGACGAGGCCGTGCTGGACCTCCTGCCCACTCTCTGGCTGCGCAATACCTGGACTTGGAACGATCTTCCGAAGACCTCGGGAATCAGCCTGGTGGAAAAGCGCGAAGGCGCCGAAGTGCTCGAGGTTCACGACGACTACTACGGCAAGCGCTGGCTCTATTGCGAGGGCGAACCCGCCCTGCTGTTCACCGAAAACGAGACGAATGCGGAGCGCATCTGGGGCCTCCCCAGCCACTCACCCTATGTGAAAGACGCCTTTCACAATTACATGATCAACGGAAAAAAAGACGCGGTGAACCCTGCCCTGTTCGGCACAAAGGCCGCGGCGCACTATCACCTCGCCATTCCTCCGGGCGGTTTCGAAATCATTCGCCTTCGTTTCACCGACCAGCGCGATGCCAGCCCCATCTTCGGCCCCTGGTTTGAGGAAATCTTTGTCCGTCGTGTCGACGAGGCCGACGACTTCTACCACAAGCGCACCGGAAAGAGCCAAATGGACGACGTCTGCGAAGTGCAGCGGCAGGCCTTTGCCGGCCTGCTCTGGTCCAAGCAGTTCTATTGCTACGACGTGCACACCTGGCTCGAAGGCGATACCGCCGTCCCACCTCCTCCGCCCGAACGCAAACGCGGACGCAACCGGACCTGGCAGCACCTCTACAACTCCGACGTCATTTCCATGCCCGACAAATGGGAATATCCCTGGTACGCCGCGTGGGACCTGGCGTTTCACTGTATTCCGCTGGCGCAGATTGATCCCGACTATGCGAAGGAAATGCTCATCCTCCTGCTCCGCGAATGGTACATGCACCCCAACGGCCAGTTGCCGGCCTACGAATGGGCTTTCAGCGACGTCAACCCGCCCGTCCACGCCTGGGCCGCCATGCGCGTCTACAAAATCGAAAAGCGCATACGGGGCGTCGCCGATTACGAATTTCTCGAACGCGTCTTCCACAAGCTCATGCTGAATTTCACCTGGTGGGTCAATCGCAAGGATCCCGACGGCATGAACGTGTTCGAAGGCGGCTTTCTCGGCCTCGACAACATTGGGGTCTTCGACCGCTCTGCTCCCCTGCCCACCGGCGGCCATATCGAGCAGTCCGACGGCACTAGTTGGATGGGCATGTACTGCCTGAACATGCTCAACATCGCTTCGGAGCTGGCCCTGCGCGATCCCGCTTATGAAGACGTGGCCAGCAAATTCTTCGAGCATTTCGTTTACATTGCGCACGCCATGCACGATATGGGCAGCGAGGGCCTCGCGCTCTGGGACGATGAAGATGGTTTCTACTACGACGTGCTGCATCTCCCCGATGGCCGCCGCCATCCGCTGAAGGTGCGCTCCATGGTCGGACTCACTCCGCTGTTCGCTGTCCTGACCATCGAGCCCCAAATCCTCGACAAATTCCCCGGCTTCAAGCGCCGCATGCAGTGGTTCTTGGACAATCATCCTGACGTTCCCGACCACATTGAAGCCACTCGCTCTTCCAGGCACGGCGTCCGTCGCCTCCTGTCACTTGTCAATCGCGGCCGCCTGGAGCGCATGGCGCGCTATCTGCTCGACGAGAGCGAATTTCTTTCCCCCTACGGGATTCGCGCTCTCTCGCGATACCACCACGATCACCCCTACATCCTCACCGTCAACCAGTCCCAGCATCGCGTGGACTACGAGCCCGCCGAGTCCTCCACCGGCCTGTTCGGCGGCAATTCCAACTGGCGCGGGCCCATCTGGTTCCCCGTGAACTACCTCCTGATCGAAGCGTTGCAAAAATTCCACCACTATTTCGGCGACGACCTCAAAGTGGAGTGTCCCGTCGGCTCAGGCAAAATGATGAATCTGTGGGATGTAGCCACTGAGATCTCGCGCCGCCTGATCCGCATCTTCCTGCGCGACTCGAGTGGCCGTCGCGCCGTATTCGGTGGCTCCGAGTATTTCAATTCGAGCCATTACTGGCAGCATCTGATTCCGTTCTACGAATACTTCCATGGCGACAACGGCGCGGGCCTGGGCGCCAGCCATCAGACCGGCTGGACCGGCCTCGTCGCCAAGCTGATTGAGCAGAGCGGCCAATAAACCATGCGCGATCCCCGCGCCACTTCCGATTCCCTTCCCGCTCTGCCTTGCGCCGCCGATTTCGGACGCGAGGTGTGCGGCGACCCTGCCGCGGCCGAGGCCCGCGAATGGCTCGTAACCAACGGCGTTGGCGGATTCGCCTGCGGCACGCTCGCAGGCAATGCCACCCGCCGCTATCACGGCCTGCTCGTCGCCGCGCTCCATCCCCCCGTCGGACGCATGCTGCTCGTCTCCAATCTCGACGCCACGGCGGAGTACGACGGCCTGCACTATCCGCTCACCACGCAGCGATGGTGGAACGCCGGCCACCCTTCGCTCGTTCCCGAAGGTGGACACCGTCACATAGAGCGCTTCCATCTCGAGGGCGTTACGCCGGTCTGGACCTTCGCCCTGGCCGATGCGCAGCTCGAAAAGCGTGTGTGGATGCACGAGGGTGAAAACACCACCTGCGTGGCGTTCAGCTACGTTCGTGGCTCGGGCCCTTTGCGCCTTGCGCTTAAAGCGCTCGTGAATTACCGCGATTACCACTCCTCCACGCACGCCGGCTCCTGGTGGATGAACGTTGAGCCGGTGGCGCGCGGGCTTCGCGTCACGGCGTTTGAGGGAGCCACGCCTTTCTATCTGCTGAGTTCCGGGGCTTCTGCTGAACCGGCGCACGATTGGTATAGAGACTTCGATTTGCCCGCAGAGCGCGAACGCGGGCTGGACGACCACGAGGATCATCTTCACGCCGGCACATTCCGCGCCACGCTGGCCCCCGGCGATTCGATTCTGCTGGTGCTCTCGCTGCGCGCCGATGCCGATCTCGACCCGCTCGGCGCCGCGGCCGAATCGGCCGCCGCCGGGCACAAGCTGCTCGACCAATGGCGGGCCGCGGATGAGGGCCTGGCCGCCGAAGCGCCCGAATGGATACGTCAGCTCGTCCTCGCCGCGAACCAGTTCATCGTCGTGCGCCCGATTGCTGATGAGCCGGGAGCGAAAACGGTGATCGCGGGTTACCCCTGGTTTTGCGACTGGGGACGCGACACCATGATTGCCCTTCCGGGATTAACGCTCTCCACGGGCCGGCCGAAAATCGCCCGCAGCATCCTGCGCACCTTTGCGCGCTTCGTGGACGGCGGAATGCTGCCCAACAATTTCACCGATGCAGACACGTCGCCCGAATACAACACCGTGGACGCGGCGCTCTGGTTTTTCGAGGCCGCGCGGCAATATTTCGCATCGGCCCCGGACCGGAAATTCCTGGAGGAGTTCTTCCCCGTGTTGGAAGGCATCGTCGAAGCCCACCTGCGCGGCACGCGCCACAATATCCACGTGGACCAGGCCGATGGGCTGCTCTACGCCGGAGCGCCCGGCGTTCAACTCACCTGGATGGACGCGCGCGTGGGCGACCGCGTCATCACGCCGCGCATTGGAAAGCCCGTGGAGATCAACGCGCTCTGGTACAACGCGCTGCTCACCATGTCCAAGCTCGCGGAAAAGCTCAGCAAGCCCGCCACCAGCTATGCGGAGATGGCCAAGCGCGTGCGCGCCAGCTTCGCGCGCTTCTGGAATCCCGCGGAAGGCTGCTGCTTCGATGTGCTGGACGGGCCGGCCGGAAATGAAGCCGCGATCCGCCCGAACCAGATATTTGCAGTATCGCTGCCGGAGAGTCCGCTGACGAACCAGCAGCAATTCGCCGTGGTGGAGACCTGCGCTCGCCGGCTGCTCACTTCCTTCGGCCTGCGTAGCCTGGCGCCCGGGGATTCTGCTTACGCCGGTCATTACGAGGGAGGCCCGGCCGCGCGCGATTCCGTCTATCACCAGGGCACTGTTTGGGGTTGGCTCGCAGGACCGTTTGCGCTCGCGTGGATGCGCGTACACGGCGATCCTGCGGGAGCGCTCGCCCTGCTGGAACCTATGGCGCATCATTTGCAGGCCGGCTGTGTGGGCTCGATCAGCGAAATTTTCGACGGCGATGCGCCATTCACGCCCCGCGGCTGCTTTGCGCAGGCCTGGAGCGTGGCGGAAACGCTTCGCGCCTGGACGGAGATCTCACGCGCTCTGCGCGCGCACGAATCATGATTCCTGGGGTGACTGCAGTGAGCAATTGCAACAAAGCGGACAAGGTTCGAAACGTTCGGGGAAAGCCCGCCATGCCGCGGCTGGAGTGCTCAAGAGGCATGTGCTCAGCCCGCTCCTCGCGCCGTCCACACCCTAAATTCTGTGCCCTGAGGCAGATCCACGCCGTTTTGCGGGGGTTGATGTGAGAACAACTGTTCATGCTCTTTTGACATTCGGTCGCAAGGGAAGGCAGTAAAATGTCCCGTGCAATGGACCCATCCACGAGCCGGGAACAGGACACAGCGGAGCTGGAAGCGGCCTCCGGGCAATCCGCCACTGCCTCGAAGGCCGAAGCGCCG
>JASHSV010000049.1 GCA_030038535.1 Candidatus Acidiferrales bacterium
CGGGATAGTAGTGGTCCCACGCCCATTCCGGCAGTCCGTGCGGCCGGGTGTCCACGTGCCCGCACAGCGTCCGTTCCGTGGGCAGTTCGCGTTTCAGCACCGTGTCATGGTGGTCGCTTAAGAACTGCGCCGCTTCGTCCGCTCCAATCCGGCCTTTGTACTGCGCCATCAGCTCCAGCCAGCGCGCGTGCCGTGCGTTCGGCGAACTCTCCGCATCCCTTGGATTGAAGCTGGTTTCTTCTTTCATCACCTGCGGATCGCTCGGAAAATTCGAGCCCACAAAGTAGCCGTCCTTCGTCCGCCACAGCCGGTGATGCTTTAGTCCCAGCTCGAGCTGCGCGATTTCGCCCGTTTTGTTGTCCCCCACCAGCCAGTCGTTCGCGTACCCGCCGTTGTTTCCATCCACCAGGATGCGCACGTAATCGTCAATCGACTCCGCGTACTGCATCGCTTTGCGCGAGCGCGCGAATTCCGGTTTCCCGTTCACGTCGAATCCGTGGAACTGCGTGATCGTCGTTTCCGTCACCATGATTCCCGCGTCGTTCACCCCAAAATCGTCGTCGCTCGTGATCACCCCCGGTAATCCGTCCATCAGAATGCGGTGCCCCGCCGCGGGAGCGATATCGAAAATGATCCGCCAGCGTTCGCCCGTCCAATAGCTCGTCCACGCGTTGTGCGCCATCACGATCTTGTGGTCCTTCGTGTAGCTTCCTGTGGCCACAAACGCGCTGCAGTTTCCCGGCGCCACAGCCATCCGCGGGTTGGGCTTGCGCTCCTCGGCATTCAGCACCGGAACGTAATAGTCAGACACCTCTTCGAACGCGTTCAGCGCCACGATGTCCCACACGTCCACCGCTGGCTTGCCCGCGCTGTGCGCGTTCACCCCCGCCGTAATTCCGGTGATCTCCTGCTGGTATTCGGCGTCCGTGTGCGGCCACAGAATGTCCCGCGCCGTCGCACGGAAGAAGTCCCAGTCTCGTTTCGTGCGGTACGTGCTGTCCAGCGTCACCGCGCGCAGCGCGTCCGTGATCTCCGCCGCCAGCAGGTACCCGTGCTGGTAGCCCACCTCTTCCGGTTTCCCTTCCAAATGCACGTAAATCCATCCGCCGTCCTCGAACCGGAATGCGCCGCGCATGCGCGCATCTTCTCGCGCCGCGCTTTTTTCCGCGTGCGGCGCCCCCGGCCGCGCCGGCGCAGCCGCCAGCAGCGCGCCTGCCGCAATCGCCAGCCCCAGGACGCTCAATGGGAATCGCTTCGATGTCATCGTCGCAAAGTCTCCTTCCCCTTCCTCGCCGCCTTCAAAACCGTGCCACTGTACAACGCCGCCAACCTGCTGTACAAACCCCTGGAGTGGTCCGGGATCCAGGTCCTTCGCGCAGTTCCGAGTCTCAAGAGGTGTGAACTTGCCGTCCCGCAGATTGCGTCTCGCGCTCGCGGCGCTCGCCTGCGCGTGCCTCTCCCTTGCCGCTCCTCTCATCACCGTCTGCGCGAATCAGCCAGCCGAGCGCATTCTCGACTTTCATTCTGACATTCAGGTACACGAAGATGGCTCGATGGTGGTTGCGGAGAGCATCCGCATTTGGTCCAATCAGCAGGGAATTCGCCACGGGATCCTTCGCGATTTCCCCACTCACTACACCGGCCGCCTCGGCGAGCAATACGTTGTCGGCTTCCGCCTCTTGAGCGTCACTCTCGATGGCTCTCCCGCCGAAGCTCATGTTGAGAACTTTGAAAACGGAAAGCAAATCAAAATCGGCAGCATCGGCGTTGTGCTTTCCCCGGGCGAACACACCTTCGTGATCCGCTACGCCACAAACCGCCAACTCGGTTTTTTGCCCGAACACGATGAGCTCTATTGGAACGTCACCGGCAACGGCTGGGTTTGGACCATCGAGCGCGCTTCCGCGACCGTCCTGCTTCCATCCAGCATTCCTGTGACCGATGTGAAACTGGGCGGCTACACCGGCGCTCACGGCTCACGAGCTCAGGAGTTCACGTCCGCCGTCAACCCCGATGGCAGTTTTGATTTCAGCTCCCAAAGGCGGCTGCTCCCGCGCCAAGGTTTCACCATTTTTCTCGAGTGGCCCAAGGGCTATATTCCACCCCCGTCCGCCTGGAGCAACTTCGGTTATTTTCTCGAGGACAATCGGCAAATCTCTCTGGTTCTGACAGGACTGCTCCTGATCCTCACTTACTGTCTGTTCGCCTGGAGTCGAGTACGACAGGATCGAGCCCCCGGGATCATTGTAGTCAGTTACGAGCCGCCCCCTGGATTCTCGCCGGCCTCTCTGCGCTACTTCCTCCGCCGTAGCTTCGACAACAGGACCTTCACTTGCGCTGTCACCAGCATGGCCGTGAAAGGCTTTCTGAAAATCAAACAGGCGGCAGGCGTCTTCACTCTCTCTAAAGCCAAAGACGACATCACGGGGCTGGCTGAAGAGGAGAGGTGCGCGGCCGTCAGCCTTTTCATGAATGTTTCCGAACTCGAATTGCAGCCCGCAAACGGGCGCGACGTCGCCGCGGCCATCCGCGCACTCACGGAGTCCCTCAGAAATTCGCTGGGAAAGAGCTATTACACTTCGAACCCGGGCTATCTGGTTCCCGGCATCCTTATTTTCGCCGCCATGATCGGCGTTGTTCTGTTCACCGTGCCTTCGGACCGCACGGCCCCGGTCGCTGCCTTGGCGCTTCTCCTCTCCATCCTTGCTCTGTCCGGCGGCGCTCTGATTGGATCTGCCCTGCAGCCCGCATCGAATGTTCGGCACCCCGGCCTGGCCAATCCTGGCTCTGCCCTCCACCGAGTAAAACTTGGATTCTACGGTATCTTTTTGCTCATCGGAGCGGTGGTCGCCGCGTTCGCTCTTGCCTCTTACCTCAAGCCCGCAGTCACGGCTGCGATCCTTCTCGCACTGGCCGCGCAGATCGCTTTTGCCATCCTGCTCAGGGGTCCAACCGCCGCCGGCCGCCGACTGCTCGATCGCATCGAAGGATTCAAGATGTTTCTGGGGGCTGTCGAAGGTCATCGCATGGACCGCGTCGAGAGGGCTGCCGAGGCCAAGGCCAAATTGACGCCCGCTATCTTCGAAAAATTCCTGCCGTATGCCATCGCGCTCGATCTCGAACACGTTTGGGCTCAGAAATTCACCGGCATCTTCGCCTCCATGAAGGCTGCGGGCCAGCTCGCTTCCGCCGGATACTCTCCCGAATGGTACTCTGGCGACGCCGCCGGCGACTTCAGCCTCTACGACCTCGAGCCCACGTTCAGCGCCCCGTTCTCGAAAGCCGTCTCATCCTCCGCTGTCGTTGAGACCACCCGTTCCAGCCCAGCTTGGACGGATTCGGGAGGTTCGTCCTCCGACAGTGGACCCCCCAGCATTGACAGCGGCGGCTGGTCCGGCGGCGGAGGTGGATTCTCCGATGCCGCTGGCAGTGGCGGAGCCGAGAGTGGGAGTGCCGGCGGCGGTGGTGGTGGCGGAGGCGGCAGCGGCTGGTAGCTCAAGCTAGAAAGGTTTTGACTGGGCGACTTTCACGCATCCTTCTCACGTCACAAACTCGACCTCGTATCGCCGGCAAATTTCCCCGATCCTGTCCATGTCGGGTCGTCCGGCCACTATCGCGCCTTGAAACTCTTCAAACATCCGGTCGATTCCGCCCGGTTCAGCCAGCACCAGCATCCGCGCCGTCGTCTGGCCCCTATTCTCGTACCGGTGCGGAATCTCCCGCGGTCCGAACACGAAGCTTCCCGCCGCGGCCCGCTGCACGTGTCCTCCCACCTGAACTGTAAATTCACCCTCCAGCACGTAGAAGCTCTCGTCTTCCCGGTGATGCACGTGCATCGGCGTTCCGCCGCCCGGCGGCGTGATAAGTTCCAGCACGCAGTACCCTCCTCCGGTGTCCTCCGAGGCAATCTTTGGCGTTACCGTGTCGCCCAGCACGTGCCACGCTTTTCCTCCACGCCCTTTCCCCGGCGGCAGAATAAACGGCCCTGAGCGGTTTTCCGTAGTCATCGATACACCTCTCTCAAACCTTTGTGAGCGCTTGGTCGAGGTCAGCCTGAAGGTCTTCCACGTCCTCGATCCCCACGGAAATCCGCACCAGCCCATCCGTAATTCCTACCTCACGCCGCCTTTCCGGCGGAATCGATGAGTGCGTCATCAGCGCGGGATTCGAAATCAGCGTCTCCACTCCCCCCAGGCTCTCTGCCAGCGAGCACAACTTCACGTTTTCCAGCAATCGCCGCGCCGCCTCCAGCGACCCCACGTCGAAGCTGATCATCGCCCCGAAGCCCTTCTGCTGCCGCTTCGCCAATTCATGTTGCGGATGCGACGGCAGCCCCGGATAGAGCACGCGCTTCACTTTCTTGTGCCCGGCCAGAAATTTCGCTAGCGTCTCCCCGTTCGCGTTGTGCCGCTCCATTCGCACGGCCAGCGTTTTGATCCCCCGCGCCGTCAGGAAACAGTCCATGGGCGCCAGTCCTGCCCCGGCGGACCGCTGTACAAAATAAATCTTGTCCGCGTCTTCCTGCCGCGTCACCACAGCCACGCCCGCCGTCAGGTCGCTGTGCCCGCCGAGGTATTTCGTCATCGAATGCACCACAATGTGTGCCCCGTGCTCGACCGGCCGCTGGAGGTATGGGCTCAGGAATGTGTTGTCCACCACCAGCGTCAGCCTCTTCTCCCGCGCGATTCCCGCCATTGCCGCCAGGTCCGTCACGATCATCGTCGGGTTCGTCGGCGTCTCCACGTACAGCATCTTTGTCGAAGGCCGCAGCGCCGCACGCACCTTCTCTTCCGATGATGTATTCACGTACGTGAACTCCATCCCAAACTGCACCAGCAACTGCATGGTCAGCCGGTATACGCCCCCGTACACCGCCTCGGAAAGTACCGCATGGTCTCCGGGACGCAGCAATCGGAACACCGCGTCGATCGCCGCCATCCCCGAAGAGAACACATAGCTCGTCAACCCGCCTTCCAGCTTCGCCACGCATCGTTCCAGCGCCTTCCGGTTTGGATGATTCGTGCGCGCGTAGTCGTACCCCTTATTCTGGTTGATGCCCTCCTGTACGTAGGTCGAAGTCTGGTAGATGGGAGGAACAATGGCGCCCGTTGCGGCGTCCGGCTCCTGGCCCGTGTGGATGGCGTCAGTCGAAAATCCCATGGCGTGACTCCTCGCTCGTTCCTCGTCCAAGCACACTTCGCCGGCTGCAGAATAACGAGACTGCGTATAAAACTAGCGGGTAAGGCGGTCGGCGTGGCGCGCGCAAGCGTCGTAAGTTAGCGCACGCACCTGTCGCCGTCAATCGAACTCGCGCCCTCCGCGCGAGCACGGAGCGGGACAGTCAGCGCATTCCGGTCGGAGATGCTCTTGCTGGCTCTCCTGGGCTTGGGCATTCGGACGAAGAGGTCCAGCCGTGAGATAATCGCTCGAAGATGTCACGCGATTCCTCACTGCCCGCCGTGCTTTTTCGCGTGGTGCTTGTCGTCGCTTTTTGCATATTCCTGATTCCGGCCGGCTATTCCCGGCAATCGCAGAACCCGCCCGCCCAGCCCGATTCGGGACCCGAGGGCCCCGCTTCGTCTGCCAAGCCCAAGCCCCCCGAGGTCGTCACGATTCGCATTGAGGTCACCGCCGGCGAGAAAGACAAGCCCGTCGAGAACGCCAGCATTTACGTCCGCTACAACGAAACCCATAGGATCAAGGGCGATAAGCTCATCGAGATGAATGTCAAGACCTCCATCGATGGAAAAGTCCGCGTTCCGCTCGTTCCCAAGGGAAAAATTCTGATTCAAGTGATTGCTGAAGGCTGGAAAACGTACGGACGATGGTTCGATCTCACCGACGACGGCCAAGTCTTCAAGATTCATCTCGATAGACC
>JASHSV010000050.1 GCA_030038535.1 Candidatus Acidiferrales bacterium
GCGCCCAACTCGGCGAGTTTGGGCAGCATTTTCAGCTTGTCGAGGAGGCCTTGCGGGGATTGAAAGTCGAGGTAGGAGCGGATGCGCGCGGCTACCTCGTCGAGCGAATCCACTTCGAGGGCGAGATTCATTCGGCGGGCAGAGCCGAGCATGTTGATGAGCAGCGGGTGCCGCGAGCCCTTGGGCTTTTCGAAGAGAAGCGCGGGGCCGCCGGATTTGGTGACGCGGTCGGTGATTTCGGTGATTTCGAGGATGGGATCGACTTCGGCGGAGATGCGATGGAGTTCGCCCACCTTTTCGAGTTTGCGGATGAAATCGCGAAGGTCGTTGTAAGCCACGGGCTCCTCGATGACGCGGGACAATCTAGCACGGAACGCGTGACGGGTGACTCGTGACTGGTGGAAGGAATTGGGAGTGCGATTCTTGCACGCAGGAGGGGTCCTGCGAACCCATCGTTTGAAACAGCGCGTGGTCTGCAAGCGTATCTAGACAAATGAAAGCCCTGGACCATCCCCGGCCCGTGGCGGCGCCTCCCACGGCGAAGTGGGTGATTGGCTTTTTTCTGCTTACGTTTGCGGTGACTTGGACCTGCTTCGTTTCCATTGCGGCGGGTGCGCTTCGGGCGAACTCGCCAGCGGGCCAGGCGATTGCGCTGCTGGGAACTTTCGCGCCCTCGATCGTCGCGCTGTTGCTGGCAGGGGTGGGCGAAGGAGGCTCAGGCGTGGGCGCGCTGTTGCGCAGTGTGCTGCGCTGGCGGGTTTCCTGGCGATGGTATCTGTTCGCCGCGGGCTATATGACGGCGGTGAAATTGAGTGTTGCGCTCGTGCACCGGGTCGCGCTGGGAGCTTGGCCCCGGTTCGGGACCGAACCCCTTTATCTGATTCCAGTGGCCATCCTTCTTTCGACTCCGGTGCAGGCCGGTGAGGAGATCGGCTGGCGCGGATACGCGCTGCCACGGCTCGCGTCCCGCATGGGACTCGGGCCGGCCAGCGTGCTGCTCGGAGCGATCTGGGCGCTGTGGCACCTGCCGCTTTTTTACATACCGCAGTCAGACACTTACCATCAGTCGTTTCCGGCGTACGCTCTTCAAGTAACGGCGATTTCCGTGGCCATCGCCTGGCTTTACGGACACACCGGCAAAAGTCTGCTGCTGCCCATGCTGCTGCACGCGGCGATCAATAATTCGAAGGACATTGTCCCCTCAGCATCGGCGGCCGGAACCACAACGTTCGGGCTGAATGCCTCTCCGGTGGCGTGGATGACGGTTGCTCTCCTGTGGGTCTTCGCCGCCCTTTTCCTGACTCGAATGCCAAAACTCGATTCGTAGCGGCGCCGGCCGGGCTGCGTTCTTCCTGTTGACATGCCACAGGAAAAGACCGATACTCCTGTGGACATCCCACAGGAGACGCCATGGCGAGCGACAGGCCGGAGATTCTGCAAGGCACGCTGGATTTGATGGTGCTAAAAACGCTCTCGGTGATGGGACCGCTGCACGGCTACGGCATCGCGCGGCGGATCGAGCAGATCAGCGAGGAGCTGGCCATCAATCAAGGCACGATCTACGCCTCGCTGGCGCGGCTGATGCTGAAGGGATGGATCGAGGGCAAGTGGGGCACGTCGGAAAACAACCGCAAGGCAAAGTTTTACTACGTCACCAAGGCGGGTCACAAACAGTTGAAAGCGGAAGCCGAGAACTGGGAACGCACGGCGCGCATCATCGGCCGCGTATTGAGGCTGGCGGAGCGAGGGTAGGGCCATGACCGGCTGGCTTGCGGCGCTCGTATCGCGAATTCGCGGCTGGCGATCAGCCGACAAGATCGATCGCGAATTCGAGCAGGAGCTTACGGCGCACCTGGAGCTGCTTACGGAGGAAAACGTGGGGCGCGGAATGGAGCCGGAGGAAGCGCGGCGCGCGGCGCGGGTGCGGCTGGGAGGAATCACGCAACTGCGAGAAACCAACCGGGAACTTCGCGGCCTGCCGCTGGTCGAGACGCAGGTGCAGGACGCGCGCTATGCGCTGCGCATGCTGCGGAAGAATCCGGGGTTCACGGCCGTTGCGGTCCTTACGCTCGCGCTGGGAATCGGCGCGAACACGGCAATCTTCAGCGTGATCGAAGCCGTGCTCTTGAAACCGCTGCCCTACCCGCATCCCGAACAGCTCTTCTTCGTCTTCCAGCAACGAGAACGCGACGCAAAAGTGCAGGCGGGCTGGTCGTATCTGAACTTTCTGGATTTGCGGGAGCAGAATCACATCTTCAGCGAAATCGGGAGCAACGGGAACCACGAGCTCACTTTGACCGGCCATGGCGATCCGGAGGTGGTGAGCGTGGCGGACGTGACGCCGGAGATCTTTTCGCTCCTGGGCGCGCGGCCCATGACCGGACGACTCTTTCTGGCCGACGACGCGAAGCCCGGCGCTCCGCCGGTGGTAATCCTGAGTGAAAGCCTGTGGCGCGGGGTGTTCCACTCCGACCCGCAGATTCTCGGCAGCTCGATCAATCTGGACCGGCGGCCCTTTACGGTGGTCGGCATCCTTCCGCAATCGTTCCGCTTTTCGGCGCGCGCGCGGAGCAAGCAACTCTGGATCCCGGTGATGCAGGATCCGCTTTTCGCGCAGTGGATTCCGAACCGGGGAGGTCATTGGCTGGCCGCGATCGGCCGGCTGAAGCCGGGAATCTCCGTGGCCGAGGCGCAGGCGGAACTCGACGCGATCAATGCGCGGCTGGCGCGGGAGTATCCGAACGAGAACAGCGGGTGGGTGATCCGCATGACGCCGCTCGGGGAATTGGTGGTGGGAGACGTGCGGCCGGCGCTCGTGATGCTGTGGGGCGCCGTGGGAATGATCCTGTTAATTGCGTGCGCGAACATCGCCAGCCTGCTGCTGGCGCGCGCCACCACGCGCTCGCGGGAGATCGCCGTGCGCAGCACGCTCGGAGCGGGACGTTCCCGGATCGTGCGGCAATTGTTATGCGAGTCGCTGGTGCTGGGCCTGCTGGGCGGCCTGGCGGGAATCGCGTTGGCGTACTGGGGCGTCCACGCGCTGGGCTCTGTGCTGACGCAAAATCTGCCGCGGGTGAACCCGATTCAAGTGGACGCGGGCGTGCTGGGCTTCGCTCTGGCGCTTTCCGCGTTGGCAAGCTGCGGGTTCGGGCTGGCACCCGCGTTTTTCGCGGCCGGGCTCGGATTCGCAACCAGTCTCCGCGAAGGCAACCCTCGCGCCGGAGAAAGTCCTGCGAGCCGCCGCGCCCGCGGCGTACTGGCCGCTGTGGAAACGGCGCTGGCCATGGTGCTGCTGGTGGCCGCAGGGTTGCTGCTGCGCAGTTATTCCAAGATGGCGGACGTCAGCGCGGGATTCGCACCCGAGAATGTGGTAAAGGCGAATTTTTCGCTCTATAGCGCGCGCTATTCCGGCCCGCAAGACTGGCTGAATTTTACAACCGAGCTGCTTCGCCGGCTTCACGCGGAACCCGGCTTTGAGGAAGCCGCCCTGGTCGTTCCAACTCCCATCGCCGACACCAGCATCAACGTGGTTTTCGATATCGTCGGCTCTCCTGCGCTCGCCGCGGGCAGTTCGCGCACCGCGGATTACGCAGCCGCGAGTCCCGGCTACTTCCAGCTACTGAGAATTCCTGTGCTTGCCGGCCGCGGGTTCGACGAGCGCGACGTCATGTCGTCGCCCCGCGTGACGCTCGTCAGCCAGGCGCTGGCCCGCGTGTATTTTCCGCATGAAGATCCGCTGGGCAAGCAGCTTCGTTTCGCATTCGGCGCGGATAAGGACGCTCCGCGCCTGATCGTCGGCGTCGTCGGAGACGTCCGCAACGTCTCTCCGAGCCAGGAACCGAGCCCGATGGTGTACGTGCCCTTCGCGCAATCTCCGTTTCCGGGTTCCGACGTGCTGGTGCGAAGCGGGCTGGACGTTTCCGCGGTGATCGCAGCCATACGCCGCAATGTGGGGCAGATGGATCCGGATTTGGCTGTCGGCGACGTTGCCCAGCTTCCCGGGGCGATCGAGAGCTCGCTGGCGGAGCCACGGTTCCGCACGCTGCTGATCGCGCTATTTGCCGCGCTGGCTCTGCTGCTGGCGGCATCGGGAATCTTCGGCGTGGTTTCCTACTCCGTGTCGCGACGGA
>JASHSV010000051.1 GCA_030038535.1 Candidatus Acidiferrales bacterium
ATTCAGAATTCGGTGTGGAAGCGGAGGGTAGTGACCGTGACGGGGCCGCGAGCCTGGTTGTAGCCGGGGTTGTTGATGTGCTGCAGATCAAACGCGGCAAAGAAGCCGCGCCAAAGGTGCGCGGTGTAGAAGCCCTCAAAAATTTTCTCGGGGCCGTAGGTGAGTGCGCCGTCACCGAGCAGGAAGCCGAGACCGCCCATCGCGAGATACTCCTGATGCGCAGCAGAGATGCCGTTGGCGACGAAGGCGATTCCGGTGCGGTCGTTCCGTCGGCGCCACCAAGCGCCGTCGGCGTAAGCGCCCAGCTCGAGGGTGCGATCGTCCTCGGTATAGGCCCACGACTCATTGCGGCCATCGCTCCAACCCAAGCGACCGAAGAGGCCCAGGTGTGAGGTGATTTCCTGCTCGAAATTCAAGCCAAAGCCGTATTTGTGGCGGCCCTGGCGACGCGTGGCGATGATGTCGGGCGTGGGCGTGAGGCCGTCGAGGTATGCCTGGATCGCTGCCTCATAATTTCCCATTTCGGCCACATTCAGGTAGCTGAGCAGGCGCACGGTGCCGCGGCGGTGAGCAATGAGGTTTCCGTGAGCCTCCAGTTCCAGATTCGACGCGCGTGCGCGCGCGAGGTCGGCATCCAGATTGATGCCATTGGCGATCTTCGGCTCGAGCACTTCGGCGAATCGCGCCGCAAACCAGTGGTCGTAGTATTCGAGGAGCGCGCCATCGGTGTAGCCGCGCGTGTTGGCTGCATAGTCCCAAGTGCCACTGTTGTCCACCGTCCAATTCAGAAATTGGAAGTGGCTGTCGCTGCCCCACGTGTTCACGTCGAGGAAGTCGGCGAGGTCGAATTTGCCGAACCGGATTTCAAGCCGTCGCACGGGGACGGATCTAGCCAGATGAAGCTCATCGCGGTCGGCCGCGACCCGTTTGTCGCTGAGCGGAATGATCTGGCGCAGGAGAAACCGGGCCAGATAGGGCGCTTCGGAGAGCGCTGCGCCCTGCACGGTGCGCACGGAATCCAGATTGGAGTAACCGGCCAGGCCGAAGGCGGTGCCGATGCCGCCGCCGCTGGCGTACTCCATATCGGCGAAAACTTCCGTCGTATGCGTGAGTTGGTAGCCGGTGTAGAGGGTCAGGATGTGCGTGGTGGCGCTCTGCGCGGGCGCGCTGAGGCTGTTTGGTCCGCTATATTTCGCGGGAAATGTCGGATGCCACTGGAAGACGACGTTGGCCTGGCCTGAAATCCAATACCTGGTCGATTCCGAGTGGGGGAATAGAGTGACGGGATCTGCGCCGGCCGAGTCTGAATCGGATTGCGCCTGGGCGCCCGGCTGTTGTGTTGTCGGAGGGTTGGAAGGGTTTTGCGGCGCATACGGAGCGGGCGTTTGTGCCGGCGGAGAGGAGGGCGCCTGCTGCTCCGCGGAGCCGGAGGCGGGGAAAGGCAGCAGGAAGCAGCCCAGCGGAGACTGGGAGAAGACAAAAGCGGGATATGTCCCGCCGCAGGCGAGCGCGGCGAGACACAGGAGAGAAATGCGCGTGATGCGTTTCCCCATCATGCAGGAATGTTCCAGAGAGGCACGCGAATCCGCCAGCCTAAGCCGCGAACAGCAATCGCCCGTTACTGAGTGCCCCGAAAGGCACCGCAGAGACGACCGAGACCAGCCTGCGGCAGCGTAATACAGCTTACTAACCTACGTATAGCAAATTTAAATCAGATTGTTAATCTTGGTTAATAAGACGGAATGCCCAGAGAGTGGTCCGCGACGGATGGAGCTCAGGCGGCCGAGTCCGGGCCGGCCGAATCCTGGGGCGGGGCACCGGCGGGCGCAGCCGGCTTGAAGGCGGCACGGATCCCCTTTTGGCCGAGATAATAAAAGGCCCAGTAATAGAGGCCGCCGGCGATGGCATAGAAGAGGAAGTTCGGGGCGTCTTTGATTGTGAATGCCTGGATCATCTGGATGAGGGCTCCCAGCAAGCCGAGGACGCAGAGGGCGCGCGTGACGGCGCGGGCCCAGTCCTTCATTCGCAGCAGGCCCAGGGCGACGACCAAGCCCAGCGCGCTGAACAGAACGATCATCACCTTAACGGTTTGCTCGAAGCTCGCTTGCAGGTCGCCCAGGTCGGGCAAAGATCCGATGGCTTTTTCGAACGGCAGAACACCGGCGATGAGGAGAATGCCGGTGAGCAGGTTCATAGCGGCGAGGAGGATGGCCAGGACGGCGAGAATGGTGACTCCGCGGGGACGCGCCATGGATAGCTCTCCGCTCGGGCAGACGCGGGAAGCAGGGTAGCCTAATACCCCTTCCACGGCAAAACTGAAAAGGGGGCGAGCGGGCACACGAGGGGACAGGTTCCCTGTTCGAAGGGCCAGCGGAAGGCACTGTACGTTCGCGCTTTACCAGTACGGCGCAGCAGGCGCACTGGAATCTTTCGCGCGGCCCTCCAGGCGCATAGACTTCCGCCTAGAAGAGTCTCGAAACGGCGGGCGCCCGCCCCCCGGCCACTGTGCTTCCCGGATCGGTCAGGATACGAGGCCGGTATTCCGCAAAACGGGCGCGCGCCCCCCATTCGAACCCTCCGCGGAACCATGGCCGAAGACGCCCAAGTCAGCGCCGCCCGCGCTTTTCTGCGCAGCCTGAACCTGCTGGTGAAGTCCGCACGCATGTACGGGTTCGACCACCAGCGCACCACAGCGCAGCTCAACTCGACGTTTAGCGACCTGAAGACCGCGCTCCCGTTGAGTGGGACCGGAGGGCTGACGCTGGGAGTTTCCGGGGTAAAGCTGCTGGTGGGCGGAACGCCAATCGATATGAGCGCGGTGGAAAAAGGATTCGCGGAGATGCTGGCGGCTGGAGGGATTGCCAGCATCTTTTTCGCGCACCACACGACGCTCGACGACGTAAGGCGGTTCGCGGGGGCGTTTACGGCGAGCGGGACGAAGAATCCGCAACTGGGCGAGCAGCTCAAAACGGCTCTGGGCCAGGGGGATCATTCCGCGATCAAAGTGAATGAAATTCGCTACGTGGCATCGGACGGGTCCGTGCCGCTGCCGGGCGGTGGACCCGGCGGCGGAGGGGGAGGCGTGGTCGTTTTCGGGCCGGAGGGCGGCCTGGATGCCCGCTCCATTGTGAACCCGGTCGTGGCGAGCGTGCTCTCGACGAACGAAGGGCCGGGAAGCCTGCTGTCGGGCGATCTCCGATCCATGATGGCTGACCCAAAGCGGCTGCTGCAGATGATCGCAGCGGCCGAAGGGGTGGCGCAGGGAGGCGAGGAAGGCGGGGGGGGCGGGGGAGGAGGCGGCCGAGGAGGACCGGGATATTACGGAGGCACCCTCGGCGATGAAGTAGTCCGGGGAGGAGTAGCAGTCGGCGGCGGAGTTGGCGCGGGGAGCGGCGGAGCGGGAGCCGGCGGGACGGG
>JASHSV010000052.1 GCA_030038535.1 Candidatus Acidiferrales bacterium
ACCCGATACACCCGGAGCGTGCGGCTCATCGCGGCTGTGGCGGCATGCCTGCTCGCCCCGAGGTTTGCCGCGGGCCAGCAGTCTGGCGGAGAAAAGAATTCCGAGCCGCCGGTGGAGATGATCTGGGGCGTGAAAATTCCGCTGCGGGACGGGGTGCAACTGAACGCGACGGTCTATAAGCCCGAAGGCCAAAAAGAAGCGCTGCCGGTGGTGTTCACGCTGACGCCGTACATCGGGGATACGTACCTCGAGCGGGCGCTCTACTTTGCGCGGCACGGATACGTGTACGCGCTGGTGGACGTGCGGGGACGGGGAAATTCGGGCGGGAGCTTCGAGCCGTTTGCGAACGAGGGACGCGACGGGCACGACGTGGCGGAGTGGCTGGCACGGCAGCCGTGGTCGAACGGGAAAGTGGCCATGTGGGGCGGGTCGTACGCGGGATTCGATCAGTGGTCCGTGGCGAAGGAGTTTCCGGAGCATCTGGCGACGATCGTGCCCGCGGCGGCGGCGCATCCCGGCGTGGATTTCCCGATGAGCGCGAATATACGCGGCCCATATCTGATGCAGTGGCTCACGTTTACGAGCGGAGTGACGAGCAACGCCCAACTGTTCGGATCGTTCGCGTTCTGGAGCGAGAAATTCTACGAGCTGTACTCGCGGCATCTGCCGTTCCGGGAGCTGGACCGGCTGGTGGGCAATCCGTCGCCGATGTTCCAGAAATGGCTGGATCATTCCACGCCGGATGCGTACTTCGACGCTATGGTGCCGAGCGAGGAGCAATACCGGCGGCTGCGAATTCCCATACTGACGATTACGGGGGATTACGACGGAGACCAGGCGGGGGCAATGACGTATTACCAGCGGCACATGCGTTACGGCGCCGCGGAGGCGACGGCGAATCATTACCTGATCATCGGCCCGTGGGACCATGCGGGCACGCGCACGCCGCGGGCGGAGGTGGGCGGATTGAAGTTCGGTCCGGCGAGCGTGCTGGACCTGAACGATCTGCACCGGCAGTGGTACGACTGGACGATGAAAGCCGGGCCGAAGCCTGAATTTTTGAAGAAGCGCGTGGCTTACTACGTGACCGGCGCGGAGGAATGGAAGTACGCGGACACGCTGGAATCGATCGCTCCGGAGCGGCGCGTGCTGTATCTGGATTCGAGCGGGACGGCGGCGGATGCCTTCCATTCCGGCACGCTGAGCGGGGAGAAGCCGTATGGCCCGGCGGACCACTATGTGTACGACCCGATGGACACGCGCTATGGCGAGCTGGAACGAAGCGAGGAGGAGAAACCGGTGCTCAGCGAGCGGGGCGCCCTGAATTTGTTCGGCGACGGCGTGGTGTATCATACGGAGCCGTTCGCAGAGGATACCGAAGTTACGGGATACGTGAAGCTGACGGCGTGGCTGGCCATGGATGTGCAGGATACGGACCTGGAGGCGGACGTTTACGAAATTCTGCGGGACGGCACGAGCATCGGGCTAACCTCGGCGGTGATGCGCGCGCGGTATCGCGACTCGTTGCGCGAGGCAAAGCCGGTGCCTGCGGGCGAGGTGGTGCGCTACACGTTCGACAACTTCACGTATTTTTCGCGGCGGATCGCGAAGGGCAGTCGGCTGCGGCTGGTGATTTCCTGTCCAAACTCGATCAACCTGGAGAAGAATTACAACACCTACGGTGATGTCTCTCGAGAAACGGGAGCGGATGCGCGGACGGCGCACATCAGCGTGTACCACGATGCAGGGCATGCGAGCGCGCTGGAAGTGCCCATCGCACGCTGACGGCGCCGGCAGGCCACGACTCAAAAGAGGAAGGGAATGAAGCGGGGCTTACTGCCCATTGCGGCGCGGTAATCGGGCGCTGCGAGCAGCACCCGCTCCTCCGCGGCAACACGGCCGCGCAACACCCACACGTGAGCCAGAGAGCCGGCGAGCGCGGTGATCCAGGCGGTGTGAATCAGAGGCAGGGCGAGCATTTCCACGAACACAGCGGAATAATTGGGATGGCGAACCCAGCGGTAGGGGCCAGTAGTGACGACTCCGAGGCGGGCGGAGTCCATGACCTGGACGTTCCAGTGGGCGCCGAGCGTGCGAATCACCCACCAGCGCAGGGCATTCGCGGCCAGAAACAATGCGCCCATCGCCGCAGCCAGTGCGGGAATGAAGAGCCGATGGAGAAAAACCACCTCCACCGGTGCACCGGCCAGGACGCAGGCGTGCACGGCCACCATGGCGGGGAAGCGCGGATCAGGAGCGCGTGTGGCGCCGCGCGCGGCGAGTTGCCGCTGGTGGCGCTTCGAGATGCCCAGTTCGACGAAGCGGAGCGCGGCAACGACCGCGATCAGGCCAATATAAAGCCCCCGGCTCAGCTCCATTGCGCCAGCAGCATCTCTGCGGTGAATCCGGGACCGAATGCGGCGAGCAGGCCGTAATCTCCGGCGGCCAGCTTTCCGCTGCCCAGCCATTCGTGCAGCACGAACAGGACGGAAGCGCTGGAGAGATTGCCGTAGCGGCGCAAAACGTCCCAGGAGGGTTGGGTGCGGTCGCGCGGCAGCCCCAATTCCTCTTCGATGTAATGCAAAAGTTTCTGGCCGCCGGGATGAAGCACAAAAGCGGCAATCTGTTCCTGTTTCAGGCCATGTGAGCCGAGGAAGGAAGTGACCAGCTCTTTGATTTTGCCGCGGATCAGGTCGGGCACATCGCGCGAGAGGACGATGTGGAAGCCGGAGTTTTTCAAATCGAAGCCCATGGCTTCGAGCGAGTCGGGGAAGGTGTAGCTGCGCGTATCGAGCAGCTTGGGGCCGGACGCGCCGTTGCCGCTGACGAGGGCCGCGGCGGCGCCATCGCCGAACAGGATGCTGGAAATCAGGTTGGCCTGGGAAATATCGCGGCGCTGGAAGGTGAGGCTGGGGATTTCCACGGAGATGACGAGGGCGTTTCCGCCGGGGAAGGCACGGAGAAATTCCTGGGCGCGCGAAAGGGCGGAGGCGCCGGCGGCGCAGCCGAGTTCAGTGACGGGCAGACGGCGCACGTCGCAGCGGAAGCCCATGCGGTTGATGAGGTGGGCGTCGAGCGAGGGAATCATGAAGCCGGTGCAGGAGACGGTGATGAGCAGATCCACATCGCGCGGGCCGCATCCGGCGCGCTTGAGGCATTCCTCGGCGACCTGCTGTCCCATGGCGACGGAGTTTTCGATGTAGTCGCGGCTCAGCTCTTCGAGAGGCCGCGGCTCGACGATGAATTCCACGGGATGGATGCAGAAGCGGCGCTCGATCTGGGAATTTTCGACAATGGCCTGCATGGCCTCGAGGCGAGCGCCCTGGAGGGGAAAGACGCGGTCGAGGTAATATTGCACGCTCTCGCGCGAGAGTTGGTGAGGAGGGAGAGCCGTGGCCGTGGCGGCGATGGTGGCGCCTACGCCGTTGTGGCCGGCCTGATTTTGAGAAGCGGAAGTGTGCCTCACGCCTGCTCCGCTCTTCGGGCGCCTGCCTGCGGGGGGAGCTCGAATCGCCCGCCCGCAGCCGACCCCGGAGACGTGCCTGATTCTACCCCGGTCGCGCCCCGCGCGCGGCAGGGAGCCGCCGGTGCGTCCGAAGGTGTACCCCGGTCCCGCAGCCGCAGATGGTAGCCGTTTGTGGGGCGATGCTCCAGTGCTACGTTAAAGTAGCCGGGAGGAAGCTGCCTCTCGTCTCCACCGGGCAATTGGGAATACACTGTAGGGGCCACGAAGGGCCGCCGCCCAGCGTTCGTGGGAGAGATGAGAGGAGCCTTGGGAATGTCGGATCGAGTGGCCGACAAAGTTCTTGCCGCGCTGGCCGCGGTGAAGCACGTGCCCCGCGAAAGCATATCGCTGGATAGCGCGCTGGCGGACCTGCGCGTGGATTCGCTGGACACGATCACGCTGCTGTTCGAGCTCGAGGAACACTTCCACCTGACGTTGCCGGACGACGTGGTGCGTTCGCTGCGCACGGTGCGGCAGATCGTCGAAGCGATCGAGCGCTCGCTCGCGGCGCCGGGCCCGGCGCCGGCTGCTACCTCCGACTGATTCCGGCATTGCCTTCCGAGACACATCGCGGGCGCCGCGTGGCAGTAAGTGGCCTGGGAATGATTTGCGCGCTGGGATCGAACGTGGCCGGGTGCTGGAAGGAACTGGCGGCGGGGCGGCCTGGAATCCGGCGGCTGAAGGCGGTGGATCCGGCGCTGCTGCGTTTTTCGAATGCCGCCGAGGTAACCGGATTCGCGCCTGAGGAGCACTTCGAGCCTTCGCGGCAGGATTTGCTCGACCGTTTCGCGCAGTTCGCGCTGGTGGCGGCGCGCGAGGCGGTGCGGGACTCGGGCGTTGAATTCACGAACGCGCTTCGTGATTCGACGGCCGTGGTGACCGGCTGCTGCCTGGGCGGCCAGACGGCGGAAGACGCCGAATTCGAAATTCTCTACCGCCAGGGACGGAACCGCGTCCATCCGCTTACGATTCCGCGCACGATGGCGAATGCCGGGGCCAGCATGCTGTCGATGGAGTTCGGCCTGCGCGGGCCCGCCTTTACGCTTTCGACGGCATGCTCGTCGTCGTCGCACGCCATCGGGCTGGCGTTCCAGATGGTGCGCAGCGGCGCGGCGGAGATGGCCCTGGCGGGAGGAAGCGAAGCGCCGTTCAGTTACGGCCTCCTGAAGGCCTGGGAAGCCATGCGCGTGATTTCCACGGACACCTGCCGGCCGTTTTCGCGCGACCGCAAAGGGATGATCCTCGGAGAAGGGGCGGCGATGGTGCTGCTGGAGCCGTGGGAGGCAGCGCAGGCGCGGGGAGCGCGCATCCACGGAGAGATCGTGGGATTCGGCATGTCGTCGGATGCACATCACATCACGCAGCCAGCGGCGGAGGGAGCCGCACTGGCCATCGCTGCCGCGCTGCGCGACGCGGGGCTGGCGCGGGAGGCGATCGGCTACATCAACGCGCACGGCACGGGCACGCTGGGCAACGACACCACGGAGACGCGCGCGATCCGCCAGGTGTTCGGCGCGCACGCGGACCGGCTGGCGCTGAGCTCGACCAAATCGTTGCATGGGCACGCGCTGGGGGCAGCGGGGGCGCTGGAAGCGGCGGCGACGCTGCTGGCCCTGCGCGAGGGCGTGATTCCTCCCACGGCCAATTACACGGAACGCGATCCGGAGTGCGATCTGGACGTGGTGCCGAATACCGCGCGGGCGCTCCGTGTGGAGTGCGCGCTCTCCAATTCGTTCGCCTTCGGCGGGCTGAACGCGGTGCTGGCCTTTCGGGCCCATCCAGCATGAGCGTGCGGCCGATCGTTTCCGTCGCGGCGCTGCTGCCCGCAGTGGTGTTCGGCCATCTGGCGGCTGTGGCTGCCCCGGCGCAGGCCGGGGAGCAAGGGCCGCCGGTCCAGCCCGCGTGGGTGGCCGCGCCGGCGAGTCCCGTCGATGTTGGATTTCGCCTGCTGTACCAGCTCAAATTTTCCGAGGCACGGGAACAGTTCGCGCGGTGGGAGAAGCAGCACCCGGAGGATCCGGTGGGATTCTCCGCAGAAGCTGCCAGCTACCTTTTTGAGGAGTTCGACAACCAGGGAGTGCTGACCTCGGAATTTTTTCTGGACGACAAACGGCTGCTCGGGGGAATTCCGGGAACTCCGGACCAGCGGCTGGGCGCAGCCTTCCATGCCGCAATCGAGCGCGCGGAGAAGACAGGCCAGGCGCGGCTGGACCGCGACGCGCGCGACGCAGCGGGCCTGCTGGCCATGACCATGTCCAACGGGATGATGGCCGACTACGCGAGCCTGATCGAGAAGAGGCAGCTGGCCACGCTGCACCTGCTGGGCGTTTCGGAGGGCTTCGCCAACCGTCTGCTGGCCGTCGATTCAGGAGCGGGAGATGCGTATGTGGCGCTCGGCGTGTCGAACTATATTCTGGCCTGTTTGCCGGCGTACAAACGATTCTTCCTGCGACTGGGCGGCGTGCACGGCGACAAATCCGTAGGGATGCGCCAGCTCGAACAGGCCGTGGCCAACGGGAAATACCTGCAGCCCTACGCGGAGCTGCTGCTGGCGCTCACCAGCCTGCGCGAGAAGCAGCCGCAGCGTGCCCAGGCATTGCTCGCGCACCTGAGCGGGGAGTTTCCCGAGAACCCGCTGTTCGCGCGCGAATTGGCGAAGCTCGGAGCAGTAAAAGGCCCCCGGTAGCCCGGCCGTTGCGGCTGCATTCACCCTTCTGAGACATCTCCTTGCCTGGGTAGCCTGTTTCGGCGCGCGAGAAGCAATTGGATGCAACCTCCCCTCTCCCCGCGCGAATCTAATTGACGATTTCCGGAGTCGCGCCCGGCGGACTGGCAATTGATCCCGCAGTTTTGGGATCGGGGGACCGAGAACGAGTATGCAGACAGCTTCCAAGCCGGGCTTTTCCAAGACACATTTTCTTCGTTCCTGGCGAAACATCCTGAGCGGGAGCGTGCCGATGCTCTCGATCGAGATCACGCGGGAGTGCCCGCTGCATTGTCCCGGCTGCTACGCCTATGGGGATAACCACCTGGGCGGGGGCGTGACGCTGCGCGAGCTAAACGACAAGCGCGGGGATGATCTGGTGGAGGGAGTGCTGGGGCTGGTGAGGAAGCATCGGCCACTGCACGTCTCGCTGGTGGGCGGCGAGCCACTGGTGCGGCATCGCGAACTGAGCCGCATCCTGCCGGTGCTGAGCGAGATGGGCGTGTTTTCGATGGTGGTGACGAGCGCGGTAATCCCGATCCCGCGCGAGTGGTCGGAGCTGCCGCGTGTGACCGTGGCTGTTTCCGTCGACGGCATGCCCGAAGACCATGACGTGCGCCGGGAGCCGGCCACCTATGAACGGATCCTGAAAAATATTGAGGGGTCGTGCGTGAACATTCATTGGACGATCACGCGCGCGGCGCTGCGCCGGGAAAGCTACGCCGAGGAGTACGTGGCCTTCTGGAACAACCGGCCGGAAGTGAAGTACGTGTGGGTGAGCGTCTATACGCCGCAGATCGGCGAGTCGGCGTCGGAAATCCTGAGCCGCGAAGACCGGCAGGCCATCGTCGAGCGGCTGAAACCGCTGCGCAAGCGCTACCCAAAGTTTCTGTTCAATGATGCAATCGCGCGCGGGATTCAGGAGCCGCCGCGCGACCCTTCGGAATGTTTCTTCGCGAAACTGTCGGTGAATTATTCGGCGGATTTCCGGACGCAGGTGGAGCCGTGCGTATTCGGCGGCCAGCCGGATTGCAGCCAGTGCGGATGCGCCATATCGACCGCGCTCCACGGAATGCGAGACGTGAAGCTGGCCGGGCCGCTCACCATCGGCCACATGATTCGCGGATCGATTGCGGTGGGCTCGGCGATGAACCGCCTGCGCGCCCGCGCCTCCAAGCCCGCGCGGTGGCGGCCGGCGCCCGCGGCTCCCTCCACGGAAGGCCTCGTCCAAATCGATTCCTGAGGACTGGCCGTTCGAGTCTCCCCGGGGGAATTCTGGCGTTTATTTCAGTCTGGCGCACTCCGCCCGGGCTTGCTTCGGGATGGGGCGGAACATGCCAAGCTGCAGCAGGGATTCTGCACAGTGAAATAACTCCCTGCCTTTCAGAGGAACTCCGAAAGTGTCTCCGCGAGCCGGGAGGCACTACAGACCGCCGGCGGCCCCGGCGCCGGACCCACCTGCTCCTTGACGCTTAGCGTTCTTGTCTTTTAGGCTATCCGCCATCGCTCCCGGAACACCCTAGGAGGTTGATTACTATGAAGAATGCCCACCCTTCATTCGCATTCGTAGTGTCTCTGGCCACGCTGTTTTGGAGCAGTCAATCGCTCGCCGCGCAGCAGACTGTCGCGACGAAGAGTGCCGTGGCGCCTGCCGCTGCTGCCGAGCCGCAGGCCGGAGGCCAGCCTCTGGCTGCATCGCCGCAGGTGGTTCCTGCTCTTCCCGTCCCGCGCCTCGTTAAGTTCTCGGGCGTGGTGAAAGACGCCGCAGGCGCTCCCCGCACCGGCACCGTCGGCCTCACCTTCTCCATCTACCAGGAACAGGAAGGCGGAGCCACGCTGTGGATGGAGACCCAGAACGTGGAATTGGACGCGGAAGGCCACTACTCCGTGCTGCTGGGCAGCACGCAGAGCGAAGGGGTTCCCTTGGACCTGTTCGCCTCGGGCGATCCGCGGTGGCTAGGAGTGCGGGTGGAGTTGCCGGGAGAAGTGGAACAGGCGCGGGTGCTGCTGGTGAGTGTGCCGTATGCGCTGAAGGCCTCGGATGCGGACACGCTGGGCGGGAAGCCGGCGTCGGCCTTCGCGCTGGCGACGACGGAGGCGGGTGCGACGACGGCCACGACCAGCGCGACCTCAACGACCGCGAGTGCGACTAGCCCGACGACGACGAAGGGGAAGAAGCCCGCGACCGCGGGTACGGAAACGATGGGCTTCATTCCCATGTTCATCGACACCACCGGA
>JASHSV010000053.1 GCA_030038535.1 Candidatus Acidiferrales bacterium
GCCGTCGCAGCGATGCGAGACTGTGATCAAAGTCACGCGCTGATGTGGCGAATTGCCCGAGCGAGGGCCGCCATTTTCGTGAGTCCAACGTGGCACGCAACCGCACTGGCCAGGTTGCTGAGGCTCGCCTGAGCGTCGGTCTTGGCCGGAGGCCCTGCGCCAAGCCCTTGTGCTAGCATGAGAGGAAGAGTCAGGCCGGTAGCTCAGTTGGTTAGAGCGGCCCGATCCGTCGGGCAGGCCTGTTGTTCAGGCCCGTAGCTCAGTTGGTTAGAGCGCTACCTTGACACGGTAGAGGTCTGGGGTTCGAGCCCCCACGGGCCTACCATCTCTCAAATGGCGTGGGTGTACATCCTTCAGAGCCAATCCACAGGACGCTACTACGTCGGCTCGACCAGCAATCTCGATCGCAGGATCTCGGAACATCAACGTCAGCACACGCCATCCACGCGCGGTCGTGGGCCGTGGGTGCTTGTGCATCAGGAGAGCTTTCCGGCGCTTTCAGAGGCACGACAGAGAGAATTGGAAATCAAGCGCTGGAAGTCTGCAAAGCTCATTGCCGCGCTCATACCCGACGGAAGCGGTTAGAGCGGGCCGACATGGTCGGGCAGGTCTGGGGTTCCATTCGGATGCCAGGGCAAGCGAGCCCCCACGGGACTGCCACTCGGCCGGTCCTGCAGGCTTTCTTTTCCACTACAAGCGGCACTCGACTCGTTGACAGGCCGGTAACAAACAGGCAAGATGATGGTCGGGGGTTGGGGAAGTGTCTGCAGTCGCTTATACGCTGGAAGCGCTGGCCGAGCACGCCCGCTCGCTGGAAGAGGTGCGTAAGGCCGACCTGCGCTGCGGCGACCGCGTGGTGGTGACCACACGCAATTCGCGCTACACCATCTGGGCGCTGGGCGACGGAAATTACTGGGTGTGGGGCGGCTGGTTTGACCGCCGCGGTGTATCGCCGTGCCGGGTGACCATCAACGGCTGCACCTGGGGCGGAAGCGCAATCAAACACGACGTGTTGGTGGCACGCGGCCTGTTCCTGGAATTCGGGAACCGAGTGCTCACCACGCGGGTGCAGAATGTCCGCGTGATTCCCGCGAAGTCGGAAAACGCTCTGAATTAGCTTTACAGTCCTCCGGCAGGGCAATCGGAACAAACTGGGCAGTGCGAGGTGTCGCCGGGCGTTATAGCCCCGCCTGGCCAACGCCCGCGGAGATCGCCGCTGGGCTGACGCTTTGCGCTACGGTTTTATAGAGCGGATGCAGGCCGGTTAGCGAAAAGAAATTCAGGTTAGCGGTGATGCGGGTGGCCAGCGCTGTGGGAACCGCCGCTATGGGAGCCGCCACTGTGCTTTTCACCACCGCCATGGGGGGCACTCCCGCGATTGCCACCGCTTCCGTGATAGGTGCCGCCGGAATACCCGCGAGGTGCTGAAGGCGCCGAATAGTTCGGTGCGGCGGAATACCCTCGAGGCGCTTCCGGCTGGCGATACGAGGGCTGCGAGCGCGGGGCGGCGGAGTACGGGTTCGCGCCATAGGATCCGCGCGCGGAACCGTAGGACGGTGTGCGTTCCTGGACGATCGATTTTCGGAGATCGAGCGGCTGGCGCGTCTGGGCGCGTTGGGAACCCATGTAGGACTGCGAGCCGGCGGTCGCGCCCCGGCTTACGGAATACGCGGACTGGCTTTGCGGGGAGAAGCGCTGCCATCCGCTGCGCGAATCGCCTTCGAAAGCAGATTGCGAGCGCGGGCCCGCCGAGGGCGCCTGCGCAAGGGAACGCTCCGAGGCATAGGCACCGGAGCGAGAGGCGGAATCGTTCAGCGACATGGACTGCGCGCCGGAATCCTCGCGCATGTAGGACGAGCGCGGCGAGTCGCCAGCGCGGCCCGGCGAGCGTCCTTCCGCGCCGCCGAACGAAGAGCGCTGCCGTTCAATCTGCTGGCGCACGGTTGCGGATTCGGCGGCGAAGGAATGTTGCGGCGCGGCCGAGCGGCTGAGCGAGGCAAACCGCTGCGCGCTGAAGTTGCGTGAGGGGACGGTGCCCGGCGCCGCGGGACGCCCGGAGGCGCTCAGACTGGCGCGCGTGGGGGCAACGGGCAAACCGCCGCGGGCAAACTGGGCGCCGCGAATATCCTCGGCGCTGAAGCGATGCCCACCGGGAACCACGCGACCATTTCCAAAGCGAGAGGCAGACACGCTGGTGATGCCCGCGCGCAGCCGCGCATTGGCGTCCAAGCCGCGCAGATTCGAGAAGACGGCACGGCCCGCGAGCGGGCCGGCGAGCGGAGCGATAAAACCGCGTCCGCCGAAGTGCGGGAACTCGCCGAAGCGGAAGAAATTGAAAGCCAGCCCCAGCCCTCCCCACCAAGGAAAGAACGGATCGGCAGGACCAATCGGCAGCCAGCCGAATTCGCCGAAACCAAAGCCCCCGCGGCCGAAACCGAGGAAAGAAACGTAGGCCGGCGCCCAAAGCGGGCGGTAGTAGGGGTAGACGGGTCCGGGCCACCAAGCCCACCCGCCGTTCCACAGGAACCAGCGGCCATAGTGATAGGGCGCCCAGCCCCAAGGCTCAGCAGAAACCCACGTCCAGCCCCAGCCGGGCTCCCAAACCCAGGAGCCGTCGCGATAGGGCGCCCAATCCTGGGGCACATCGGAGGGCGTCCAGACATTTCCGTAGTCCGGCACGTTCTGCCAGGTGCCGTTCTGGTCGAGGTCGGCGCCGCCGGTGTAATACGGAGAAAGATTCTGGGTGTTGATGGCCGCGCGGAGATCGCGATCGCGCGATTCGTTCCAATCGTCAAACGAATCGCGGGCGGAAGCGGCTGTAATGCGATACTGCGCCGAGGAAAAATCGCCGCGCACGGTAATTTGCTGACCAGCCTGGAGGATCGTGCTGCCCTCCCCGGTTCCGACTTCGGCCCGGCCGCGGCGCAGGGTGACGAGCGTCTCGCCGCGGTCGTTGAGCTCGATGCGAGAGGAACTATCGCGCTGCGGGCGAATCGCGAGATTGGGAGTATCGATCTCCACGTCCGCGTCGGAAGCGGTGAAGGAATCGAAGCTCACGAGTCCCTGCGCCAGTTCGATCTGGATGTGGTGCGCATCCAGATTGGTGACGCGGATGACTGCATTCTGGTCGAGGCGGATGATGTTCGCAAAATCGAGCTGGATCTCTGCGCGGGAGCGGTCGCCGGTGGAGATGCTGTCGCCGGGCACGACGGGAGTGTTCACGGTGGCGGCACTCCAGTCACCGGAATCGCCGCGCAGCGTGGAAACGTTTCCTTGCAGCAAGCTGATACGTGCGACGGTAGTAGTCGGCTGTTGCTGGGCCTGGTCGAGGGCCTGCGAATCGTAGGGAGAGGCTGCCTGGTCATACGACTGTGACTGGGCGAGGGGCTGAACCTGTGCGGGGGAGTTAGGGGCAACAAGGAGGAGCAGGGCAATCGATAGTGTCGAACGAATTCGCATGGTCAGCCCGAGTAAATGGGAGCACGCCCCAGGCCAAAGGGGCGGCCCGGGAAGTTTGCCATAACTTATTCAATTACAGACTGTTAGAAGGTAAATTCGCAGGTAGCAAGCCTGTTCGCGGCGGCTCGTCCGGTGCATTTCGGCCTAGGGTGGTTGAAATCAACCAGGATGCTCCACCACGCCTTCCTGATGCTGTAGAATCTCGCGGCCACTAGGAATTGGCTAGTGGTGAGGGGCTGGTGGCAAGCCAAGGGGGAGAGCAATGCGAGGGAAACTACTGGCACTACTAGTAGCAGCAGTAGCCGCATGCGCGCTGTGCACTGCGCGCGCGGCTGGACAGACGATCGAAGAACCGTCGATGAAAGGACTGCAGTGGAGACAGGTGGGTCCGTTTCGCGGAGGGCGCGTGATCGCCGTAACCGGCGTGTCGGGCGAGCCGGACACGTACTACTTCGGCGGGGTGGCCGGAGGCGTGTGGAAGACGACAAACGGCGGATGGACGTGGACGCCGATCAGCGACAAAACCTCGATCATGTCGGTGGGCGCGATTGCGGTGGCACCTTCGGACCCGAACGTGATCTACGTGGGAACGGGAGAATCGTGCATCCGCGGGAATATTTCGTTCGGCGACGGGATGTACAAGTCGGTGGACGCGGGAAAGACGTGGACGCACATCGGCCTGGAGGATTCGCAGCATATTGCGGCGATCCTGGTGCATCCGAAGAATCCGGACGTGGTGTACGTGGCGGCGTTCGGGCACGCCTACGGGACGAACGAGACGAGGGGCGTGTTCCGCTCGAACGACGGCGGAAAGACGTGGCAGCGGATTCTCTACAAGGACGAGAGGACGGGCGCCATCGATTTGGATTTCGATCCGCACAACGCGCACATCATCTACGCCGCGCTGTGGGAAGCGA
>JASHSV010000054.1 GCA_030038535.1 Candidatus Acidiferrales bacterium
CGGTGCCGGGGCACCCTCCATTGGATCCAGGGAAAGCCCCTTCACCACAATTCCGCCAACGGAGTTCAGGTCAACCAGGTGGGCAACTTCCAGCCCGTAGCCGAAGGTGCCGCTCGAGGCCAGAACAGGATTCGTCAGGCGCAGGCCTGCGATCTCCACGCTCAGGTCAACGGGCATGGTCCCACCCAGTTTACACCCAAACTCGCAATGCCCCTTCTGTGCTCTCGGTCTGCCTCTTGAATCTGGCAGGGACTTTGCGGCATCGAAACTCGAGAGGAGTCTCCCGCAGGGGAGTAATGCAAAAGCGCAAACTTGGTAAGAGCAATCTGGAAGTTTCCTCGCTCGGCCTCGGTTGCATGGGCATGAGCTTCGGTTACGGCCCGGCACTTGATAAGCAACACGGAATTTCACTGATTCGCGCCGCTGTCGATCGCGGCGTCACCTTCTTCGACACCGCCGAAGTTTACGGCCCGTTCGCCAACGAAGAGCTGGTAGGCGAGGCGCTCGCCCCTGTTCGTAGCCAGGTCGTCATCGCCACCAAGTTCGGCTTCGACATTGAGCCCAGCGGCGAACGCCGCGGCGGCCTCAACTGCAAGCCCGGGCACATCAAGCAGGTGGCTGAGGCTTCGCTCAAGCGTCTCAAAACGGACGTGATTGACCTGTTCTATCAGCACCGCGTTGACGCCGAAGTCCCGATTGAAGACGTGGCCGGCGCGGTGAAAGACCTCATACTGCAGGGCAAAGTGAAACACTTCGGCCTTTCCGAGGCGGGCGCAAAGACCATCCGCCGCGCGCACGCCGTCCAACCTGTTGCCGCGCTACAGAGCGAGTACTCCCTTTGGTGGAGAGAACCCGAACAGGAAATCATCCCCACGCTCGAAGAGCTCGGCATCGGCTTCGTTCCCTTTAGCCCTCTGGGCAAAGGCTTTCTGACGGGCCATATCAGCCAGGATACCCAGTTCGAGAAAAGCGATTTCCGCAATCTCGTGCCTCGTTTTGCTCCTGAAAATCGCAAAGCGAATCAGGGGGTCGTGGATTTGATTGGCCGTTTCGCGCGGCAGAACAAGGCGACGCCGGCGCAGATCGCGCTCGCCTGGCTGCTCGCGCGCAAGCCCTGGATCGTTCCGATCCCCGGCACCACCAAGCTTCATCGCCTGGAAGAAAATCTCGCGGCCGCAAGCATCGAACTTTCGCCCCTCAATCTGAGTGAATTGGACGCCGCCACCTCACAGCTTGAGGTGCACGGCGCGCGCTATCCGGAAGAGCTTCAAAAATTGGTCGGCCGCTGAGATGTGGCCGTCCCGGTCCGCGGCCCGGAGAAATGCCGATGCCCATGCGCAACGATCCTCTCAAGGACCGGTTGTCCCGGTCTCGCGAAATCAATATCACCGTCACCGGCAGAAAATCAGGACGCGCCATTGCCAATCCGGTGTGGTTCGTTCTTGAGGATGACAAACTCTGGCTTCTCCCCGTCGAGGGCTCGGATACGCAGTGGTACAAAAACGTGGTTAAGAACCGGAAAATTCGAGTCGACGCCCGCGGCGCCGCTGCCGAGTTCGAACCAGCCCTCGTCACTGGCCCTGCAAAGGTCGCGCCCGTCGTCGAGAAATTTCGCGCCAAATACGGCGCTGCCGACGTCAAGAAGTACTATTCGAAGTTCGACGCGGCATTGCTCATCGATTTGCCCTGACGCTGCGTCGTCGAGAAACCAGGAAGGAGCGAAAGAGAATGCCAACTCTTCAGGAACGGCTTGATGCATACAAGAAGGAATTCGAATCGGGCGCACCTCCTCGCAACGCGCCGCGCGAGGCCATCGAAACGATGCATCGCGCTACGGCGGAGCTCAAGGCGACCGGGATCGAGGCGCGTGCACTAACGATCGGAGACCGTGCTCCAAGCTTCTCCTTGTTCAATCAGGATCAGGTCCAGGTGGCTTCGGCCGATCTCCTGCGCGAAGGGCCGCTCGTGGTCGGCTTCTTCCGAGGGCACTGGTGACCCTACTGCAATCTGGAGCTGGAGGCTCTACAGGAAGTCGCCCCCGAAGTCACCGCTCTGGGAGCGCGAATCGTGGTCCTAACCCCGGAATTGGAAAGGTACACGCGCGCGATGCATCGGAAGCTCAACCTGAGCTTCGACATTCTGACCGATCTTCACCTGAAGGTCGCCGAACAGTTTCGGCTCGTGTTCACGCTGCCGGATTACCTGCGGGATCTCTACAACTCGTTCGGAGTCACGCTCGACCGGTTCAATGACGAACCGGAATTTAGGCTGCCGATGCCCGCTCGCTACTTGATCGACAAGGAAGGGATCATTCGTGCGGCCGATGTCAACGCGGACTACACGATCCGCACCGAGCCTGCCGAGACTGTCGGAGCATTGAGACAGCTACGCCACGCAAACCCGTAAGGAGCGAGGCCGTCGTTTTCAGGGCTTGCTCGCGCCGCATGCAGGGAAGACTGCCGCAAACGCCAAATCCTGCCCTCTCAATTTGCGTCTTGCCTCAGCGGTCTCTCTTGCGGCTATCTTGCGCCGTCGATCACTGCCCGGGGCCCGCGGCCGGACTCCTTGCCGCAGCCGCGCCTCGCGCCGAAAGCGCCTCCACCAGCACGCGCCCCGTCGCCAGCGATGGCGAGTGAACGTGCAGCATCGCCGCCAGCGTCACCGCAAAATCCAAGGGCGAGCAACGCTGAAAATAATCGCCGGGAACGAACGGCGCGCCGACTAGGATCAACGGCACCTGCGAATCGTACGTAAATGGCGTGCCGTGCGTGGTCCCGCCCTTGTCGCCATCCGGCAGCGCAAACGGCAACGGCACGATCTCCAGGTCGGGACGCCGCCCAGGTGACCCGCTCCTCGAATAGGCC
>JASHSV010000055.1 GCA_030038535.1 Candidatus Acidiferrales bacterium
GCGGGCGCGCTCGGCGTCGCCCTGCACGACCGGTTTCGCGCACTCGGCTGGCTTTCCATCCGTTCTGGCGCGAAGCAGAAATACGACCTGACGCCTGCCGGCGCGAAGGCGCTCTCTGCCCTCGGCATCGACGTGGAGGCCGTCCGCGCGCTCCGCCGCCGCTTCGCTTACGGCTGCCTCGACTGGAGCGAGCGCCGCCCGCACCTCGCCGGCGCCATCGGCGCGGCTCTGCTCAACGTTGCGCGGAAGCGCAACTGGGTGGTTCAGGATCTCGACAGCCGCGCGCTCACCGTCACCCGCGCCGGCCGCCGCGAATTGCTCTCCCGCTTCGGCCTTCAATGGTAGAGGCACGATTCCGCAGTCGCGGGATGCCCCTGCGCGCCAGGAACCCACTTCCATCGGCCTGCTTCTCAATTGGCAGGCGCTCGCGAAGAAGTAGCAACGCTGCCGGAAAAGCGGCAATATGAGGAAAGCGATGAGACGTGAATACAATTTCAGAAAGGGCAAGCGCGGAGCTGTGCTCTCTGTACCCCGTGGTAAGACCCGTATTACCATTCGTTTGGACGAAGACGTTCTCCGCTGGTTTCGCGAACAAGTGGAGCAAGCGGGCGGCGGCAACTATCAGACGCTGATCAACGACGCTCTACGGCAGCACATCCGCCGCGCGCAGGAACCTCTCGAGGCCACTCTGCGCCGCGTCCTTCGCGAAGAACTGCGCCACGCCGGCTGATGGCCTTCCGCTTCGAAGTGCTGAAAACTGATCCCTCCGGCGCGCGCCTCGGCCTCCTGGAAACGCCTCACGGCGTCATCGACACCCCCGCGTTCCTCCCCGTGGGCACGGCGGCCACGATCAAAGGCCTCACGCAGGACCAGCTCGAAGCCCTCGGCGCGCAAATCCTGCTCGCCAACACCTATCATCTCTATCTCCGCCCCGGCCACGAGCGCATTCGCGCGCTCGGCGGACTGCACGGCTTCATGTCCTGGCCGCATGCGATCCTCACCGATTCCGGCGGCTATCAGGTCTTCAGCCTCGCTGAGCTGCGCAAAGTCACCGGTGAGGGTGTGACCTTCCGCTCGCATCTCGACGGCTCCGAACACTTCTTCTCCCCCGAGCGCGCGCTGGAAGTCGAAATCGCGCTCGGCGCCGACCTGATTATGGTTCTCGACGAATGCATCGCGCTTCCCGCCGAAGAGGCCGCCACACGCGCCGCGGCCGATCGCACGCTCGCCTGGGCCCGTCGCTCGCGCGAGTATTTTGCCGCGCACGGCGACTCAGCCCGGCAAATGCTCTTCGCCATCGTGCAGGGCGGCGCTTCCGCCCCGATTCGCCGCGAGAACGCAGCAGCGCTCGTGGCTCTCGATTTTCCCGGTTACGCCATCGGCGGTCTCGCTGTGGGCGAGCCGCACGAAACCACCTGCGCCATGGCCGAAGTGGTCACCGAGCTTCTTCCCGCCGATCGCCCGCGCTACCTGATGGGCGTCGGCAAACCGGAAGACATTGCCGACTACGTTATGCGCGGCGTGGACCTGATGGACTGCGTGCTTCCCACGCGCAACGCGCGCAACGGCTGGCTCTTCACCAGCCGCGGACGCCTCGTCATCCGCAGCGCGCGCTATGCCGACGACCCGCGTCCGCCCGATCCGGAATGCTCCTGTCCGGTTTGCCGCCGCTACTCGCGCGCCTATCTGCGCCACTTGTTTCTCGCTGGAGAAATCCTCTCCTCCATCCTGAACACCCTCCATAATGTCCACTTTTACCTTGACATCATGCGCAAAATTCGTGAGGCTATTGGTTTTGGGATGTTGCCCAGATTCCGTGCAGAGATGCGCGCTCGCTTTGAGCGCGGCCCAGACCAGGAGTTCTCCGGGGGCGGAGATCGCTAGACCGGTTCTGGGCATCTGTCAGTAAGGGGAGACATTCGCGAAAGGTTCTTTCCGCAGAGGGAGTCCTTTCCGTTCTTCCAGACCGGTCGTGAGGCAGGCGATGGCCACCTTCTCCATTCCTGCGGTGTCTCTCGCGCTGGCGCAATCCGGCCAGCCCGGCGGGGGTGCGCTTATGCAGCTTCTGACCCTCTGGGTTCCTATCATCCTCATCTTTTACATTCTGATGGTCGTTCCCCAGCAGCGGCAACGCAAGCGCGTCCAGCAAATGCAGAACGGCCTGAAGGCTGGCGACAAGGTGATCCTGAGCTGCGGCATCTACGGCACCGTCGTGGGAGTCGAAGACGACACGCTCCAGCTCCGCGTCGCGGAACAGATGCGCATCCGCGTCTCCAAACAGTCGGTGGCCTCGCTCCAGGCCGAGCCGAAGGAGAGTTAGCGCGCCGTCATGCAGATGAACGTCCGAATCCGCGCCATCCTCATCGCTCTGGTCATTCTTCTCTGCATTTACGGGCTCTTCGGTCTGCCTGCCTTCCCCAAATCTTTCGCCATGGTCAAGAGCAACTTTACCGACCGCATCCGCCTCGGCCTGGATTTGAAGGGCGGCACGCACCTCATCCTCCAGGTGCAAACCCTGGAAGCCGTCCGGCAGTACACCGATCAGACCCTCGACCGCCTGCGCAAGCAGCTCAACGATGAGGGCATCCACGCCGAAGACATTCGGGAGCCCGACGACCAGCACATCAACGTCGTAAACGTAAACACGGATCAGGCCGCGCGCTTCCAGGACATCATCCGCAGTGGCTATCAGGATTGGGAGATCGCTCCCACGCCTGGCCAGGCTTCCGGCTACACCCTGAGCCTCCGCGCCTCGGCCATTTCCGCGATTCGCACGGACACCCTCCACCAGAGCGTCGAGACCATCCGGCACCGCATCGATCTGCTCGGTCTCACCGAGCCGGTCGTGAGCGAATACACGCGCGGCCAGGACGAGATTCTGGTCCAGCTTCCCGGTGAAGGCGATCCCACACGCGCCAAGAGCATCATCCAGGCCGGTGGACAGCTCGAACTGCGTCTCGTCGTTGGCGGCCGCACCTATTCCTCGCCTGCAGAAGCCTACAGCGCCCAGCCCAGCGGCGTGCTTCCGCCCAACAGCGAACTGCTCCCCGGCCGCGAAGAGCGCGCACCCGGCGAGACCGGCGGAGCTGCCGACGTTTATTATCTGGTGGACCGCTACGCTCCCGTCACCGGCCGCGATCTGCGCAGCGCAAAGGCCGTCCCCAGCTCCGACTATCCCGGAAACTACGAGGTCGGCTTCACCCTCTCCAACGCTGCGGCCAAGCGCTTCGGCGAATTTACTGAGGCCAACCTCCAGCATCAGATGGCCATCGTACTCGACCACAGGGTATACACGGCGCCCGTGATTCAATCGCGCATCGAGGACTCCGGCAGAATCACCGGCCGGTTCGGCCTGCAGGAAGCCAACGATCTCGCTCTCGTGCTGCGCTCGGGCTCCCTGCCCGCCTCCATCAAATATTTGGAAGAGCGCACCATCGGCCCATCCCTCGGCCAGGACTCGATCCAGGAAGGCGTGCAGGCCTCCGTCGTCAGCCTGGCCGTGGTGATGCTCTTCATGCTCGTTTATTACCGCTTGGCGGGATTGAACGCGGTGCTCGCGCTCATGCTGAACCTGGTGATCCTGCTCGCGGCCCTGGCTTATTTTCAGGCCGTGCTCACACTGCCCGGAATTGCCGGCGTCATCCTCACCATCGGCATGGGCGTGGACTCGAACGTACTGATCTTCGAGCGCATCCGCGAAGAGCTGCGCAATGGAAAGCCGAATCCTTCCGCCGTTGAAGTGGGATTCGATCGCGCCTTCCTGACCATCATCGACACGCACGTGACCACGGTGGTTTCGGCCGCGTTCCTGTTTATTTTCGGCACCGGACCGGTGCGCGGCTTCGCCGTCACGCTGGTCATCGGCCTCATTGCCAATGTGTTCACGGCCGTCTATGTGTCGAGGACGATTTTTGCCTGGCATCTCGGGCGCATGACCCGGGAGGCGCAGTTGAGTATTTAGGATGCGCCGGGACAACGCTCGCTCCGGCACCATTGGTTTCGGAGCGTGCGCTGGCGGGCCTGTTCGGCATCGCCGCCGGTTTCGAAGCGTGCATTGGCGGGCCTGTTCGTCATCGCCGCCGGTTTCGAAGCGTGCGTTGGCGGGAACTTTTGACCGCCCCCGGTGTCTAAGGGTTCACGGAGAACTGACGACGTGCTGGAACTTTTCGGGCCGGTAAGCATCGACTGGATGGGCAAGGCGAAGTTCTTCGTCTCGCTCTCGCTCCTTCTGTTGGCGATCGGGACCATCTCGCTCATCCAACACGGCGGGCCGCTTTACGGCATCGATTTCCGCGGCGGCACGCTCGTCTATGTCCGCTTTGCGAAGGAGCCCTCCGTCGCCGATATCCGCTCCAACCTGTCGCAGGGCGGATTTCCCCAGGCGAACATTCAGAAAATCGGCAACGTCAATCGCCCGGACATCCACGAAGTTGTGATCGGCCTCGACGAGCGCGAATTAAACGAGCAAAAGCTCGATGCCGGTCGCGTGGCCATTGAAGATGCCCTGCGCCGCTCCTTCCCCGTGCCCGACGCTTCCAAGCCCGACCTGAATGCTGCGGGGGCCGGGGCCATCGCGGAGATGCTGGTTCGCCGCGACCCGCTCGGCTTCGGCGCCGCGGCTGCCGACCGTTACAAGGGCGTCGCTGCCGTCATCACCGGCTTCCGCGACAGCCAGCGCGGAGGCCTGCTCACGGGCATTGACGAGCTGCGCCAGCCGCTCGCCGCCTCGCCCGACGTGCAAGCCGGGCACGGAGGCCCCGACGCGGTTCTTGGCGCGCTCCGCGACACCTACACGGTAGGCAGCTTTGCTATCCGCAACGTCGAGATTGTCGGCCCCAAGGTGGGCGCCGAGCTCCGCCAGCAGGCTCTGCTGGCCACCCTCTATGCTTTGGCGGGCATGCTGGTATATATTGCGTTCCGCTTCGAGTGGATTTACGGGGCGGCGGCCGTCCTGGCGGTCTTTCACGACGTTCTGATCACGCTGGGACTGTTCTCTATTTTTCGATTCGAGATATCGCTTACGGTTATCGCCGCCCTGCTCACACTCGTGGGCTACTCGATGAACGACACCATCGTCATCTTCGACCGCGTTCGGGAAAACCTCCGTATTATGCGCCGGGAGCGGCTCGCCGACGTCGTCAATAAAGCCATCAACCAGACCCTCTCTCGGACCATCCTGACCAGCGGCCTCACCTTCCTGACCGTGCTGGTTCTCTTCCTCTTGGGCGGATCTTCGCTCCGCGCTTTCTCCTTTGCGATGGTGGTGGGAATTGTGGTAGGTACCTACTCCAGTTTTGGCATTGCCGCCCCCCTGGTCGTCACTTGGTATCGCTGGCGGGATCAGAGGGGAGCGGTCGGTGCCGGTTCTCTGGCGGGCAGCCGCGGGCGCTGAGGGACGCCTTTTACGCGTGTCGTTGGGAGGCAGGATATG
>JASHSV010000056.1 GCA_030038535.1 Candidatus Acidiferrales bacterium
GAAACAAAAACGCCAATCGCAGTTTCCATGGTGACCTTCTCCTAGGGCCTCCGGGCGCTCGGATCGCTTGCCGGCGAAAAAAACTACTCCTCGCCGCGCTTTCGATACGTGGCCACTGTAACGCACACGCCGATCAAAACGGTTGGGATGAGGAGGACAACGATGCCACCTCGCAGCGCCTCGATGAACTTGGAGGAGGCTGCCGACGCGCTCTGATAACACAGTGGACAGGCCTGGGCGAGGAGCGCAGCAGGACAAAAGGTTGCCGCCAGCAATGCCAGTCCTCGGAGCGCCCGGCAGACGATCCAGCCGTGATTTACGCGATTCGCCACTTTCCGCATATTCCTTCCCGGCCGCACCGCCGCAGAGGAATCCACGGCAGTCAAGAGAGCGCTCACAACCTCAATTCGAAAGCAATCTCATGCTGAGCAGCCGAAACGCATCGGGCCAGATGTGGTCCATCATGAAGACCACGAAGACGAGCGCGGGGAGCAGGCTCCATGCCAGCGCGGCGCGCTCGTACTTCAGGTGCATAAAATACCAGACCGCAATACCCGCCTCCAGAAACGCCAGCACCAACAGGCACACCAGAAGTTCGCGCGGCGGAAGATGCCGGAAGGTAATGCTCACTTCGATTCCGACGATGCACATCAGGCCGATCCAGACGGCAATGAAGAATTTCATTCCCGGGCCGCGGGCGGATTCCGGCGTGGTCATGGCAATCTCCCGTGCGCTACTGCGCATTCATCAGGTACACCAACGGAAAGACAAACATCCAAACCAAATCCACAAAATGCCAGTAAATGCCGGTGACTTCGACGTCGATGCTGTTGTAGCCGCCACGGCGATAGCCCAGCGCGATGACGGCGAGCGCGCACACGCCTCCGACTACGTGAAGCAGATGTAGCCCCGTGATGCTGAAAAACGCGGCGCCGAAATGCACGGAGCCCCCCAGGGGATTCTGGAAGAGCCGCCAGCCGTCGTCGATCATGCGGCCCCATTCGAACAGGTGCAGAGTGGCAAAGAGCGCGCCGAGAAGGGCGGTGGCGCACAGCCAGCCGAAGCCGGCGGACTTGCGTCCCGCTTTGGCGGCTTCCACGGCGGCCAGCATGGTGAGGCTGCTGGTGAGAAGGATGAAGGTCATTACGATGCCGTTGAGAATTGTGGGGGAGAACTTGAACGGCGTGGACCAGTCGGGACTGCCGATGCGCAGATAGCCGTATACGAAAAGGACGGCGCTGAAGGTGACGGCGTCGGAGATGACGAAACACCACATGGCCAATTTCCCCGAAGGGATGCCGTACGGGGACTCTTCCATGAAACCGGCATGGCCCATTCCCGTGGTTATATCGACGTCGCTCACGTGCGCTCCTTTCCGGGCGAATCCGAATCAAGGTGTCACAAATTTCGCCACGATTCGCTCCACGCTAATGCGCCTCCACCGTTTCCGGCGACGTTTGCATCACGTAGTCTCCGGCCGAACCCTCGACGCCGTACAGATAGGGCTCTTGATGCACGACCAACTGCCTGCCGCCGAAATTGTCGAATGGCGGCGGCGAAGTGGTGGACCACTCGAGCGAGGTGGCCTGCCAGGGGTTCTCAGTAGCCTTCGGCCCGCGGAAACGGCTCCAGACCAAGTTGTAAAGAAAGATGAATTGGGCCGCGCCGGTGATCAGGGCCGCTATGGTGATGAACTGGTGCACGGGAACGAGGGGCGCCAGAAAATCGTCGGTGAAGGCGGCATAGCGGCGCACGTTCCCGGCCAGCCCCAGGTAATGCATGGGCATGAAGATGCAGTACACGCCGACGAAGGTGAGCCAAAAATGAATCTTCCCAAGCGTTTCGTTCATCATGCGGCCCACCATTTTCGGCAGCCAAAAATAGATGCCGGCAAACATGGCGAAGATGGCGGCCACCCCCATGACAAAGTGGAAGTGGGCCACGACGAAGTAGGTGGCGTGCAGATATGTATCGATGGAAGGTTGCGCCAGAAAGAAGCCGCTGATGCCCCCGCTGATAAAGACGGAGATGAAGCCGAGGCAGAAGAGCGAAGCGCAGCTGAACCGGATGCGCGCTCCATACACCGAGCCGATCCAGAGCAGCGTGGCGATGGTGGCGGGAATGGTGATCACCAGCGTGGGCACGGAGAACAGGATGGCGGAGAACGGGTTCATGCCGCTCACGAACATGTGATGGCCCCACACCATGTAGCTGAGGAATCCGATAGCCGCCAGGCACCCGATGAGCACACGCGGGCCGAGCAGCGGCTTGCGCAGGAAGGCCGGCAAGATGTGCGAAACGATGCCGATGGCCGGCAGGATGGCGATGTACACCTCGGGATGGCCGAAGAACCAGAACAGGTGCTGCCACAAAAGCGGGGAGCCGCCGGTGTGCGGCTGCATTCGGTCGTTGATGACCAGGCCGCCAGGCACAAAAAAACTCGTCCCCGCGACGCGGTCGAGGACGAGCAGGATGCACGCCGGGAGCAACACGGCGAAGGCCAGCAGTCCGATGACCGAGGTGATGAACCAGGCCCAGGTCGAGAACGGCATCCGCGCGAGCGACATTCCCTTCGTGCGCAGGTCGAGCGTGGTGGCGATGAAATTCAGTGCTCCGAGCAACTGCGCGACGCAGAAAATAGCGATGGAGAGGCCCCAAAGCGTCTGCCCGAGGCCTTCTCCCGGCCCGGAAGACTCGCCCACGGCGCTCAACGGGGCGTAGGCGGTCCAGCCGGAAAGCGGCGGGCCGCCGGGAACAAAAAATGCGGCGATCAGAACCAGAAAAGCCGTAAACGTGACCCAAAACGACATCATGTTCATTCGCGGGAACGCCATGTCGGGCGCACCGACCTGTATGGGAAGGAAGTAGTTGCCGAACCCGGCGAAGGGAACATTGGTGAGCACGAAGAAGACCATGAGAGTGCCGTGCATGGTCATGAGCGAGAGGTAGTATTCCGGCGTCATCACGTTGGCCGGCGCGCCCGTGGGAGAGAGTTTCTCCAAGCCGGGAATAGCCAGAGTGGACCAGCCCAGGTGCAGGCGCATCAGCCAGGACAGGATCATGCCGATGACCACGGCAACAATTCCGAGGCCGATGTACTGCAGGCCGATGACCTTATGGTCAACGCTGAAGATGTACTTGCGGATGAAGCCGGTGGGTTCACCGTGCTGATGAGCCGCTTCGCTCATGTGCTCCTCTCGCCTGCTGTGTTCGAGGCCGGAAAACCGGCGGCGGCCGCGCGCCGGCTTACTGGGCCGCTTCCTGGTCCTTCAACCATTTGTCGAACTCCTCCTGGGTCTTCACTTCGAGATAAGCCTTCATCTGGTAATGCCCCAAGCCGCAAAGCTGGGTGCAGACGATTTCATATCTGCCTGTTTTCGTGGCCGTGAAATGCAGGGGAATCATGAGGCCGGGCACGATGTCCTGCTGGAGACGCAGCTCGCGCACGTAGAAGGAATGGATGACATCCTTGGAATGCAAGGTGAGCAAGATCTCCCGGTTCACCGGAATCACCATGGTGGCTACGACGATATCGTCGCGCGCAGCCTCGTCGTTGCGCGGATCGAGGCCGAAAAAGTTTCCGCTGCCTTCGTCAATTTTATCGGGATGCAGGGCGCCGAATTTACCGTCCACGCCGGCATAGCGGAAATAGAAAGCGAACTGACCGGCCTGGACGTCGATGGGCAACGCTCCCGGTTTTGCGGACGTGAAATAGATTCCCGCCCACACTTTGGAGCCCACAAAGGAAAGCGTGAGAATCTCGATTCCGACGAGCAGAATCGCCGAAATCACCATGGGCTTGGCTCCGCCGGGAAAGATCCTGTACTTCCAGCCTTGGGGACGGTCTGAGGCCTGCCACACAAACAGACCGAGCAGGATTTGCGAGAGGACGAAGAGGAAACCTGAACCGTACATCGTTTCCATGAGCTGGTGGTCCACGCCGTGCCCGTGCTCGGAGGCGTCCACGGGCAACCAGAGGGACATACCGCCGAAGTCGTGGAAGAAGAAAACGGCGGTGGAAACGACGGTGATGATAATCAACACGGCCCCGAATGCTTTACCCATCCGATCCCCCCTTCCCCCGCGCGACGGAAGAGGCCGTCCCCGTGCGCGCGCTCTGCGGAAGCCTGAAGGTGCCTGCCAAGACCGAGAGTCAGTACGGAAGCGCCTTAAAGGTGAACGTGATGTTCTTCGTCTCGCCGCTCGCGAGAGTGACATCCTGAGCCTGGGTGCCGAACTGCTCCTGCCAGGCGGTCAGAGTGTACTTGCCCGGCGCAAGCCCTTTGAGGGTGAACGATCCGTCGCTCCCGGAGACGGCGTAGTGGGAGGTGTTCAGGACGATGAACCATCCGTGCATCCACGGATGCACATTGCATTTGACAGAGATGAACTCGGGCTTGTCGTATTTCTCCGTAAGCGGCGGAGTGCCGGGGGGCTGAGATTTGTTCCACTCGGGGTTGATCTTGGGGAGTGGATGAATGTTGTGAAGATGCGGGTCGCTATTGACGATCTGGAAAGGCTGGTCCACCTGCATGACCAGCACGTGGGGGATGTACTGGCAGCCCTTCTGGTCGAACTTGAGCGTCTGCGTGCCAGGCGTGGAACCCTGATCGCCCGCGGAGACATACACCACGGCCCACTCGAGGGTGTTGCCCGGGCCGCTGACCACGTTTTCCGTGAGCACGGGAGAGGCGGCGTGCTCCTTGGCGCAATTCGGTTCCTTCGACATGTCGATGGGCTTCATCTTAGGCGGCGTGCCGGTGTAAGTGATCTTGCCGGTGACCGTGCCTCCCGCAGGAGGAGGAACGGGGACCGAAGCGAGGCCAGAGCTGACCAGCAATACCAAGAGCAAAGGACAGAGGTGTCTGATCTTCATATTCGTAACTCCCTGAAAAATTAATACGAGTTTATTTCCCGCCACCGGGCGCCTCTTCAGCGCCGATGGGCTTCAGTTCTTTCCCGTGAGTAACGATCCATTCCTTCCACGCTTTGGCCTCCGGCGTCTCCAGCGGCTGGAGGGTGCGCAGGAAGTGCACCAGATCCCACGCATCGCCGGGCTGAATGACATCGGCAAAGGAAGGCATGGGCGTGCCGTCCAGGCCGGTCATGAAGATCCGGTAAAGGTCCTGGTTCGTTTCTCCGCACTTGAACCGCGAGCCGACAGCAAAGTTGTAGGGACGAATGGGATTGTCCTTGCTGTCGGTCAACGTCGGGGCCGAGGGACCGTCGCCATGGCCTTCCGGTCCGTGGCACTTCCAGCACTGCATTTTCTGGAACATTTCGCGGCCGCGCAGGATGCTTTCGATGTTTGCCGCAGGCTCGGGCGGGACGTTGATGGGAGTCCCCACCTTCTGCGAGGTCCATTTGACTGAAAAGGTCTTGATGAAGGCCACCAGGTCTGCGCGCTGCTGCTCGGTGAGAGGCCGCCACTGCGGCATGTTCGTAGTCACGAATCCGCGCGTAATGGCGTCGTAGAGGTCTTCGTCAGTGGGTAAAGTTCCCGTAGGGGTCGAGCGGCACTTGTAGGTGGCCAGGGTGAAGTCGCGAGGCTTGGCGAATCCGAAGTTGGGATCAAACCACTGTGCGTTTTCGCCATTGCCGTCCCCAATGGGGCCATGACAGCCGATGCAGTAACGGCGGTAATACGCCTTTCCCGGCTCGGAGTGGCCGGTGAAATTGCCGATGTGGCTTTCCATCGGCCCGGTCGCCGTCTGGATATTGATATCGATCTGTGCGAAGCAAGGCGGGGCTCCGGCGGAGAGCAGCAAGCCGGCCGCGCCCAGCAAGAGTGCGAGAACTGCGAGTCTTGGTCTCATAGTCTCCACGCTCCCTAAAAGGCAAAATCGAACCCGACAAACGCGCTGCTGCTCCAGACCTTTCCATTGGCAGCCAACGGGGGAAGGCCGACACCATCGAGGCTGAGCGGGATGATGCCGATGTTCTTGGTGGTGGAAAATTCGCCGTGGAAGGCCAGACCGGCGCGGCTAAACATGATGGGGTACCAGCGATAGCCGACGGAATACGCGTCGATATTGCTTTGGTTGCCGGGGTTCGTGGAAATGGCCTGCTGGGCCATGCGGATGAGCTCGTAGCGCGCAATGAAGACAAACTGCGGGCTGTAGTAGTAATGCGCTTCGAGGAAACCTCCGTTCCAAGTGGGCGCACGGCAGACGGCGGGCGCCGCGCACTGCGGATATGCGGAGAGAGGCATGGTCGAGGGCTCCGATATGCCGAGGTAAACGTTGTCGTAGCCGTGCAGGTAGTAGGGCAGAAGTTCCAGTTTGCTATTGAGAAAGAACAGGTCACCCGCGAAACCGGCGCGATAGAAGGGCTCGTTGCCCTGGCCCTCGCCAAAGATCGGAGTGCCCTGGGAGGTCAAGGCATAGGTAGGCCGGAAGCCGACATAGGCATAGGCCCCGATTCTCTCGTATCCCTGGCTGCCCGCGCTAAAGGCCTGGCTGAAGGCCAAGGAGACGTCGTAGGTGTGACCCGAGTTCACATTCGGCAAACTGGGCGCGCCTGCCCCAAGATTCACGGAACCTTCGTTGCTGGACACAACGGCGATCGAGTAGCGCGTGTAGCTGTTTGCGGAATGGCCAGCCAGTTCTATGCCCAACTGGTTGTCGCCGATTCCGAAATCGTTCGAATCCCCGGCGGGGACGAAATGGTAGGTCTGATACAAGCCGCCATTGTTGGAAAGGAACAGGAAGCGCTTCTCGGAAATAAGGTTGTCGAGCTCGAATCGTCCGAACCGGAAATTCAGCCACGAGGTATGCGCCATGTTGTCGAAGCGAACGAAAGCATTTTCAAAGTGGAAGGTGGCTGTGGGGTCGGATGAGGGAAGAACAGAGAACGAAATGTTCTTGAACAGCGTGCCCGTATTCCAGAAGTCCATGCCGGAGAGGTCGAACCCATTCGCCTGCACGGTCCTCGACACGCAGTTGACGCCGGACGTGCAGGCGGCGCCCGGAGTGGCATCCAACTGCTGGTTTGTGGTTTCCTCCAGGTGCCAGTTGGGCGTAATGCGGATGGTGATCGGAAAGTACGCAGGATTCTGCCAGATGGGAGAGTCGCGATCGTTCATAAGCTGGTATCCGTTGTCACGGAACACCTGGCCAAAGTTGTTCAACTCGGGCCAGGCGGTATGACATGCCGAGCAAGGCAGGCCGTACTTCCGTGCAAAAGCAGGGATGGCCAGAACCTTGCCCCCCGGCAACGCCTGCGCGGCCGGGGCCAGCGCAAGAAGGGCCCAAGCCACGGCGAAAATTCTCGCTACTACACGCAATAGTAGGCCCAACTCGGTCGTGCGGCCACTCTTAAAGCAATGTTTCAACATGAACCCTCCTAGAATCGATAACAGACGATTTGAAGCGGAACGGGACAGCAGGGGCTTTGCGCGGTGACTTGGCTGGCCGTCGAGACTGGATGAAGTCTCTTCGTGGAACCAGCTCCGCGCGAACGCGAATCTGCAGAGTTACAGTGCACCGCCACCACCTGGTCTCGCCTCCAGGTGAATCTAAACGAGCAGCCGCCGTGCGGGTACTGCTCCCCCCCAGGTGAGGCAGAAACTACTCCGGCAGTTTTTAGAATTCAAGTCAAATATTCAAAGAATTGAAAATTTCGGGCCAGACTGGAGGAGCGGGATCGCCGGCGCCGCTGACGGCAGGGGCGGCCCGAGCTTGCGCCAGCCCTGGATTTGGTTTGACAATGCCAATCGGGCAGGCGCAGGAAGGGAGTCTGCCTGAATTCCCAGCCTCTCCACGCGCGATGCTACGAACTAGAACGGTCTCTGCAGTGAGCCTCCAAGACGGGTCGCGGCGGCCAGTGATTGCCCGGACTTTCCCGGGAATGGGAAGGGCGGCATCGCTGGGCGCCTTGCTCTTCCTCATGTCCGGCGCGCCGTTCCCGGTACCGGCCGGCGCCGTACCTCCGCCGCAGGGTGGTGAACGGGGCAGCATCGGGATCGACGTGGTACTGGACGCGCCGATGGCGGACGTGTACCGGGCGGTACAAAACGTGGCCAACGACGAAGTCGTGCACGGGACGTACGTCTATGAGAGGGAGAAGACGCTGGCGGGAGCCGCGGCCTCCGAATCGTCTTCGTATTTTGGCCCCTGGAAAGGTCCCGGAAAGGCGCTCTACAAGATTTATTCGGGCGCCCTCGCCCCCCGGCATTTTAAGGAAAGCGCGGATATCGGAACGATTTCGGTGCGCTACCTGGTGCAGGAGTTGAAGGACTCCAAAACGCGGGTGGAAATCGAAGCGGTATTCGTGGAAGACGCAAGGAAGAAGGTGCACGAATCCGACGGCAGCGTGGAATCGAGCGAGATGAAGGAAATCCAGGACCAGCTCCGGGAAATCAAGCTGGCGCAGGAACGCGATGCGGAGGCGCAGCGCCAGCGCGATCAGCTCCAGGCCGCAGAGGCCGAGCGGATCCGCGAGCGCGAGCAGGAGCGAGCCCGGCTGCTGGCCGCCGAGTCGTCTGCGAAAAGCCTTGAGGAGCACGTGAGCGAGTTGCGGCACGAACTCGTGCGGCTGGTACTCAGTCCCGGAGCGGAACTGAAGTCAGCACCCTTCCACAGCGCCACTAGTCTGCAGACCCTGGCGCCCGACGCGGAAGTGGTGGTCCTGATTGTGACGCCGTATTGGTACGGGGTGGAGACGTCGTTGGGACGCCGCGGTTGGATCCGCCGGGACCAGGTGAAAACTCTGCCATGAAGAGAGCGAAGCGTGAAGCGTGCGTGACAGCAGTCGTGGCGCTGGTTCTGCTCGTGTGCCGCGCGATGCCGGCTGCAGCACAAGGAATGCCGGTCGAACGGACCTATGCTCATTCTCAGGAAGCGGTGGAGAGGGCGCTGGACCAAATTCGTCCGACGATGAAAGGAAAGCTTCCGATGCTGGAAGGATTCGTCGGCGCGATGGACCAGCCACTGGAAAAGTACTCGAGCCCGTACTTCGACTGCACAACCAAAGTGGGCCCGGGCAGTCCCGCGGGGACAGCGGTTCGGGTAACCGCCAAGATCACGGCGTGGTACACGGATTCGAACCCTGCTCGATCCGGGTATCGGACCTTGCCGTCGAATGGACGGCTGGAGTCGGACCTGCTGGACCGGCTCGGCGAAATCCTGGACCCGGGAAGTTCCGCGGGCCGCTCCGGAGCCACGTCTGGCCAATCTTCGGCGCCCAGTTCGCCATCATCATCGGAGACCGTCCGCCTGCCAAATCCGAATACAGCGCTTCCCGGGCGCCCCATGCCGGGCGGGGTATCGCTCGCCCCCCTTCCCGCCACAGGCGGGGCCGCGCGGGATTCGGCGGCCGGCAGCGGGACAGCGCCCGGAGGCGAGACGGGGGCAACCGAGGCGCAACGCGCCCAGACCGAACAGCACGCGAGCGAACTGCATACGCTGGCGCTGAATCTGGAAGAGATACTCCGCAATCAGGCGCACCCGGAAAATCTGGCCGCGGTCCGGCGATCGGGCACGCCTGTATTCGCCAAGCCACTCGCCAGTGCGCAGGTGCTGTTCTCGGCCGAGGCCGGGGACGAATTTCAGATCCTGGATGTGCAGGGCGCCTGGATTCACATACAGATATCGGGCGCTTCCCGCGGGTGGATGAGGCGAGCGGACCTGGAAATGCCGGAGGGGTTCGCGGCGAAGGACGAAACGCCCGTCAATCCGAATCCGCTGGGAGTGGTCTCGTTCCGTATGACCCGCGAGACCGTCAGCCGGTTTCCGGGAGATTGGCAACCACTGCGCGGCAAGATGGTGAAGGTATTTTATGTGGAGCCAGCAGCAGGAGCGGCCACCAGCGGAGAGGAAAAGCTGGAGTTTGCAAAATCGCTGCTCACCTCCAAGGAGCCCGATGCAACGCCCGGCGCCGACGCGGCCGAGGGAGTGGTGGTGGTGTTTGATTCTGCCGATGGCGGGCAGATTTCCGCGACGCTCGCAGATGTGAAGGAGTTGCGGGAGGGGCGCATAGCGGATGCTGTGTTTTGGCACCGGTGCTCGCTGGACCCGCGAGAGACGTTTGAGGAAGGGGAAAAGCCGGAGTGAGGTGTGGGCCGGGGTTGGGGCGGTTTAAACCCTTTTCGCCTAACTTATTACCCGATTCGCAACGGGCCCCCGATTTGGACTCGGCCCCCTGCGCCGCACAGGTTTACGATTCTTCGTTGGACGCGGCCGCATACATCCTTCTATAACCGAGAACCCCAATTGGCCGCTCGGAGGCGCACTCGGATGACGCGGATGGTCTTGTCTCTGCCTGCACTTATCCTCGGTTCCAGCTTGTTGATTCCCTTTCCGGCTATCCCTCAAGCCAACTATGACGTGATTACGGTGAAAGACGGGGGGACTATCACCGGCACGGTGAAGTGGACGGGCCCGCCGGTGAAGCCGCCTTCGGTTCCGATTACCAAGAACCCCGAAGTGTGCGATCCGGAGGGACTGAAAAATCGGGACATGGAGCGGCTGATCGTAGGCCACGACGAAGGCGTAGCGAACACGGTGGTTTATTTGAAGAACATCACCGCAGGCAAAGCCTGGGACCTGCCGGAGAACCGCCGGACGCTGGACCAGAAGAACTGCCGGTACGTGCCGCACATCTCGCTGGTGCCGATTCACAACGAGTTCGCGGTGAAGAGCAGCGACCCGATTCTGCACACGGTGCAGATGATGGGTGCGGCGACCTTCAACCTACCCTTTCCTTTCCAGAATCAATACATCAAGCGGACGATGGAAGAGCCGGGGGTGGTGGACCTGAAGTGCAATGCAGGACACGTGTGGATGAACGGAGTGATCCTGGTGGTGCGCCAACCGTATATCACGGTCACGGACGAGCACGGCGCCTTCCACCTGACGAATGTGCCGCCGGGCGATTACGAGATTGCGGCGTGGCACGAAGGCTGGAAAGTGGTGCGCGAAGCGCAAACGCTGGACGTGGGCACGCAACAGATGACCAAACGGCTGTACTTCTCGGACCCTGTGGTTCTTTCAAAAAGCGTGCAGGTGAGCCCGAACGGGAGCGCGACGGTAAGCTTCCAACTCACAAACCAGTAAGCGGCCAAGAAGTGATTCGTGCCTGCGCCGGAGGCCGCAGCCGGCAGGGGCACGATCCCGCATCCCGAAGCGTCGGGAGCGGGATGCCCCCATCGTGTCCAATCGATTGTCAACGTGAAAAGATCAGTACGGTGAAGCTGTCCGGCAGCATGGGCGGCCGGGGACGCGGATTGTCTTTGGTGGGCTCGGGGCGCGGGCCGAAATCCGCGGTCACCAGATAGACCTCATGGGTGGCGGGGTCGAGCGCCATGGTGCGCGCGCCGCGCTGGGTGGGCACGTTTTCCACGACGGTGAATTTGTCGGGCGAGTCTTCGTGCACGACGGTGAGCACTCCTTCGCCGCAGGAAGCAAAGGCGAACTGCGTGCCGGGATCGAAGCGGTTGGCATCCACGCCGTCGCCGATGGCGGGCGTGGCGACGACTTTGCCGCTGTCGGTGTCGATCACGACCATCATCTTATTGCCGCAGCCCGCGAACAGGCGGCGGTGCTCGGCATCGATCGCCAAGCCCGAGGGTTCCTCACAGGGCGCCAAAGGCCAGCGCGCAACAACGGCGAGCTGATTGCTGTCAATTGCGGCCAGTTCGCTCTTGTCTTCCACGTTGACGTAAATGCGGCCTTTTCCGTCGGCCGCGGCGAATTCCAGCTTGCCTCCGACGGTGACGGTGCCGGCGACGTTGCCTGTGGCCGCGTCGATGGCGGTGACGTCGCCGCTGCGGCCGTTCATAGCGAAGGCGCGCTTGGAGCCGGGGTCGTAGATGATGGCGTCGGGATTCTGACCGGCGGCGGCGTGGCCGACGGTGGCCAGAGTTTTCAGATCGAAGATAGTGACGTTGTTGCCGCGGCCGTTGGAGACGAAGCCGCGGTTGAACTCCGGCGCGAGGGCGATGCCGTGCACGCCGGGTGTATCGGGAATTTCGCCGACCACTTTGTCGGAATCCACGTCCACGACCATGACTTTGGAGCCGCGGGAAATAAAGAGACGGCGCGTGGCGCTGTCGAAATTGAGGTAGTCCCAGCCACCCTCGCCGCCCAGCTTGATTTTCTTTTTCAGGTGGTAGCCGGAGTCGCCCGGCTGCGGTGCGGCCTTGGCGGCAGGAATCGTAGAAGTGAAACCGACGGCCGCCGCCATTGCCCCGACGACGGCAAACCCGAGTGCAGCCGCTAGACGCTTGTGCTTTTCCATGTCGACTCCTGATGAATGCAGATTGGGGGCAATAAAGTTCGCACAAACGGGCCGGGAGGTAAAGGGAGGAACGCCGCAGGAAGAAAGGCCGGCGCGGGACGCCGGCGCTACGGAAGAGCCCTCGGCGCTAGGCGCTTGCGGACGATTGCGAAGAATGCTTGCAACCGACCTGGGCGCAGCGCCAGGTTTCCGTGCCGTCTGCCTGCAACGCGCGGAGATACATCGGCAAACCACAATCAGGGCAGTCCTGCTGCTCCATTTGCAGAAGCATGGTGCCGCCATCGACGAGATCGAAATAACCTTGCGAAGAATTGTACGCGCGAGTGCAGTCTGCCTGGCCACATTTATACGCCTGGATCGTAACTCCGGTCTGCTCGCCAAACTCCGCCAGGATCATGCTGGCGTGGTGGCGCGTGCAGAGGGGTTTGATGGATGGGCGCGTGGTGACGAGCGTCATTGGTTTGTATCGGCGAGAAAGTCTCCGCTACACAGAGTAGCAGCAGAACGGCGGCATGCTATCCCCGCCCCGAAAAAGAATCAAGATTATGGGGTTGGGTGTAGTGGAATAGCGCTTCGGGGATCACTGCCGATATTTCTTGAGGAGCTGCTGGAAGCGGGGATCGGAGCGGAGAGCGGTGAGGTGCGGGCTGGCGTCGATGGCCGCCCAATCACGGTAGCCGCGGGCAAGCGCCTTCTCGAGGATTGC
>JASHSV010000057.1 GCA_030038535.1 Candidatus Acidiferrales bacterium
TCAACGTAATTCCTGCCGGGTCCGGAGTTGAGGCAATGAAGGAGGAATACGGCCGCAGCCTTCAAATCCTGCTTGCCGTATGCGGATTGGTCTTATTGGTCGCCTGCGCCAACGTCGCCAATCTGCTGCTGGCGCGCGCCGCTGTGCACCGACCGCAGACCGCGGTGCGCCTAGCTCTCGGAGCCGCTCCCCGGCAAATCATCACGCAGGCGCTGACGGAAAGCGTTTTGCTGGCGCTCGGCGGCTCGATTGCTGGTCTGGTAGTCGCTCTTGCAGCGGGACGGCTTCTGCTGGCGCTGGCATTCCGGAGCGCGCACTTCCTTCCCTTCAGCGTGACGCCTTCGCTGCCCGTTCTGGCGTTCGCCATCGGATTGGCTCTCCTCACTGGAGCGATATTCGGGGCTGCTCCCGCCTGGGTTGCCACGCACACCGACCCCGCTGAAGCGCTGCGCGCCGCGGGCCGCGGCACGCACGACCGCAGCTCCTTCGCGCGCAAAGGGCTGCTTATCGTGCAAGCCGCTCTCTCCGTGGTCCTTGTTGCCGGAGCAACCATGCTGGCCCGCAGCCTGAACAACCTCGAGCACCAGAAATTCGGCTATCAAGTTCCGGGTCGCGTGCTTGTCGCGCTTCACAATCCTCCCGCCAGCTACACCCAGGAACGTCTGTCTGCACTCTATCGCCAGCTCGAAGATGCCCTCGGCCGCATTCCCGGCGTGCAGGGCTCCGGCCTCGCGCTCTACAACCCGCTCACCAGCAACTGGGGCGAAATCATCATGGTTTCCGGCCATCCGCCGGGGCAGATGACGGGAGACTCAGACTCCTCCTGGGACCGTGTGAGTGCACACTACCTGGATAACCTCGGCGTTCCGGTGCTCCGCGGGCGCGGTCTCACCGAGGCCGACAACGAATCGGCTCCGCTCGTGGCTGTCGTCAACGAAGCCTTCGTAAAACGCTTTTTCAAGCCTGGCGAAGACCCCATCGACCAGCATTTCGGCCTCGATTTGCCAGAAAACGCGGGCCATTTCCGCATCGTCGGTGTCATAGGCGATGCCCGCTTTGCCGGCTGGGGTTTCCGAAGGCCGATTTTCCCCATGTTCTACGTTCCGTTGGCGCAGACGGTGCCCTACACCCAGTCGAACATGCAGCGGATCGAGCTCAGCTCGCATTACATCGGCGGAATCCTGCTGGTCACCAGCATTCCCCCGGGGGTTCTGGAGCCCGTGGTCGCACGCACTCTGGCCGGTGTGGACCCCAATCTCACTCTCACGTCTGTCCGCACCCTCGGGGAGCAAATCAGCCTCGCTTTCAACCAGGAACGGGCCGTCGCCGCCCTCGCAGGATTGTTCGGCAGCGTTGCCCTCATCCTCGCCGCCGTCGGCCTCTACGGCGTGACCGCCTACAGCGTGGCGCAGCGCACCAACGAATTTGGGGTTCGGATGGCCCTCGGCGCCGACCGCGCCCGCGTGATTCGCCTCGTTCTTCATGGCGCATTCCAGCGCGTGCTCATCGGGCTGCTCCTGGGCCTGCCGCTCGCCATCGGCGCCGGCCGTTTAATTTCCGCGCAACTGTATGGCGTCGGATTCTGGGATCCGTTTGCTCTTGCACTCGCGGCGGCCGCTCTCGCCGTTTGCTCCTTTTTTGCAGCCATCATCCCGGCCAGCCGAGCTGCCTCAGTTTCGCCCGTGGACGCGCTTCGTGCGGAATAGCAGTGCCCCTCGAGCTGCCTCGGGACGCAGTTTCGCTCTCTCGCAAATCGAATAGAATCCGTCCATGCCTGTTCCAGGTATGCCCGAGCCGGTTTGCGAAGGCCGCTTCATTCCCGTCCATGGCCACGACGAGTGGATTACCATCCGCGGCGCCGACCGCGCGAACCCCGTTCTGCTCATCCTGCAGGGACTCTGCCAGACCGCGCCCTTCCTCGAGCCTTGGGAGCGCGAATGGACCATCGTGCAATGGGATCCACCCGGCCTCGGCTCGACCTACGCCAAAAACGCGGAGGAGGGAAACCGCGGGCTGAGCATCGATCGCAACACGCGCGACGCCATCGCCGTGGTTGAGTTTGTGTGCCGCCATCTCAGCGTTCGAAAAATCGCCATACTCGCCACTTCCGGCGGCACCATCACCGGGCTGCGCATCGCGAAAGCGCGTCCCGATCTGTTTTTTGCCTATGTGGGAAACGGCCAGGTGGTGAATTTCGCCAGGCAGGAGGCGCTTTCCTACGAACTGGTCCTCGCGCGCGCCCGCCGGGCAGGCGACGCAGCGGCCATAGCGGAACTCGAAGCCATTGGCCCGCCGCCTTACAACTCAGTAGCCGCTGTGGCCACCAAGGACAAATACGCCAACGCGCCGCAGGCTGCCGAGCAGGCCCTCTTCTCTGCTCTCGATCCTGCCGTTCTCGCGGCCATGCGCACTCCGCCCCCCGGCGCCAATTACATTGCCCAGGGACTTCGCCCGTTCGATGTGCGCGCGGTCTCCATGGGCTGGTTCGAGGCGTTATTGCCTGAATTCATGGCCTTTGACGCGCGCACTCTCGGCTCGCGGTTTGAGATGCCCATGTTTTTCTTCCAAGGCGAGCACGACCTCCACACGGTCACCTCGGAGGTCCAGTCCTACGTTCCTGAGCTCGACGCACCGGCAAAACTTCTCGTTCTACTCCCCGATGCCGGGCACATGTCTTTCTTCCTGCGCGACCAGTTGCTCGCGCTGCTGAATACGCACGTTCGGCCTCTCGCGGCGGGTGCCTTGTAGGGGCACGATCCCGCCTCCTGAATCCCGAAGGATCGGGATCGGATGCCCCTACGGACCTTTCCTTCACTCGGCCGCCGAGTGCTTCCACCCCGGCCCGCGCAGCGGGCGTCCTGCCGTCACTCCCGTCAGTTTCCCGTGCTCGTATTCGAGTTGTCCGTTTACGAACACGTACTCCACTCCGCGAGAGAGCTTCGTCGGCTCCGCGTAGGTTGCTTCGTCCGTGATGTTCGCTGGATCGAACACAGTGAGGTCAGCATAAAACCCCGGTTTGATCAGTCCCCGGCCGGTCAAATGTTCCCGCTGCGCCGGCATCGAGGTGATTTTGCGAATCGCCTGCTCGAGCGGCATCATTTTTTCATCGCGAACGTAGTGCCCCAGAAAGCGGGTCATGGAGCCGAATGCACGCGGATGATCGTGCGGTTCATAGAGCGGCCCGTCCAGCGAGGATTCGCCCGCGTCCAGCCCGATCGCCGTCCACGGCTGCCTGAGCCCGGTGGTCAGATCCGCCTCGCTGGCCATGAAGTACATCGCGCCCGTATGCCCTTTGTCGGCGAGAATGAAATCGAACAGCGCATCCAATTCCGGCTTGCCCTGATCCTTGGCAATATCGGCCACGGACTTGCCGTCGTATTTCTTGAGCGACGGATCGTTGGCCAGCACTACCACGCCTGCGCCGCCTCCGCAATCGTAGTAGAGGTTCTCCCACTCCTTGTGGTCCGTGGCCATCTCCTTCTTGATGCGCGCGCGGATTGCCGGGTCTTGTAGCCGCTCGAGGAGCTTCTTCATACCTCCGTCGGCCACCCACGGGGGAAGGGAAGAGGCCAGTGCCGTGGCGCCGGCCAGATAGGGATACTGGTCCGCGCGTATATCGAGCCCGCTCTCCCGCGCCGCCTGAATTTTCTCCACCATCGTGTTCATGTAACCCCAGCGCGGCTTTCCGCTCACCTTCATGTGGAAAATCTCCACCGGCAGATGGCCTTCGCGCCCTATCCGGATGGCCTCGTCAAGCGCCTCCGCTTCCGAAGCGCCTTCGCTCCGCATATGCGTCGCGTAGATCCCGCCATACTCTCCGGCAACTTTGGCAAGCTCGATCAGCTCTTCGGTTTTCGCGTAGTGCCCGGGCGGATAAATCAGCGCGGTGGAAATGCCCAGCGCGCCGTCCTGCATCGCCTGGGCCACGAGCGCCTTCATGCCCTCCAGCTCCGCAGGCGTTGGCACGCGGTCGTCCTCTCCGATCACCACCTCCCGCACCTGCGCCGCGCCCACATACGTTCCGATGTTCAGCGGCGTTCCCGTTTTTTCCAGCCGGCGGAAGTAGCCGTCCAGCGTGGTCCAGTCCACCGTCAGCTTGAATTGATCCAGCCCGGGCTTCATCGCCGCAATGGTCTTCTCGTTTTGCGGCGCGATCGACTGGCCCTCGCCGGTGATCTCCGAAGTGATGCCTTGCGAAAGCTTGCTCAGCGACCGGTTGTCGATCAGCAATGACCATTCCGATTGTCCCAGCATGTCGATAAATCCGGGCGATATCACCAGCCCGGTGGCGTCAATCTCCTTGCGTGCGCGCGCGCCCTCCAGCTTGCCGATGGCCGCGATCCGGTCGCCGCGGATCGCCACGTCGCCCGCGTACCAGGGATTCCCCGCGCCGTCGATGATTCTGCCGTTT
>JASHSV010000058.1 GCA_030038535.1 Candidatus Acidiferrales bacterium
CTTTTTTCGTCGCCAGCCATTCCGCCGCACCCCGGTCCGGCCCTTCTCCCACCATCACCAGCTTCGCCGCCAGCTTCTCCCGCACCAGCGCGAAAATCTCCACCACGTCCGTCACCCGCTTCACCGGACGGAAATTCGAGAGGTGCATCAGGATCGGTTCGCCTTCCGGCGCCCATTCCGCCCGCCGCGCCGGATCCACCACGCGCTGATATTCATCGCAATTCACGAAGTTCGTGATCAGCTCGATCGGCTGCGCAATTCCAAACGTTTCCACCGTCGCCCGCCGCAAATATTCCGACACGCTCGTAATCCCGTCGCTCTGCTCGATGGCGAACCGCGTCACCGGCAAGTAGCTCCGGTCTCGCCCGACCAGCGTGATGTCCGTCCCGTGCAGCGTGGTGATGAACGGCAGCCGTCGCGGCACCGCCATCTGCCTGGCCAGCAGCGCGCTCACCGAATGCGGAATCGCATAGTGCACGTGCAGCAGGTCCAGTTGGGCCGCCGACGCCACCTCCGCCATTTTCACCGCCAGCGACAGCGTGTACGGCTGGTGGTCGAACAGCGGGTAGGTGCCCACCTCCACCTCGTGAAAATGGATCCGCTCGTTTGAGTAATTCAGCCGGATCGGCGGCGCGTAGCTGATAAAGTGGATGTCGTGTCCTCGCGCGGCCAGCTCCATGCCCAGCTCCGTGGCCACGATTCCCGAGCCGCCATACGTCGGATAACACGTGATTCCGACCCGCATTGTCTCCCTATGCCCCCAGTGCGTCGTTGCGCCGTGTGCAAGCTCGATGCTAGATTCCCCGTTCCGCCCGGCGCGCCATCCTACAGCGTGCGCTTCGGGTTAGACGTCAGGAGGGCATCCGCGGTGACACGGCTCGCCGGCAAAATCGCCTTTATCACCGGCGCGGGATCGGGAATCGGCCGCGCCTGCGCCGTCGCCTTCGCCCGCGAAGGCGCTGGCGTCGCTCTCGCTGGTCGCCGGCTCGCCCCGCTCGAATCCGTTGCGGAAGAAATCCGCGCTGGCGGGGGCAATGCCATCCCTCTGCCCTGCGACGTCACCGTCCGCTCCGATGTCGAGCGCGCTCTCTCCTCCGCCGAGCTGCATTTCGACCGCCTCAACTGCATCGTGAACAACGCAGGCGCGCTCCTCGTCGCCACCGCCGAATGCACCTCGGACGAAGAGTGGCAGCGCATCCTCGCCGCCAACCTCACCAGCGCGTTTCTCGTCTCCCGCGCCGCTCTCGGCCCGCTCCGCCGCGCCGGGGGCGGCTCCATCATTAATTTGTCATCGTCGTCCAGCGGAATCGTCTCCATGAAGCAGCGCGTCGCTTACTCCTCTTCGAAAGCCGGAGTCATCGGCCTCACGCACGCCATGGCCATGGACCACGCCGCAGAAGGCATTCGCGTCAACGTCATTTGCCCCGCCTTGGTCGAGACGGAAATGGTACGCGACATTTACGCCTCGCATCCTGACCCGGCTGCGGCGGTTCGCGCCCGCCTCACCACCATCCCCATGGGTCGCTTCGGCCGCGTCGAAGACGTGGCCCATCTCGCCGTCTATCTCGCCTCCGACGAATCCTCCTGGATGACCGGCGTGGCGCTTCCGCTCGATGGCGGTCTCACGGCCACCTGATATGACCTCCTCCGCATCCTCCGCGCCGCACCGGCACGTGCCGGTAATGAGGAAAGAACTGGCCCGCCGCCTGAAAACCATCGCCATTCTCCGTTTCTTCGGTTTCCGCCTGGTGAGCGCGTCGCCCGGTCGCGTGGTGATCTCCTATCGAGTGCGGCCACGCCACTTGCAGGTTCATCGCGTCGTGCACGGCGGCGTGGCCGCCACGCTCGCCGATACCGCCGGCGGCCTGGCCACCTTCATGTCCATCCCGCCGGGCACACGCGTGGCCACCGTCGAAATGAAAATCAATTTTCTGGAACCCATCGAGCGCGGCACGGTTACCGCGGACGCCCGCGTCATTCGCTGTGGCAGAAATTTCTCAGTGGTGGATTGCGACGTTCGCGATTCTCGAGGCCGCCTGGCGGGAAAAGCCCTGATGACCTTTGCGATTGGCCCGGCCGCCAGCGTCGCGGTCCCTCATGCCCGGAAGCCCCGAGGCCGGACCTCCTAGGGGCACCTTGCGCGTCTCCGCCTGCAGCTTGCGCCGCTCGGCCGCGCTACTGCCCGTTCGTTCCCCCCGTCGCGTACTCTTCGCCGTCTTTGAACAGGTATTTGATAGAGTGTTTGTAGATCAGCAGGTTGGGGCTGCCCGACCGCGTCAGTTTGATACAGTCCCGGTCGTACCATTCAATCACGCCGTGCAGCATCTCTCCGTCCGTCAACACCACGGCCACCGGCGTCCGCGATTGCATCTGCTTCACGAAATAGAAATTCTCGGCGCTGGTCTGGTCGGGCGGCGCCGGCTTTTTCCGCAACGGCGTCGGTTGCGGCATCGTGCTCGGTCGCGGAGCGTACACGGTTTCCTTCACATCGTTCAGCGGCGGCCGGAAGAGTTTGCGGTTCACGGCGGTGTCTCCTCGTTTCGAGAATCGTTCAACCGCGGGGCGGAAACTTCGGGAAAGTTCCGCTCCGCTTCCTTCGATGCTGGACGCGCGGTCCGGGTAACCTTCGGGGTGGTTCAGCGCAGAGCCAATGCGGCGGCCATGCTGTCCAGACCCAACTGCCGGTTCGTATTGCGGCGTACCCCGCTGGAGAGGGCGTCCAGGCGGCTCACCGCGCGTCCCACCCAGTCGGCGGAAACGCGCTTCGCGAGTGCCTCGATTTCCCCCTGCAGGTCGGGATTCCGCAGTGCCGGGGTGGATACGCCCGTTACCGCGTCGAGCAGGTCGTGGAACAAATTGTAGAACAGCTCGAGCAGATTTTCAAATCCCAGCCCTTCGCCTTTGGTGAGCTGCGCGCTCAGTTGGAACACCTCCGTGAACTCCCGGCCGCCGGCCGCGCGTTCCACCAGCTCCAGCGCATCCCGCCGCAGCCGCCGCGACTCCTCCAGATCGATTCCCAGTGCCGTCCCCGGACATCCCCGGGAGAGCTGCGCCGCCAGCCGCCGCGCCGCCGGTGCCATCTTCTTGTGCTCATTGAGCACGCGCTCCACCTCCGCCACCCCCAGCGGAGCGAAATGGAATTGCAGGCACCGCGAACGGATCGTCGGCAGCAGCGCGTCCGGCTGCGCCGTCAGCAGCACCAGCGTGGATGTTTCCGGCGGCTCCTCCAGAATTTTCAGGAAGGCGTTCGAGTGCGCCTCCGCCATTGTCTCCGCGCCTTCCAGCAGAAAAACTCTCCTTCGCGCCGAGGGCACAAACTGTGCCGCGCGCTGCACCGCACGCAGCTGGCCAAGCCGCAGCACCGGACGCGCCACTGGGTTCCGCAGCCGCACCGGGTCCGGCACCAGCAGCCACACGTCGGGATGCGTCTGGAGAATTAGCGGCACGCGCTCGACCGTCGCCGTGTCCGGGCTGGCCCCGCGCGACTCCAGCCCTCGCTCGATCAGCGGTCCGGGCTCAGCAAGCTCTCCGATCTTTAGGCACGTCCCGCACTCACCGCAGGAGTCGCCCACGGCCGCGAGCCGCTCGCAGTTCGCCGCCTGCGCGAGCTGGAGCGCCAGCGTGAATTTCCCCATTCCCCGTGGCCCGGCAAACAGCAGCGCGTGCGGCACCCGCCCGCTCGTCAGCATCCCGCGCAGGGCCGTTACGACCCGGCTGTTTCCGTGGTATTGGGCAAAAGGCATGGAACGATGCGGGCCTATCCCGATCCGCCGACGTCGAAATCGTGCCCTTCCTCATCGTGTTTCGGAGCGGGTGCCTTGAGCGCCTGAATGGCGCGAAACCGCGCCAGCCGCACGTCCACCGCCGCCATCACCAGCCCGTGGATTTCATCCGTCGTGCGCGCGTGTCCTGTGGCCGGCTCGTAACAATCAATCGTAATCCAATTCTCGCCCCTCGCCAGTTCGTCGTAGAGCGCCGCCGTGGCCGCCAGGTGCTCCGTATCGCGTTCGTGCAGGTCTCCCCCGGTGTTGCCTGCGCGCCGGACTTGCATCCGTTCCTGTGCCTCGCTGGGATCAATCCGTAGGTAGAGCACCAGGTCTTCCGCCGGCAGCTCGTAGGCCCCGTATTCGAGTTTGCGCAACCACTCGAGGAACACCCCGCGCTCCCCTGCGGCCATGCGCGAGCCCTGGTGCGCCAGATTCGACGCCACGTACCGGTCCGCCAGCACCGTTTTGCCCGCTTCCAGCGCCGTCAGGATCCGTCCTTTTTGTTTCAGCCGGTCGCCGGCAAACAGCATGGCCGAAAAGTGCGGATCCACTTTCTCCAGCGGACCGAATTCGCCCCGCAGATAGCGCTCGATCAGACGCCCGAAAAACGTTTCGTACACTGGAAAACTGATGACTTCGGTGGGTATGTTGCGCGCGGCCAGCGCTGCGGCCAGACGCGTGATTTGTGTGTGCTTTCCGGCGCCGTCAATTCCCTCGAACACGATCAGCATCCCGCGCGCCATGGCGGGGGAGTCTAGCACGAGTCCGTCGCCCCCGCTCGGTTACTGGCGGCTCGGCCATGAACTCTCCGTGCTCGGCACTGGTTCTTGTCACCAGTCACCACTCACGCTCCCTCTGCTAACATTTGAGCGATGGGATTCGATCCCGCCGCCGTGGCGCACAGCGTCGCCGAACTTCAAGAGCGCCTCGCTCGCGCCGCTGCCCGCAGCGGCCGCCGCGCCGCCGACGTCACTCTCGTTGCCATCTCTAAAACCTTTCCCGCTGCGGCCATTCGCGCCGCATGGGAAGCCGGCATTCGTCATTTCGGCGAAAACCGCGTTCAGGAATGGGAGTCAAAGCGCGGCGAAGTCGCCCATCTCGGCGCTACCTGGCACCTGGTCGGCCATTTGCAAACCAATAAGGCCCGCCGCGCCGCCGTGCTTTTCGACAGCGTTGATTCCGTGGATAGCCTCGACCTCGCGCGGAGGCTCGATGTCGCTTTGCGCGAAGACCCTCACCCCGCACAGCGAAAGCTGCGCGTGCTGCTCGAAGTCCGCCTCGCCCCAGAGGAAACGAAGACCGGCGTCGATCCCTCCGGGCTCGAGGCCCTCGCTCGCGGCGTCTTGCTCCTCCCTCGGCTGGAGCTCGCCGGTCTGATGTGCATTCCTCCGCCCGCCGGCGACCCTGACGATATGCGGCCCTATTTCCGCCGCCTGCGCGAACTGTGCGATTCCCTTCGCGCCGCGCTCGGCGTGCCGCTCCCGGCGCTTTCGATGGGCATGAGCCACGATTTCGAAGTAGCGATCGCGGAAGGCGCCACCGAAGTGCGTCTCGGCACCGCCCTCTTCGGCTCCCGCTCTCCGTAGCGCCGGCCAATGTTTTTGGGCTGCAGAGGTAGCCACGCTCAATCTTGATCCCTTGGGATTGACCGTAGGCTTTTTCCGAGGTTTATGCTCGATCTCAGCGAAAAACACGGCGAACTCATCTTCTCCGTCCGAGTCACGCCCCATTCGCGCCGCGACGCCATCGAAGGCGAACGCGACGGCGCACTGCTCGTCCGCCTCACTGCGCCTCCCGTCGAATGTCAGGCCAACGACGCTCTCGTCCGCCTTCTTGCCGCGCGTTTACATGTCCCAAAATCGGCTGTTAGAATTGTCGGTGGTGAACGCGGCAGGCTCAAACGCATAGCCGTGCGCGGCGTCAGGGCAGTCGATGTCCAAGTTTTGGCGGAAAAATGACCACCGGCCGTCCCGCCGGCTCCGGCCTGTCCGTTTAATGTGGGTTGTGCCCCCGGCGCACAGGGTCTAATTTCGACGACTCTTTCGTCCTAAGGGGTAGAGGCTGCCCAGGGGCCACCAGGGCCCTATAACCGTTCCTGGTAGCTTTGCTGGCGGGGCCGTGGCGGCGAATATCGTGGTTTTGTGAGGGAAACAGGCCATGAATCTCCAGGAAATTCAAACCGAATTGCGCGCCGAAAAACTCGACGGCTGGCTCTTCTACGACCATCACCGCCGCGACCCCATCGCCGCACGCATTCTCGGCCCGGGCGATGGCGGGATGAATACCCGCCGCTGGTTCTACCTGATCCCCGCGCGCGGCGAGCCGCGCAAATTGGTGCATCGCATCGAATCCCGCGCCCTCGATCATTTGCCGGGGAAAAAGACGGTGTATTCAGGACGCGACGAGCTCGAATCCGGCCTCAAGAAAACGCTCGGTGCCGCGAAGAAAGTGGCCATGCAGTATTCGCCGCGGAACGAAATCTTCTACGTCTCCATGGTGGACGC
>JASHSV010000059.1 GCA_030038535.1 Candidatus Acidiferrales bacterium
AAATTTGACCACCTTGATGAAGTCCTGATTCAGCTCGCCGACGATGGTGGGCTGCCAGTAATCGCTGACCTGCGCGAGCTTTTTTTCGATGTTGACGGCGTTCATGGCGTTCTCCCAAGCGACTGCCTGAGGCTTCAGAGCAAGGCCACTGTGGCACAAAAACGAGGGCCGCACACGTGCCAAATTGACACGGGAAGCGGCGAGTGGCGAACAGGACGAGAAAGCAAGGAGGCAAGGAAGCGGGGAACAATGGAAGCGAACTTCGGAAAGAATGACGCGCTCAATAGGGACCGGCAGATTCGCCCGGGATTACAGAGAGCGGACGAAGGAGGCGGCGCGATCGAGAATGTCGCGAGTGACGGAGGCAGAAGAGGTTTCGGCGTACAGGCGGAGCATAGGCTCGGTGCCGGAGCCGCGAACCATGAGCCAGCCGCGGTCAGCGAGGTAGAGCTTGACGCCGTCCAAATCCTCGCGATGGCGCACCTCGACGTCGAGAAAGCGCGAGAGGCTGCGATTGGCCACGTATTCGAGAGCCTTTTCTTTCTGGCCCGGTGCGAGCGTGAGGTCCACGCGGCCAAAGTGATGCTCGCCGAATTCGGAGTGCAGGTCGCGGAGGATTTCGCCGAGCGATTTCCGGTGCCAGGCGAGCACCTCAGCGAGCAGGAGGGCGCTGACGGTGGCGTCGCGCTCGGGCAGATGGAGCTTGGTGCCGATGCCGCCGCTCTCCTCGCCGCCGAGCAGGATGTCGCGCTCGAGCATCAGCTCGCATATGTATTTGAAGCCGACGGGAGTCTCGTGAAGCTTGCGGCCGAACTTGGCGGCGAGTTTGTCCACTAGCTTGGTGACGGAAAAGGTTTTCGCGACGTCGCCGGGGATGTTGCGGGTGCCGGCAAGATGCCAGAGCAGGATCGAGAAGATCTGATGCGGATTGATAAAGGCGCCGTCGGAGTCCATGGCGCCGATGCGGTCGGCGTCGCCGTCCATGGCGAAACCGGCGTGGAAGTGGCCGGCGCGGATGGCCGCGCGCATGGGCTCGATGTGCGGCTCGATGGGCTCGGGATTCGCGCCGCCAAAGAGCGGATCGCGGCGGCCGCGGATTTCCTGGCAGGCGATGCCGTGACGGTCGAAGAGAGTTTTCAGGAGGCCGGCTCCGGAGCCGTGCATGGGGTCGATGAGGAAACGATAGCCGGCGGATTTGAGGCGGTCCCAGTCCACGAGCTTATCGAGCGATTCGAGATAGGGCGCGCGAACGTCGAGAGAATGGAGGAGCGCGGGACGCGGGGGGAGCGCGGGAACGCCGTCGCGCAGCACGGCCGCAAGTTCCTGCTCGATCTGGGCAACGATGGAGGGAAGCGCGGAACTGCCGTAGCTGGCCTTGTACTTCATGCCGTTCCAGTTAGCGGGATTGTGGCTGGCGGTGATGACGATGCCGCCCGCGGCGCGGCGCTGGCGGACGAGGAGGGAAATGGCGGGGGTGGGCGAGGAATGCTCGGCGAGATAGACGGGAATTCCAGCGGCGGTGAGCGCGTCGGCGGCGGTGCGGGCGAAGCGTTCGGAGGCGTAGCGATTGTCGTAGCCGACGAGAACGCCGGCGGTGGGATTTTCCGCGCGGATGACGTAGCGCGCGATGGCGCAGCCGACGGTGCGGACGTTTGCGTGGGTGAAATCTTCGGCGATGACGCCGCGCCAGCCGTCGGTGCCGAAGCGGATGGTGACAGGTGATTGGTGACTAGTGAGTGGTGGGGCTGGACCCATGGTGGAGAAGTTACCGCGCGCGGGGGAGGGTTGAAAGTCGAATTTAGAGGAGGTCTTTGCGTTTTGAGGATTCGAGGGATTTGACGATTTGGGAGACGTCCTGGGCGCGGGAGCGGGGGCAGATGAGGAGGGCGTCAGGAGTTTCCACGATGACGAGATCGTGGACTCCGAGCAGAGCAACAAGCTTCTTGGCGCTCCAGACGTAGTTGCCGGCAGCATCGATCGCGCAAAGAGGCGCGTTTGAGATGTTGGCGCCGGGCGCGGAGGCGCTGAGATCGTAAACGGCGGCCCAGGAGCCGATGTCGCTCCAACCGATGTCGGCGGGGATGACGAAGACGTTGCCGCCGCCAGGCTCGCGAGTGGCGCGCTCGAGGATGGCGTAATCCACGGAAATGTTTTGAAGCTTTGGGTAGGCGCGGGCGAGCGCGGAGGCGTAGCGGCGCGTGCCGATGGTTTCGGCTACGCGGGCGAGGGCGGCGTGCGTGGCGGGGAGATAACGGCGGAGGCAGTCGAGATACGTGGAAGCACGCCAGAAGAACATGCCGGCGTTCCAGTAGTACTTGGCGGAAGCGAGAAATTGGCTGGCGGTGGGTTCATCAGGTTTTTCGGTGAAGCGATGGACACGGAAGACGGGGGCGGAGGAAAAAGCAGATCCCTCGTCGTCCGGAGGCTTCGGGACTCCTCGGGATGACAGTGGAATAGGCGAGGTAGCGGAGAAAGCCTCTCCGCATTCGAGGTAGCCGTAACCGGTCTCGGGGCGAGTGGGAGGAATGCCGAGGACGACGAGATTGGGGCCGCGAGCAGCGACTTCGAGAGCGGCGGGGACGATGGCGCGATAGCGCGGGACGTTGGCGATGAAATGGTCGGCGGGAAGGACGGCCATGAGGGCGTCCGCGTCCTCCCGGATGATGTGAAAGGCGGCGAGGGCGATGGCGGCAGCGGTATTGCGGCCCGTTGGCTCGGCGAGAATGTGCGCGGGGCGAAGGCGCGGGGCGAGCTTGCGGATGGAGGCGGCCTGTTCGGCGTTGGTGACCGTCCAGAGGCGCGGGTAAGAGAAAACGGGCAGCAGGCGATCGACAGTCTGCTGGAACATGGTCCTGGCGCCGACGATGTTGAGGAGTTGCTTGGGAGTGCGAAGCCGGCTGCGGGGCCAGAAGCGTGTGCCACGGCCGCCGGCGAGGATGACGGCATGGGCGGGGGAAACCGGCCGCTTTGAGGACGAGGTCATCTGGCGACACCTCGCGTGGAAAGAACAGGAAAAAGCAGATCCCTCAACCCGGCCATCCCGAAGTTTCGGGACGCCGGGATTCGGAATGACAGCGGAGAGGAAGGCCGGCGCCGGACGCCGGCGCTACGAGGGATTGCGGCGTGGGCGGAGCGGCTGCGTGTGGCGCGGGTCATAGGTGGATGATGCGGGACCAGTCGTCGCTGGGGATGCCGAGATCGGCGAGGCGGCGACAATAGTCATCGAGATCGGGGACGAACGTGTGGAGAACGACGGCGGGCTCGGAGGGGTCGAGCTGATAGGCGCCGAGCGCGGCAGGTAAGAACCAGACTTGCAATCGCGAGAAGGGCTGCTTTTGTCCGCCGCTTTCGAGCTGGCCGGCGCCGGAGAGGAAAACGAGGAGCTCGAAACTGCCGGGCGAGGTAACACCGCCGATGCGCGAATCGAACTGCCAGCGTTCGGTGGCGAAATAGCGGCAGGCGGCGAGGTAGTCCACGGTCAGGCCGTGGCGGGCGTAGCGGACGGGGCTGACTTTTTCGCCGAGCTGCTCGCCAAAGTTGATTACATCGAGGGCCTGCTGGATGTGCAAGGGGCGTTCGCGGCCGTCGGGGCCTTTGCGCTTGTAATCGTAGACGCGATAGGTGATGTCGGACTGCTCCATGATTTCACAGAGCATGATGCCCGCGCCGATGGTGTGGACGGTGCCGGGAGGAACGAAGATGCTGTCGCCGGTAGAGACGGGGATGCGCGAGAGCATGGGTTCGAGCGTGCCGTCGGTGATGGCGCGGCGAAAGGATTCGGGCGTAACGCCGGGCAGAAGATTGACGAGAAGCTCAGAGTCCGGTTGGGCCGCGAGGACGTGCCACATTTCCGTTTTACCGCGGCCGCCGCGGGCGGATTCGTGCTGGGCTGCGTACTCGTCGTCGGGATGCACCTGGATGGAAGGCTTTTCGCCGGGGAAGAGAAATTTCACGAGCAGGGGGATCTGCACGTCGTCCAGGCAGCGTGTTCCCTTCCAATCCGCGGGCATCTGACGCCAGGCCAATTCCAGTTCGCGTCCGTTGAACGGGCCGGAGGCCAGTTTGCAAGCCGGGCCAGTGAGCCAGATCTCGGCGATGGGCGGGTCCTGATTGACGAGGTCGGGGAATAGCGGCGCGAGGTCGCGCATGCCCCACAGCCTGCGGTCGATGGTGGAATCCAGGCGTGAGGCGACGGGTTGCATCAGTCCTGGGAAAAGAAATCGGTGAGGCGGCGCAGACCTTCCTCGATGCGTTCGATAGAAGTGGCGTAAGAGAGCCGGAAATAGCCCGCGGCGCCAAATCCTTCGCCGGGGACGACGGCGACGTGCGCGGATTCGAGCAGACGCCGCGCGACAACCGAGGAGTCAAGCCGGCCATTGGAGGCGGCGCGGCATTCGGCGTCGCGAGTGGGGCAAGCGGAGATATTGGGAAAGGCGTAGAACGCGCCCTGGGGCTCGGTGCAGGCGAGGCCGGGAATGGCGCGGAGACCGGCGAGGACGCGGGCGCGGCGGCGTTCGTATTCGGCGAGCATGCTGGCGACGGAATCCATGGGGCCGCGAACAGCTTCGAGAGCGGCATGCTGGGCAATGGAAGTGGGGTTGGAGGTGGACTGGCTTTGGAGTTTGACGATGGCTTTGGCGATGGGCTCGGGAGCGAGCACGAAGCCAACGCGCCAGCCCGTCATGGCGAATGTTTTGGAGAGGGAGCCGCAGACGATGACCGTGTTTTTCGCGTCGGGCAGGCTGGCCACGGAAAAGGGGCGGCGGCCGGCGTAAAGAAAATGCGAGTAGCACTCGTCGGTGAGGAGCCAGATGCCGCGGCGGCGGCAGAGATCCAGGATTTTTGCGAATTCTTCTTCCGGCAGGATGGCGCCGGTCGGATTCGAAGGCGAATTGACGATGACCATGCGGGTTTTTGGAGTGAGGGCGGCTTCGACGTCGCGCGAGTGGAGGCAGAAGCCGTCGTGCTCGTGGGTCTGGACAAAGACGGGTTTGCCGCCGGCGTATTTCACGATGTCGGGAAAACTGACCCAGCAGGGGACGGGAATGACCACCTCGTCGCCGGAATTTACGAGCACGTTTACGGTGTTGAAGATGGCGTGCTTGCCTCCGACGGTGACGGCGCACTCGGAGGCCTGGTAGGAAGTGCCGAGCTGGGCGTGATGCCATTCGCAGACGGCCTGGCGCAGAGGCAGGATGCCGCCGGCGGGCGTGTACTTGGTGAAATTCTGTTCGAGGGCGCGGATGGCGGCGCGCTTGATGTGGTCGGGAGTAGGGAAATCAGGCTCGCCGGGCCCGAAGTCAACGACGTCGATGCCGCGGGCCTTGTACTTCTCCGCTTCGACCATGACGGCAAGCGTGGACGATTCGGTGATGCGTTCGATGCGCTCGGAGAGTTGCATGGGTTCCTCCCCCCGCGCCGCCGGGAACAAACAGGAGGGGCACGGTCCTTCCTCTGTCAGGATAAACAAGCAGCGCCCCTACAGGCGGCAAAGTCAGTGCACTTTCGACTTCAGGCGCTCGACGACCAGAGGCGGCACCAGACCTTCGATGGAGCCGCCGAGCTGGGCGACCTCGCGCACGATGCGCGAACTGAGATAACTGTATTTTTCCGCCGGCATCATGAAAACGGTTTCCACATTGGGTTCGAGCCGGCGATTCATGAGCGCCATCTGGAATTCGTATTCGTAGTCGGAGATGGCGCGAATGCCGCGCAGAATGGCGTGGGCATTGCGCCGCCGCACATAGTCCACCAGAAGACCGTCGAAGAGGTCCACTTCCACATTGGACCACTCACGAGTGACTTCGCGGAGCATTTCCGCGCGCTCGGCCGCGGAAAACAGCGGCGCTTTGTCGAGGTTTTGGAGGACGGCGACGACGAGCCGGTCGAAGATTCGCGCGCCGCGGGCGATAAGGTCGAGGTGCCCGTTGGTCACCGGGTCAAAGGAGCCCGGATAGATGGCGACGGTGCTCTTCATCTAGAGTGCAAGGCTGGAGGACATTCTAGCGCAGAAGTAAAGGAAGTAGATGGGGTAAAGGGGGCAAAGGAGGGAGAGGGAGAGAAGAAAGGGCGTGGGATAGAATAATGAGGTGAAAAGAAAGAGAGCAATTGCAGCTCTGCTGGCTTGGGCAATCGCGGCCGCGCCGACGGGTGCGGCGCAGAAAGCCGCCAGCACACCGGCGAAGCCCGCGGCAGCGAGCGCGTTTGAGCCGCTCGACCGGTGGAAGGCGGCTGTATTGGCCGGCGACCGGAACGCTCTCGCGGCGTTTTATCCCGCGATGCGGGGAGCATTCGCGCAAACGCCGCAGGGCCCGATAACGGATCCGAATGAGGAGCCGGATTTCTGGGCGGGGCTGCACGCGCGCGGACTGCTCTCCATAAATCCGAAAATCCTGCAGATGAGCACGCCGCAGGCGGGAGTGACGGTGCTGACGCTGCGGGTCGAAATGACGATGCGCGATGGGACAGCGCGGCAGGACGTGTTCGTGTCGGGAGCGCAGGTGTGGGTCGAGCAGGGAGGGAGCTGGTTCATCTACCGGTCGAAGAGGACGGATTTGCTGCCGAGGCCGACGATCCGGCTGCCGGAGCCGGCACGGCCGAATCCGCAGCTGTATCCGGAGCCGAGCGAAGGGCCGCGCGACTTGGAGGCCGCAATGGCAGCGGCGCACGCGGACCACAAACGCGTGCTGGTGGTGTTTGGGGCCAACTGGTGCTACGACTGCCACGTGCTGGACGCGGCGTTTCGTTCGAAGACCATCTTGCCGTTGGTGACGGCGAACTATCACGTGGTGCACATCAATGTGGGAGACGGCAGCGAGAACAACGACCTTGCACGTCGGTGCGAGGTTCAGCCGGACAGGCTTCCGAGCCTGGCAGTGCTGGATGGGGACGGGCGGCTGGTGACGAGCCAAAAGAACGGAGAGTTTGATAATGCGGTGAAGATCGGGATGGGAGATGTGACGGGATTCTTGGAGCGCTGGAAGCCGGGAGCGAAGTAACAAAGTAGCGGAGCAGGGGGCAGGGAAGTTGGACAGGAAAGAAAGCGGACCACAACGGTCGCACTCTACGGGCTTAGAATTGAAGGGGTTGGAAACTCAACTTTCAGTTGACGGGTAGGCTCCCCGGGAGTACATTGAATATGCGACCGGAATGGTCGTATAGGCATCAAAACAGCATGCTGAAGCTTTCGAAAAAAGCGGACTACGGGCTGATAGCGCTGAAACACCTGGCTATGCATGACGGAGAGGGGACAGCGAGCGCTTCAGACATAGCGGAGATTTACGGCATCTCGGCGCCGCTGATGGCGAAGGTGCTACAGCGGCTGGCGAGGAAGGGTTTGCTGCGGGCACGGCACGGCTCGATGGGGGGATATGAGCTGGCCCGGAAAGCGTCGCAGATTACGGCGCTGGAGGCCATCAGCGCAATCGACGGGCCGGTGGTGATCACGTCGTGCGAAACGCATCACGGCGTGTGCGACCACTCGGAACGGTGCACGGTGAGGGAACCGCTGCGCAAGGTGAACGACGGAATTTTGCAGGTGTTGAGCGCGGTGACGATCACCAGCCTGGCCGAGGGGTCTGACGCGGCGGGACTGGTGGAACTGCGCAGTTAGAAGATTCTGGGAAAAGGGGAGAGGGACATGGCGGTGAAACTTCCGATTTACATGGACAACCACGCGACGACGCCGGTGGACCCGCGAGTGGTGGAGACGATGCTGCCGTACTTCACGGACACGTTTGGGAATGCGGCGAGCCGCAACCACGAGTTCGGCTGGAAGGCGGAAGAGGGCGTGGAGCGGGGCCGCGAGCAGGTGGCGAAGCTGGTGGGCGCGACGCCGAAGGAAATCATCTGGACGAGCGGCGCGACGGAGTCGGACAACCTGGCGATCAAGGGTGTGGCGGAGATGTACCGCGAGAAGGGGAACCACATCATCACGGAGGTGACCGAGCACAAAGCGGTGCTGGACACCTGCAAGCGTCTGGAGAAAGACGGGTTCGAAGTAACGTATCTGCCCGTGCAGAAGGACGGGCGGATCGACCTGGACGACCTGCGAAAGGCCATCACGGCGAAGACGATCCTGATCACGATCATGTACGCGAACAACGAGATCGGGGTGGTGCAGCCGATCGCGGAAATCGGGTCGATCGCGAAGGAGAAGGGCGTCTTCTTCCACGTGGACGGCGTGCAGGCGGTAGGAAAAATTCCGGTGGACGTGAACAAGGACAACATCGACCTGCTGTCGATCTCGGCGCACAAGCTGTACGGGCCGAAGGGCGCGGGGGCGCTTTACGTGCGGCGGCGGAATCCGCGGGTGCAACTGGCGGCGATCATCGACGGGGGCGGGCACGAGCGCGGGATGCGGTCGGGCACGCTGAACGTGACGGGAATCGTGGGATTCGGGAAGGCGTGCGAAATCTGCCAGGAGGAGATGCCGGTGGAATCGGCGCGGCTGCGCGGACTGCGCGACCGGCTGAAGGAAGCCATCTTCTCGCAGCTCGATGAAGTGTACGTGAACGGGTCCATGACCTACCGGCTGCCGCACAACCTGAACATCAGCTTCGCGTACGTGGAAGGCGAATCGATGCTGATGGGGATCAACGACATCGCGGTGTCGAGCGGTTCGGCGTGCACGTCGGCAACGCTGGAGCCGAGCTACGTACTGAAGGCGCTGGGGGTGGGAGAAGACCTGGCGCATACGTCCATCCGGTTCGGGATCGGACGGTTCAACACGCAGGAGGAAGTGGATTACGTTGCGGCGCGGGTGGTCGAGACGGTGAGGCGGCTGCGCGAGCTTTCGCCGCTGTACGAGATGGCGAAAGAAGGCGTGGACATGAGCAAGATGCAGTGGAACGTTCACTAGAAGGGAAGTAGAGTACGTAGAAGTAAAGGAAGTAAAGGATAAAGAGGGAATCGGAGGCGTCATGGCTTATTCGGATAAGGTCGTAGATCACTACAATCACCCGCGGAACGTGGGGTCGCTGGACAAGAACGATCCGAGCGTGGGAACGGGCCTCGTGGGAGCTCCGGAATGCGGCGACGTGATGAAGCTGCAGATGAAGATCAATCCGGAGACGCAGGTGATCGAAGAGGCGAAGTTCAAGACGTTCGGGTGCGGCTCGGCGATTGCGAGCTCGTCGCTGGCGACGGAGTGGGTAAAGGGCAAGACGGTGGATGAGGCGCTGGCGATCAAAAACACGGACATCGTGCGCGAACTGGCGCTGCCGCCGGTGAAGATCCACTGCTCCGTGCTGGCTGAGGACGCGATCAAGGCGGCCATCAGCGACTGGAAGCGGAAGAATGCGGCGGACGCGCCGGCGGAGAAGCCCGCATCGTCTGCAGCGCAATCCTGAGCGGCTGTCACAGAGCTTGGAGCGGCGCAGGCTGAAAGCCTGGGCCACGTGACGGACATGATTCATATCACGGAAAAGGCGGCTGAGAAGATCCGGAGCCTGCTGGTGCACGAGGGCGTGCCGGAGGCGACGGGCGGGCTGCGGCTTGGCGTGCAGGGCGGAGGGTGCTCGGGACTGTCGTACGCGATGCGTCTGGAGACGCAGAAGCGCGACAAGGACCAGGTGATCGAGGAGCACGGGGCGCGAGTGTTTGTGGACCCGAAGAGTTTTCTCTTCCTGAACAATACGACGCTCGACTACCGCGAGACGCTGATGCACCAGGGATTTGTGTTTGAGAACCCGCAGGCGGCGCGGTCGTGCGGCTGCGGCAGCTCGTTTACGGCCTGAACGGCCGGCACCGCGGGCGGGCTGAGTGAGCCGGCGAGACCTCCCGCTGCCGGCGCAAAAGCGATGAACGCAACGCATACGGAGACTACGGGCACGTGCTGGAGCTGCGGAAGTCCAGCAGGGGAGGGGCATTTCTGCGCGAAGTGCGGGACAGTGCAAAAGCTGGCGCGTGGAACGGATCATTTCCGGTTTCTGGGCCTGCCGCGGAAATTGTGGATGGACATGAACGAGCTGGAGACGCGGTTCCACCAGCTTTCCTGGAAGCTGCATCCGGACAATTTTGTGAAGGCGACGGCGGAAGAGCGGGAGCTGGCGCTGGAGCGCGGGTCGCAACTGAACGACGCGTACCGCGTGCTGCGGGACCCGGTGGCGAGGGTGGAGTATCTGCTGGCAATCGAAGGAATGCGCAAGGAAGGCGCGACGAAGCAACAGGCGCCGCCGGAGCTGCTGGAAGAAGTATTCGAGCTGAATGAATCGCTGGACGAGCTGAGGGGCGCGCGCGCGGCAAACCAGGATGGCGCGGAGATGGCGGCGCTGCGGAGACGGCTGGAAGAGGCGGCGAAAGGATTCGAGGAGCGGCTGGCGGACGTGGATGAGCAATTGATGGCCGCGGCGAAAGAGTGGGACGCGACGGTGCATTCGGGCGATCGAGCGGCGGGACGCGCGGCGCTCGGGCGGATGAATGAGATTCTGAACCGGCGATCGTACATAAGGAATCTGGTGAGGGGAGTGACGCAGGAACTGGCGCAGGAATAAAGCTGAAAATCGAAAAACGGGGAACGGAAGGGAAGAGATGGGACGGACGGTCGGGATCGATCTGGGGACGACGAACAGCCTGGTGGCCTGGTGGAATCCGGCGACGGGACAGCCGGAGTGTATCCGCGGGCCGTATGGATCGACGCTGTGCCCCTCGGTGGTGAGCCTGGACGCCGACGGGACGATCGTGGTGGGAGAGCCGGCGCGGGAACGATTGCTGACGCAGCCGGAGCGGACGATTTATTCGGTGAAGCGGCTGATGGGGCGAGGCCTGGAAGATGTGCAGGGGGAATTGAAGCTGTTTCCATTCCGGATCGATCCGGAATCGAAGCAAGTGATTCGCGTGCGGCTGGGAGAAAGGGTCTTTACGCCGCCGGAGATTTCCGCGTTCATCCTGCGCGAGCTGAAAAGCTGGGCGGAAAAATTTTTCGGCGAGGCGGTTGAGCGCGCGGTGATCACCGTGCCGGCGTATTTCAACGATGCGCAGAGGCAGGCGACGCGGGACGCGGGGCGGCTGGCAGGGCTGGAAGTGCTGCGGCTGGTGAACGAGCCGACGGCTGCGGCACTGGCGTACGGGCTGCACAAGAAGCAGCGCGGGCTGGTGGCGGTGTACGACCTGGGCGGCGGAACGTTCGATATTTCGGTGCTGAAACTGATTGCGACGGGCGAGGGGGACATTTATCAGGTGCTCTCGACAAACGGGGACACGCACCTGGGCGGCGACGATATCGACAACGCGATGCTGGCTGCAGCACGGGAGGATTTGGGCGAACGCGGCAAGGTATTGGATACACATCCGGAGGCGGTGCAGGAAGTGAGGAAGGCGCTGGTGGCAGCGAAGCACGCGCTTTCGACTGACGAACGAGCGGCAGTGCGCGTGGCGCTTCCTGGCGGGACGGCGTACGAACGTAAATGGACACGGGCGGAATTGGAGGCGCTGCTTGCGCCGATTGTGGAACGCACGATGGTTCCTGTGAAACAGGCGCTGGCCGACGCGCACCAGAAGCCGCAGGCAATGGAGGAAGTGGTGATGGTGGGCGGAGCAACGCGCACGCCGCTGGTGCGGCGGCGAGTGGAGGAATATTTCGGACGCGTGCCGCACACAGAGCTGAATCCGGACGAAGTGGTGGCGCTGGGGGCGGCGGTGCAGGCGGACATCCTGGAGAGCGGCGTGCGGAACATGCTGCTGCTGGACGTGACGCCGCTGTCGCTGGGGATCGAGACGATGGGCGGGGTGGTGGCGCAGATCATTCCGAGGAATTCGACGATTCCGGCGAGCGCGCAGGA